>JBDHDH010000139.1:0-9101 GCA_039591615.1 Gemmatimonadota bacterium | reverse complement strand
CGTGGTGGGGTCCTGTCTGACCGTGGACGAGGTGCATCGTGGCGCAGTGCTTGCGGTACTCAACGCTACGAACAGACTGCTCGGTAACATCGTTTACATGAGGTAATCGACACGAAATCATGCGGATGCTCGTAATGCCCCAGGTCGTGCAATCTGCGCAGCGTACCGCCGCTTTCGCGGTGCTGCTCGGAGCCTTGGGGTGTGGCGGTTCCCGACCCGCACTGATCGACCTGGAGCCGGCTCGGGCAGCCGTGCCACCGAAGGCGCAGCCGGTGGCGGTGCCGGTGCCGGTCCCCACGGCGGAGGATTCGGCAGCCGACGAAGCTGCGCTGACGGCGTTGAGCCAGCTCGAGTTCCGCGGTCTCGGAAAGAGGGGAGTCGACTTGCGCGGGGTTCTGGCTGCGCCGACCCCCGGAGACAGCGAGAGTGTCCGATTGGCGCTTGGCCCTCGGGGCGGTGCGGCGAGCGTCTCCGGTCCGCGCTTCGATATCGACGTCGAGTCGTTTGCCGCTCATGACCGGGTGCGCTACTACGAGCAGTATTACCTGACCACGGCCCGGCGTCGTTTTACGATCTGGCTCGGACGGATGCACCGGTACGAGGGCATGGTACGAGTCAAGTTCGGCGCGCATGGGCTGCCCGAGGATCTCGCGTACCTGGCGTTCATCGAAAGCGGGTACTCCAACACCGCCGTGTCGCGGGCACGGGCGGTCGGCATGTGGCAGTTCATGGCCAGTACGGGCAGACGGTACGGCCTCACGGTGGACGCGTGGGTGGACGAGCGAAGGGATCCGTTCAAGGCGACCGACGCCGCCGCACGCTATCTGTCTGATCTCTACGAGCTGTTCGGCTCCTGGTATCTCGCGGCGGCGGCGTATAACGGCGGCGAAGGCCGGGTCTCCAGGGGAATCCGGAGGTTGCGGGGGGCCGATTCGATCTCCGACGCGACGTTCTTCGACCTGTCGAGGCGGCGATACCTTCGAAGGGAAACGCGGGACTACGTACCAAAGCTCATCGCCGCTGCCCGGATCGCCAAAGAGCCGCTGGAGTTCGGTTTTGACAGCATTCCGTATCTCCAGCCGCTGCTCTACGACGAAATCACCGTCCCCGATGCCACCGGCCTCGACGTGCTGGCTCGGCTGGCCGACACGACCTTGGCGACGCTCGTGGAGCTGAATCCGCAGTACATCCGGCGAGTGACACCACCGAGCCGTCCGTCGATTGTGCGTGTGCCGCGAGGAGCGGGCGCCAAGGTGGCTCGCCGTTACTCCGAGCTTCCCCCCGATAAGCGCGTGACGTTCGTGTATCACCGGGTTCGGCGTGGCGAGACGCTGTCCGGGATTGGAATGCGATACGGAGTGAGCGTCCGCCTGCTCAGGGCGGCCAACAACAACGTACATCCTCGACGGCTCCGGATTGGCCGGCGCTTGATCATCCCGTTGAACGGGACGACCCGCAGTACTCGACGTACGGCGTCGGCTCCTGCCAAGTCCTCATCGGGGTATCACACCGTTCGGCGAGGCGAGTCCCTGTGGATCATCTCCCAGCGCTACAACCGGCCTATTGCAGACCTCCGTCGTTGGAACGGAATGAGAAGTGGTGAAGTCTTGCTGAAGGTCGGCCAGCGGCTGCGGATCGCCCCCTAGGGCTCACCGACCGACTCAATCGTCGTTCCTAACCGAGCGTCTCTCCCCCCTCGCCGCGTCTGCCCCCCCGGTGCGCTCTGCCTCTAGCTCCACCGACGTCTTCCGGCCTTCCGCACCCCCGTCACGCCTCTTCTGCCTGTGTCACCCCTCTGCCACGTCCGCCCTGGCAATGAAAAAGGGGACCCATGTCCCCTCTTCCTTGTTCGACCTTCGTTCGATCTTCGAGGAACGGTCCTACATCCCTGCGCTGTACCCGTCCATGACCGATGAAGCATACCCGTTTCGTGGGTCCATGCCCTCGCTCATGAGGTCCGCGACTCGCTTCGGGCCCCGGTTGTAGGCGAGGAGCGCGAGCTGCAGATCGCCATAGCGATCCATGAGGTGACGCAGGTAGCGGAATCCGATGTTCAGGTTCGTCGTGGGCTCGTAGAGCTCTTCGAGGGAAACCTCCGGGAAGTACCAACGTGCGGTGCCGAGTCGAACCTGGGCGAGACCGACCGCACCTACAGGACTCGTTGCCCTGGGATCGAATCGACTCTCCGTACGCACGAGGCGGAAACCGAGCTCCGGGTCGAGTCCGGCGGCGACTGCCTCGTCGTAGATCGTGCCGGCGAGATCGGCCGGAATCTGATAGCGGCCCGAATACGTCACCACGGCTTCGGCCCGCTCGAGGCGAATCCGAGCCAATTCCAGCTCGCCACTGGCCGAATCCAAGGCCTCTCGCAAATAGCGCCACTGGGACCACACCCCGGAGGATCCCGCGGAGCCGGTCCATTGGTCCGCGGCGATGGCCCGCTTGGACCAGCCGCCGACGGCGCCCGCTACGAATACCACGGCGACCAGCACGGCAAAACCGCGCACCATCAGCCGTTGCGTGACTGAGAGCCGACGCCAACCGCTCACGAGGGGCGACCGTTCCAGCTGCGTTCCTATGTCCATTTGTCCTCTATGTCGTTTCACTGTCGTTTCGCTTCCAGTCTCCGGAGCGTCCACCCGTCTTCTCCAGCAGGCGGATCCCTCCAATCTCGGGTCCGTGTCCGGCCGACTTCACCATGTCGTACACCGTCAGCAGCGCCACGGTGACGGCCGTCAGCGCCTCCATCTCCACCCCTGTCCGCCCCACCACCTTGGCCGTGCCCTCCACCCTGACTCCTGGCAATTTTGGGTCCAGGGCGGCGACCACCTTGGCATGATCCAGGCCAATGGGGTGGCAGAGCGGGATCAGATCCCCCGTCCGCTTGGCCCCCATGGCCCCGGCCAGCTCCGCCGTAGTCAAAACGTCTCCCTTGGGTCCAGAGTTTCGTTCCACCAACTCGAAGGCTGCAGCCGGGAGCCGGATCCAGCCCTCGGCACGCGCCGTTCTGACCGTCTCGTCCTTGCCTGCGACGTCCACCATGCGAGGATGTCCACCCTCGTCCAGGTGTGATAATCTCACAGCAGCCGTTCCAGATCGGCCGCCAGTACGGCGAGCGCCAGCTGCGGGTTGGCGTTTCCCTGGGCCTCGGCGCGTTTGTCCGCGACTAGGCGTACCGCTTGGATCAGCCGCGGCAGCTCGGTCCCGTTCTGCTCGGACGCCGTCAGCACGCGTCCTCTGAGCTCGACGAGGAGGGCGTTCAGCAGCCCAGTGAATTCCCCCCGAGCTGACCAGGGCGCCTGTTCCAGGGCCAACGGGCTCCAGGTGGGAGGTCCTTTGCTGACTGCCGCGATCAGGTCTCTCGCTGTCTGATCCGTGGTGTCCCGATCCGCGTCCGAGAGGGCCCGTCCGATGGAACCCTCCGCGAGGACGACGCGGCGATCTATGGTCTGCGGATCCTGTTTGGGCCTAACTTCTTCTTCCAGAAACCGGCGAACGGCGGAATCAGACACCCGGCCGACGCGCAGCGGCACCGCCCGAGACCTGATAGTGGGAAGGAGCGCTTCCTGGTCTGCGGTCGTGAGCATGATGCTCGTATCGGCCGGAGGTTCTTCCAGGACCTTGAGGAGGGCGTTCGCGGCTTCCTGACTTGCCTCCTGTACGATCAACCGATCCGCATCACCCAGGATCACGACCTTTCGCGGTCCGAGAAACGGCGTCATCGAGACCACCTGCCGGAGAATCCGTACCGACGCCAGCGCGTGGCTTGCCATGCGCTCGGGCGGTCCCCACAGCGGCTGGTCGCGACGAGCCACCATGATCTCTCCCAGGAGCTCCCGTGCTTCGTCGACCTGCTTGGCCCGATCGGCGGCCTTGGGCCGCACGATGGGCACGAACCAATGCAAATCGGGATGGGAGAGTGTGGTGACCCTCCGGCATCCTTCGCACTCGTCACACGGGCCTCCGGGATCGCCGGTGCAAAGCAGCGCCCGGGCGACCCAGAGGGCCAGACGTTGCTTGCCAACGCCCCTGGGGCCCATAAACAGCGTGACCTGCGGGAACCGGCCGGAGGCAAGAGTGCCGCCCAGCCGGTTCCGCAATCCGTCGTGCCCGTAAATCGGTCGAAGACTCATCGGCTCCTAATGTAGTGACGACCCGTCCGAAGTGGTAGCAGAATCGCCCTGAATCGGATCCAACGATCTCACGTGATGGTGGCTCGCCTCGCGGAATCACCGTATGGGTGTGGCGCGACGATCCCTCGAGACACCTACCTTCTGTCCAGGACCGATCTCAGGGGCTTCGGTGTATCTTTCACCGGCTTTCCTTGTCGAAACGGCCAGGTCGTCGCTCAGCGGCCTGTGCTGCGCTCCCACAGAGGTCGTCTCGAACCTTTTCTCCCATGGTCATGCGTGATACACCGAGGTAAGCCAACGATGAAACGATGCATCTGTCTGCTCAGTGTCGCGATTGGGATGGTGTCGGCTTGCGGGGCACGCCCCGGCATGGGAGCGGACCTTCAGGCACAGACGCGGCCCATGTTGTACGTCTGCAACCAGGAGGAGGCGAGCATTTCGGTGATCGACATGGGCACCCGGGAGGTCGTGCGAACCATCGATCTGCAGACATTCGGCTTCGCGGCCAACGCGAAGCCGCATCACATCGCCGCCGAGGCCGATGGGTCCTTCTGGTACCTGTCCCTGATCGGCGCCAGCAAGGTCCTGAAGTTCACTGGCCAAGGGGAGTTGGTCGGGCAGGTCGATTTCGAGACGCCCGGCATGCTGGGGATCCACCCCACAGAGGATTTGCTGTTCGTCGGTCGCTCCATGAGCGCTGTGAGCCCTCCGTCGCGTGTCGGTCTCATCCGGCGGTCAGACATGAGCATCGAGGAGCTGGAGGTCGTGTTCCCACGGCCGCATATGCTGGTGGTGGATTCTGCCGGGGCGTTCGTCCATACGGCGAGTCTCGGGGAGAACCAGATCATGACCGTCGGCGTGGAGGATCAGGAGGTCACCTTCACGGCGGTCGAGGGTCGCCACCACGTGCTGGCCCATGGGACCATCTCCCGTGATGGTTCGTGGCTGGTCGTCAGCGGAGAGCTTACAGGAACACTGCTGCTGTTCGATGCCAGCGCGGCGCCGACCATGAGACTCCTCGGCACGCTCGATGTGCCCGCCCGGCCGTGGCATCTGGCGTTCACGCCCGACCAGCGATTTGTGTACTTCGGGAACCAGGGGGCTAACACGGTCACCGTGGTGGATGTGGACGGATGGGAGGTTGCCGCCATTGTGGAGGGTGATGGGCTCGCCGAGCCGCACGGAATCGCGGTGTCCCCCGATGGGCGGTACGTCTACGTGTCAAACCGCAATCTGAAGGGTGAGTACAGGCCCCAGCGAGCTTCGCAGGCGGGTGACGCACCGATCGGAAACGTGGTGGTGATCGACACGAATACACGTACTATCGAGACAATCATCGACGTGGGGCGCGGGCCCTCAGGCATCGCCATCGTTCCCGGTCAATGAGCGGACTGGGCTCCAAGAGTCTCACGGCGGTGAACCCGCTCCCTCGACTCCGCCGTCGTACGCACCCTGCACGCCTCCTCGGCGCCATCGGATTGCTGGCGAGTTGTGCTGGCGGGACCATTCCGTCGGCGCCACCGCCGTCGACTGCTTTCCAATCGACCTTCATTCGTCGCATCGTTCCGTTCGAAGTCCGCGATGGAGCGGGTGTGCCGTACGCTCATCCGTTCGTGGGCGGACTCAACGTCCCTCGACCACAGTTGGTGGATATCGACGCCGACGATGATCTCGACCTGTTCGTCCAGGAGGTGTCAGGTCGTGTCATGTTCTTCGAACACGAAGGCGCGGGATCGGGAGTGTTTGGCTGGCGGACCGACTCCTATGAAGATCTCGAGGTCGGTGAGTGGTATCGCTTCGCCGATGTCGACGGCGACGGCGATTTCGATCTCCTGGCCGAAGAACCGTTCAGCTACATACGGTATTATCGGAATGACGGAACGCCCCAGGAGGCACGCTTCACGCTGGCCGCCGATACCTTGAAAGACGTGACCGGCGAGCCCCTCTTCTCGGATCGCCAGAACATCCCCAACCTCACGGACATCGATTGCGATGGCCGGCTCGATCTCTTCATCGGTCGACTGGTCGGTACGGTGACCCATTATGCCGGGGTGGCTCTCACGGCTGACGGGATCCCGCGTTTTCGATTCGTCACGGACCGGTTCCAGGAGATCGAGATCATTTCGCAGATCGGGAGTCGCCACGGCGCCAACACCATGACGTTTGCGGATGTCGACCAGGATGGCGACCAGGACTTCTTCTGGGGTGACTTCTTCGACCCGACGTTGCTCCATATCGAGAACACCGGCACGTGCAGTACGCCGGTGCTGCAGGGCGAACCCATTCCGTTCCCGCACTCGAATCCGATCGAGACCAGCGGCTACAACGCACCAGCCTTCGGTGACCTCGACGGTGACGGCGATCTCGATCTCTTCGTCGGCGTGCTCGGCGGTGCGTTCAACCTCAATCGTACGACGGTCGAAAACTTCTACTATCTGGCTCAGGAGGCCGGAGGCACGTTCGTGGAGCGGAGCCGCCGATTCTTGACGAGCATCGACGTCGGGAGTGAGGGCATCCCGTCGCTCGCGGATTTGGATGGCGACGGTGATCTCGATCTCCTGCTCGCCAACAAGCTCGACCCGGAGGATCTCCGGACCTCACGCATCTATCGCTTCGAAAACGTGGGAACCTCGAACCGGGCCGTCCTGCAGTTGAGCGGTCCACTCGATCTCACCGGGCAGTACCATTTCGCTCCAGTGTTCGGGGACCTGGACGACGATGGCGATCTGGATCTCGTGTTGGGCTCGTGGAGAGCCGACGTCGCGCTATACCGGAATGCGGGGTCGCGGACGCGGCCCGACTTCGTGCCCGCGGACTCTGCGCTGGTGACGCTCACCAGAGGGAGCAACAGCACGCCCGCGCTGGTCGACATTGACGGGGACGGGGACCTCGACCTCTTCGTGGGCGAAGCGTCGGGTACGATCAACTTCTATCGCAATGCGGGAACGCCGCGGATCCCGGACTTCATCCTGGTTTCCGACGAGTTCGAGGGGATCGATGTGGGGCGGCGCAGCTTTCCTAGCTTCGTCGACCTGGATGCGGACGGCGACCAGGACCTCGTGGTGGGTGCGGAGTCCGGAAGGATGATCCTGTTCCGCAACGACGGGTCGGCGGCCTCGCCCCTGTTCGCGGCTCCGGACACGCTGACCGTCGGTGCTCCAGGACTCGCAGCGCCCGCTTTTGCGGACATGGACGCGGACGGGGATGTCGATGTGCTGGTGGGCACGGTGGGCGGCGGCATCGTGTACTACGAGAGCCGGCCGCCTGGCGCCTGAGCATTCGGCCGGCGTGACCGTATCTCAGCCTCGCAAGCAAGCCTCAGCAGGAGCTCGGTCGTGCATTCACGCTACTTGTTCGCATGCGTCGTCGGCGCGGTTTCTCTCGTCTTGGTGAATGGTCGGGACACAGCGCCAACTGAACCAGCCGATCTGGTTCTGGTAGGGGGGCTCGTCTGGACGGGCCCGGGCTCGGCCATCTCGGGTCCGGATTCGCCTACCGCCATCGCCATCGACGGTGGGCACATCGTGGCTGTGGGAGCAGACGCTGAAATCTTGGCGTATGCCGGCCCACGCACTCGGCGCATCGACCTGCGGGGTCGCCGCGTGGTACCCGGGTTCCTGGATAACCACACCCATTTCATCGATGGCGGCTTCGAACTGGCCAGCGTGCAGCTCCGCGATGCGGCCACCCCAGCGGAGTACTCGCGTCGCATCGGAGAGTTTGCGGCGATGCATCCGAGAGAGTGGGTGACCGGTGGAACCTGGGATCATGAGCTGTGGGGTGGTGAGCTACCCATGCGCGACTGGATCGATTCCCTCACCCCCGACACGCCGGTCTTCGTCTCGCGGCTGGACGGCCACATGGGTCTCGCGAACACGCGCGCCCTCGAAATGGCCGGGGTGACGCTGGACACTCCCGATCCGCCTGGCGGGACGATCGTTCGCGACGCGAACGGCCGGCCCACGGGAATCCTCAAGGACGCCGCGATGGAGTTGGTAAATCGCGCGATCCCGTCTCCGACAGAGGCGCAGTTAGACCGAGCGCTGCAGACGGCAGCGGAGCACGCGCTCGCGCGCGGTGTCACACTGATCACCGATATGGGTTCGTGGGACGGGTTGGACACGTACCGGCGGGCGGCGAGCCGGGGCACGCTTCCCCTCCGCGTCTACGCCGTCGTGCCTTTGGCGACGTGGCCGCGGCTCGCCACGTTCGTGGAATCCAAGGGCCGAGGGGATCATCGTCTGTTTTGGGGAGGTGTGAAGGCGTACGTCGATGGCTCGCTGGGCTCGACTACGGCATGGTTCTATCGACCGTACGACGACGCGCCGGAGACGTCGGGTCTCACGGTGACGGACACCAGCGCGTTGCGGCAGGCGATCCAGTCGGCTGATTCAGCTGGCCTTCACGTGATCGTCCACGCCATCGGCGATCGGGCCAATGACTGGCTCCTGGATGCGTTTATGGGCGCGGTGGCCGCCAACGGACCGAGAGATCGTCGGTTCCGCATCGAGCACGCGCAGCACCTGAACGCCACGACCATCGAGCGCATCGCGCACGATGAGGTGATCGCCTCGATGCAGCCCTACCACGCCATCGACGATGGCCGTTGGGCCGAGAAACGCATCGGCCCCGAGCGCATCAAGACCACCTATGCCTTCCGAGACCTACTCGATGCCGGAGCGCGATTGACGTTTGGGAGTGACTGGACCGTGGCGCCCCTCGACCCTCTCCTCGGCATTTACGCCGCAGTCACCCGCCGGACCATCGACGGTGCCAACCCGCGGGGCTGGGTACCGGAGCAGAAGGTCTCTGTTGTGGAGGCCGTCACCGCGTACACGGCCGCCAACGCGTATGCCAGCCATCTGGAGGAGCAGGTCGGCGCCATCGAGCCCGGGAAGTACGCCGATCTGGTCGTGTTGTCGGATGATATCTTCGAGATTGACCCCGTGAAGATCGCCGGAGCGAGGG
>JBDHDH010000138.1:0-9109 GCA_039591615.1 Gemmatimonadota bacterium | reverse complement strand
TGACGCCGGTGGATCTGCGAACCGCGGCCTTCATCCTCGCCATCCAGCGAGTGGTGCATGTGACGTTGGAGCGGGGGATTTGGCCCTAGAGAACCGAGAGAGCACGAAGAGGGTGAGAACGAGGAGGGGCGCATGCTGCGCCCCTCCTCGTTCTCAACGCCATTCCCCTTCTTCGACCGTCAGCCTTAGGCCTCACTCCCCGTAGTACCGGTTCACCTCGCCATACATCCGTTTGGCCTTGGCCCGGGCTTCGGCATCGCCGAAGATCTTCTCCCCATCGAAACGCCCGTTTTCGATGAAAACGTCCGAGACGGCTCGCCCGCGGGTGATGCTACCGGCCATATGGACTCTCGAAAGGTTGGTTTCCAGCGTATCGGGATTCAGAGTTGGCCGGCCTTCGTTATCCAACTCGATTCCGATACGCTCGAACAGTGGGAAATCTGGCCGAAACCCGGTGAGGGCATAGACACGGTCAGCGCGGATATCCTCTTCGGCTCCATCGGCCAGGCGAATTCTCACATGCTCCGGATGGATCGAGACGACCTGCGCACCGAAACGGGCGGCAATCTCTCCGGCCTTGATGCGATTCTCGATATCAGGCTTGATCCAATACTTCACGCTCCTCGAGAACGCCGTCCCGCGGCAGACGAGGGTCACCCTCGCGCCCGCTCGGAACAGCTGCAGGGCCGCCTCTACCGCCGAGTTCTTCCCACCGATGACCGCGACATCGAGCGCGTAATCCTGGTGGGCCTCCCGGAAGTAATGGCTCACGTGCGGCAGATCTTCACCGGGAACCTCGAGCAGGTTCGGATGGTCGAAGTAGCCCGTGGCGAGCACGAGGCGGTCGCAGAGCATCGGCAGCCGGCCCAGGCTGGTATCCACCTCGCAGCGAATGCCATCGAAGTGAGCGTCGGCATCGACCAGGCGCGTGTACGTCCTCACGCGGATCCCCTCGGTGCGGACGACGCCGCGATAATACTTGAGCGCCTCCTCTCGCGTCGGTTTTTGTGCCGCACACACCACGGGATGACCGCCGATCTCGAGGCGGTCGGGTGTCGTGAAGAACACCATTCCGATGGGGTAGCGGACGATGGAGTTGCACACGGCGCCGGCATCGATGACCAGCGGATCGACACCGCTACGCATGGCGGAGATTGCGCATGCCAGGCCGACGGGGCCAGCACCCACGATGAGGACGGGCTCGTGGGCAATCGGATCACTCATTCGAGTCGGTCGTGACTGGGGGTGTAGTGGTGCTGGGAATCTAACGGATTAGCGTGATCTAATAGGGCCGGATGCGTGGGTTTCCAGATCCCAAAGCGAACCGCTCGGGCCCGAGGCGGCGTATTGCGGGGGACGTCCCTTCAGCTCGCCTGGCGCATCTTGAACTGCTCTTCTTCGGTTGACCCTTCCATGGCCAGTGTGGAGGAGGTCCCACCAGTCACCACATTGGTAATGGCGTCGAAATAGCGGGCTCCCACGAACTGCTGATGTTTGATAGCCTCGTACCCCATCGGCTCCGAGGCGAATTCCTGCTCCTGGAGATCGGCGTACGCAGCCATGCCACGTCGCTCGTAGTCTGTGGCGAGTGTGAACATCGCGTGGTTCATGGAGTGGAACGCTGAGAGGGTCACGAACTGGAACTTGTACCCCAACCCTCCCAGACGCTTCTGGAATCCCGCGATCTCCGTGTCGCTCAGGTGCATCTTCCAATTGAATGACGGGGAGCAGTTGTAGGCTAGCAGCTTCCCGGGGTACGTCGAATGGATGGCTTCGGCGAACTGTTCGGCTTCGGCGATATCCGGTGTTGACGTCTCGAACCACAGCAAGTCGGCGTATGGAGCGTAGGCGAGACCTCTCGCGATAGCGGCCTCGATCCCGTCGCGGACACGCACGAAGCCTTCGGAGGTCCGCTCGCCCGTGACGAACGGCTGGTCGTACGGATCGACGTCGTTGGCCAAGATCGTTGCGCTGAGCGCGTCTGTCCGTGCGATCAGGATCGTGTCCACACCACACACGTCCGCGGCGAGACGTGCCGCGACGAGTTTGGCGATGAATTCCCGCGTGGGTACCAAGACTTTACCGCCGAGGTGGCCGCACTTCTTGAGGGAGGCTAGTTGGTCCTCGAAGTGCACGCCCGCGGCGCCTGCTTGGATCATGTGCTTCATGAGCTCGTACGCGTTCAGCACTCCTCCGAACCCGGCCTCGGCATCGGCGATGACGGGCACGAGCCAGTCGACGCGATGGTCATCGGCCATGTGGTGGATCTGGTCGGCCCGCAGCAAGGCGTTATTCAGACGTGCCACGAGGTTTGGGACACTGTCGGCGGGATAGAGGCTCTGATCGGGGTAGACTTCCCCCGCACCGTTCATGTCTCCCGCCACCTGCCACCCGCTCAAGTAGATGGCTTTGAGGCCCGCTCGGACCTGTTGCACGGTCTGGCCGCCGGTGACGGCGCTGAGGGCCGCGATGTGGGGCTCGGAGTGGAGCAGCTCCCAAAGCCGCGCCGCTCCCCGTCGCGCGAGGCTATGCTCGATCCGGATGGTTCCCGCTAATCGGCACACATCCGCCGCAGAATAGGGGCGTCGGATCCCTCGCCACCGGGGGTCCTGTTGCCAGCGGTGCTCGATTGCGCGGATCAAGTTGACCTCGGTCATGAAGCTCTCGCAGTTCAGTCGATGTGCTCGTAGGCGATGGCGGTGAGCCACTCGGTGAAGTCGGGGCTCGTCATCATTGCGTGGAAGAGCCTCGCGGCGAGCTGGAGCTTGTTCGTCTCTTGGGCACGCCGATGGTCGTTGTGACTCAGCTTTTGCAGCTCTTCGGTGATCGTGTCCTTCACGAGGCTTGGCGTTACGACCCGGCCGTCTGTCAGCGTCGCGCCGTGCTTCACCCATTGCCACACCTGCGACCGCGAGATCTCTGCCGTCGCTGCGTCCTCCATGAGGTTGTAGATGGGCACACACCCCGTACCTCGCAGCCAGGCCTCCAGGTACTGGATCCCGACGTCGATGTTGTGGCGAAGGCCCGCCTCCGTGATCGTGCCACCGGGCACGCGAAGTAGATCGGCGGCGGTCACGAACACATCCTTACGCTTGCGCTCGATCTGGTTCGGCGTCGGCATGTAGAGGTCGAAGACCTCCTTCGCCACCCCTACGAGCCCAGGGTGCGCCACCCATGTGCCGTCGTGGCCGGCCGTGACCTCCCTGAGCTTGTCCTGTCGCACCTTTTCGATTCCGCGACGGTTCACCACGGGATCGTCCTTCACGGGTATCTGGGCTGCCATGCCGCCCATAGCGTGAATGCCCCGCCGGTGACAGGTGCGGATCAGGAGTTCCACGTAGGAGTTCAGGAAGTGGCGATCCATTGTGACCTGGGCGCGGTCGGGGAGGACGAAGGACGGCTCGGTTCGGAACTTCTTGATAAAGCTGAAGATGTAATCCCATCTGCCGCAGTTGAGCCCGGCGGAGTGGTCCTGGAGTTCCCACAGGATCTCATCCATCTGGAAGGCGGCGAGGACGTTCTCGATCAACACCGTCGCGCGAATCGTTCCCCGGGGTATGTCCAGGTAATCCTGGGCAAAGTTGAAGACGTCGTGCCACAGCCGGGCCTCGAGGTGGCTCTCCAGCTTCGGGAGGTAGAAGTACGGCCGCGTGGCACGGTCCATCTGGGCTGCCGCATTGTGAAAGAAGAAGAGCCCGAAGTCGAACAGCGATCCTGAGATGGGCGTGCCATCCACCAGGAGGTGCCGTTCATCGAGGTGCCAGCCTCGGGGCCGCACGAACAGGACCGCGGTCTTCTCGTCGAGGGCGTAGTGCTTCCCATCGGGATTTGTATAGGTGATGGTTCCGCGGACGGCGTCTCGCAGGTTCACCTGTCCCTGAACGGTGTTGTCCCAGGTGGGGCAGTTGGAGTCCTCAAAGTCAGCCATGTAGACGCTCGCCCCGGAGTTCAGGGCGTTGATGGTCATCTTGCGATCGACCGGGCCAGTGATCTCTACCCGACGGTCCTCGATCTCGGCAGGGATCTCTGCCACCGTCCAGTCCGATTCTCGGATCTCGCGGGTCTCCTCGAGGAAGTCAGGGACGACACCGGCGTCGAGTCGTTGCTGGACCGCCCTGCGCTGCTGGAGCAGCTCCAGGCGGCGAGGATCGAACCGGCGATGCAGCTCCGCTAGGAACTGGATGGCCTCGAGCCCCAGAATCTCCGCAAAGGAGTCAGATACCTGGGCGGTGAACCTCACCCCGAGTTGTCGGATTTCCCCCGCCTCGAACTTGCGGCCGTGTGGTCGGCCGGACCACGCCCGCGTTACGCCTGAGTCAGCGCACATGCCCTTCTCCCGTCCGTGAACTGGCCTCGCCACCTGGGCTCCCCAGGGGAGGGGGCGAGTACTGCACCAACTCTGGGCAAATGGCATGCCGAGGAACTGGTGGCTCCGAACGTACCGCGGACGGTGGGACTGTTGCGCGACGACCACGATTCAGCGGGCGCCGCTGGAACGCCGTTGGGTGGTAAGTGGCGTATGGTCCATCCCCCAGAACGAGAAGCGGCGAGGCTCCGGCCCCGCCGCTCAGTCTGGAAACCGACTCCCGCTGCAGGTCAAGCGACGTTCTGGATCGAGAACTTGACGACCTTGGGTTTGACCAGGCTCGCAAAATCTCGGTACCGGAGCTTGATCAGCTCCGTGTGCGTCCCGGCGTTGAAGGCGATCTCCTTCTCCTCAGTGAGACTCTCGGCCACATAAGTCTCCATCCCGTAGAGGTTGCCGAAGGGGGGCATGGCGCCCACCTCGCATTCGGGGAACAGATTCTGGAAATCCGTCTCCGTGGCGAGCTCGACCCTCTTGACTCCAAGGACTTCCTTCAGCAGGTCGAAGTCGATGTGGAAGGAGGCCGGGAGGACCGCCATTGCCATGGTCCCGTCCACCTTGACCATTACCGTCTTGGCAAGGTCCCGGCCAGAGACGTGCGCCGAGGCGGCGATCTCCTGGGCCGTAAAGGCGGGCGAATGGCGAATCGATACGTACTTGATCTCGTTCTGGTCCAGGAACTCCTTCAGCTTCGCAACGGGCATTGCGGCCTCCTTCCGTCCGTCAGTTGGTCGCCTGAGTATCGTTGCCCCGGAGGAATCAGTTCAGATTCGGGTGCCGCGCAAATCGTTCAAGTAGGACCGTTGGACGCTTGAGCCACATGGCGTCTCCGGTTTCCGCCTGAGGGCTCCTTCACACTGTCCGCCGCAAACATGGGTCCGGGTCTATGAACGAACTGTGAAGACGGACGGAAAAGCGGAAGGGTGGACCGCGGGAGCGAAGGGCAGATGTGCGGCGAAACGAGCCTGCCGAGCGGCGTGGGTGGACGCGCGAGTCTGACAGGCTGGCACCCCGGCGTGTGCTGCCGCTGGTGCATCGTCCGCTCAGTCGGGGCGCCCGACGAAAGTGCCCTCCAACGGCAACAACGTCGCTACGCCTCGCGCCAGTGTCCGGGCGCGGTCGGCCCAGTGCTCGGCGACGATCCCCGTGATCGGATGCATCGCCTCGTGCCGGTCGCCCCAATTCTCGGCTTCGGCCTTGAGCCAACGCAACAGGTGGAGTGGTGCCTGCCCGAACATGCCCTCGAGGGCGAAGAGCCGTTCCCCAGCTCGCAAGCCGATTCCCAGCTCACGGCCTGCCCTCCCGAGGTCTGCTCTCGTCACGATGATGCCGCTCCGAGCCGGGGCAAGAACGGCACGGAAGAGATCGTTCGGGTGTGCCCCCGACAAATCGGAGAGGGGACGTGCTTCCCGCAAGTGAAGCGGAAGCGATTGAGGTGGGCCGACCGTCCGGGCCTCGGCCGTCAGGGCGTCCTGAAGGAGCGTACCCCATCGACGGTAGAACGGCGGGGCAGTTTCCGCGGTTTTCGCCAGATAGATCGGTAGCCAACTGAGCAGGTGCTCCCAGAGAAATGCGGCCCGGGCGCGATGCGTGGCCGCGCGGCGCCTTCCGCTTGGCTCGAGCGTCTCCCATTCTGACAGCTGGGCATAATAGGAGAGGAGCACCGAGAGGTGGTCCGGCTCGTAAGGCGGAACCTGGCCCAGGGCGCGCCAGAATCCGGCGATGCGGTCTCGTGCTTCGCCGCCAACCATCCCGTCCGCGCCAAGATAGACCGACGCATACGGATAGAGCTCGAAGACAAAGAGCTGCGCATACTCCGTGGAGTCCGGCGCCCTCCCAAGCTCCAGTAAGTGCGCGAATCGTGCTGTCTCCGGGCGCGGCGGCTCGGCGAGCACCGCGAGGGCACGGAAGAGCTCCATGCTAGCTGGCGCTTCATCCTCTCGTCTGCGGGAGCCGGAAGTGCTCCTTGGGTGGCTTGAGTGGCCGGAGGAGCCAGAAGGGTCTCCGGGTGCCGTCGGGGGAGTGCGCGTCCGCGGGACGTGTCTTGGCGAGCCACTCGCGATACACCTCGCGAGCCCGCTCGGTGTCGACGGCGATCTCGCCGTAGGCGTCGCCCGGCTCGGCCTTGCGAACCCGCACCGCTTGGTGCCAGCAGTGTTGGCCCGAGACGGGGTCTGGGTGCACGGCGAAAGTCATGTTCTGGTGCACGCCGGCATCGGTCCACCAGATCCGGCTCGTATCGGGATCACCGGAAGGGAACGGTTGCACTCCCTTGCTCCGCCTGAGCTCCCATGCGGACCCGTGATGGCTCAGGGCGGCGGTCGTCATGAGCTGGCGCTGGCCCGTCTCTGTGATCTTCCAGCGGCCCATGTGATGGCTGCACGCCACCACCCCCGGTCGAATGCCTTCGGTCACCCAGGCCTTCACGACGAAGTAGCCGATTTCGGTCTCGACCCGCACCAAGTCACCGGTGCGGACGCCCGCGCGGGAGGCGTGGGTGGGGTGGATCCAGAGTGGATTCGTGTGCGCAATCTCGTCGAGCCACTTTGCGTTCGCGCTGCGCGTATGGACGTGCACGGGGAGCCGGAAGGTCGAGATCAGGGGGATTTGCCCCTGCTGGAGATTCTCGGGATGGACGTGGCTCTTGAGGTAGACTGGAACGGCGCTCTCGCGCCATCCCCACGTGGCCAGCGTTCGCGAGTAGAATTCGAGCCGCCCGCTGGGCGTGGGGAAACCGCGGAGGATCTTCCCATCCACTCGGACGCCGACGGGTCGTCTGCCCTCGGAATCCGGCTCCGGGGTGGGCTGCGGTACCACGTTGAGGGAAGGCGCCATGGGCGCTCGGGCGTACACCCGACCAAAGCGGTCTTCCCCGAGGTCCTGAAGATCGTCCCGCGGCACCTCTTGCGCGTAGACGGGTCCGATGCTCCGCTGCACCTCGAACGCCCCGTACCGTCGCATGTATTCCAGAGGTGTGAGACCTTGCGCAGCAGCCCGCTGGGGCAGCCCCGGCACCGATTGCTCGAACGTGTAGGCATAGTATTCGTCGACACTCAGCTTCTGGCCGGGGTGCTCTTTCGACTCCACATGCTGCCGAATGCCTAAGCTCCCATCGGAATCGATGCGCCAGCTGAGATCGATCCAGAATTCGTTTTCTTCCCACACTTCTCCTGGATTCACCTCCCGCGTGTCGACAACTGGCTGGCCCATCCGCGCGCGCGCCGCTCGCAGAACCGGCTGACGGAAGCCGATCCACTGGGCGTCGTGAGTTTCATAGGAGTGTACGTCATGTCGCTCGGAGGTATGTCCCATGGGGAGCACGTAGTCAGCGAAGTACGCGGTCTCGTTCCACGTTGGCGTGAGCGCGACGTGCAGTCCCACTAGCTGTTCGTCGGCCAGCACCTCGATCCAGGAGAACCCGTCCGGGTTCGTCCAGACCGGGTTGTACACTCGGGTGAAATAGACGTCTATCCGCCCGCGCCCGTCCTTGAGGAAGTGCGGGAGGAGGAAGGACAACTCGTTCATGGCCAGCGGGTACTCGATGGGCCAGGTGAGCTCATTCCATCGCGGCGGGTGTGGCGGCGTGTGGATGGGTTTGGGAACGTACTTGTTCCAGGCATTGGGATAGGTGGAACCCGGAGTGGCTACCGCTCCGAGGAGGGCGTTGAGGAAGAAGAGCGTGCGAGAAACCTGCCAGCCGCCTTCATTGCCCGCAGCGGCGCTTCGCCAATTGTGAGTGGACAATCGTGTTCCCGCCGTGGCGACGATCTCGGCAATCGCCTCGACGATGGGTGCGTCGACGCCTGACTCCTCGGCGGCGAACTCGAAGGTGTAGGACCGGTAGAGGTCCTTGAGGGCCCGGTCGAAGTTGTCGAAGGTGGGATCGACCTCCGGACGCTCCTGGTCCATGAACTCCTGCCAGTTCCACCATCGACGAACGAATTCCTTGTTGTACCGGTCGTGCTGGATCAGATGGTTGGCGATGGCGAGGAGGATCGCCGGTTCCGATCCCGGGTACGAGGCCACCCAGTGATCGGCGTGGGTGGCCGTGTTCGAGAGGCGTGTATCGAAAACGACGAGCTTGGCTCCCTTCTTCTTGGCCTCCATGACGCGTTGCGCGTGAGGGTTGAAGTAGTGTCCCGTTTCCAGGTGTGCGGACACCAGGAGGATCACCTTCGCGTTGGCATGATCGGGACTCGGTCGGTCGGACCCCATCCAGTACTGGTAGCCGGCCCGCGCACCGGAGGAGCAGACGTTGGTATGGGAGTTGTGCCCGTCGACGCCCCACGCAGCGAGAATCCGCTCGGTGAACCCGTCTTCGCCAGGACGACCGACGTGGTACATGACTTCGTTGTGCCGCCCCTCGTGGATGGCGTTGCGAATGCGGCCGGCGAGTTCGTCGAGAGCTTCGTCCCAGCTCACCGGCACCCACTTCCCCTCGCCCCGGGCGCCGGCCCGTTTCAGCGGGTAGAGGATCCGGTCGGGGTCGGCGACCTGATTGAGTGTTGCCGGTCCCTTGGCGCAGTTTCGCCCCCGCGATCCGGGGTGCTCGGGATTCCCCTCGAATTTCCGGACCTGTTGCGTGTCCCTGTCGACATAGGCCAGAAGGCCACAGGCTGACTCGCAATTGAAGCAGGTTGTGGGAACCAGCATGAAGTGGCGCTCCCGGCGCTCGGGCCAGGCTCGCGAGTCGAGCTCCACCCAGTCGTCCCAGCGTTCCTTCGGGGGGAACGAGGCGAGATG
>JBDHDH010000137.1:0-10873 GCA_039591615.1 Gemmatimonadota bacterium | reverse complement strand
GTAGCGGATCGCACTGACGGACGAGGCCGAATGCGAGGGGGTCGCGCCCGCCCCGAGCAACAGCACGCCCGTCAAGATCGCCGTGGCACCCATGAGTGATCCTCCGGATCTCAAATCTGAGCCGAGCCGACGCGATCGTCCTAGCAAGCCCGCCAGTAGCTGGGCCAGCCTCGCCCGCGGCGGCGCACGAAGCGCGGACTGCTCATGACATCATCACGGCAGTGTCTCCACGTGGAGCCGGTACCCAGCGGTGGCACGTGGCGTGCAGCTACGAGTAACGGCATCGGTCCATCTCAGCCGATCCTCGTTGGAGGTCTCGCTTGCGATTGTTGAACATGCTCAACCGCATCACGGACGTTGGCTTCATCCTGGCCACGGTCATCGGTATCGCCACGCTCGTGGGGGTCATCGGAGCCGTATGGTTTCTGTTGGTGACCTGATCCGGCGGTTGTTCGCTCTTCTCGCGGTGCTGCTCTCGTTCGCGGCACCTGCCGTTTGGCTCATCACCTGGCTCCGTCTGATCTCCAGAACCTTTTAGTTTCTCCGGTCCCTTCCGGCGCAAGCCGGCGCACCGGTCCTGCGCGATGCCCGGTGATGCCTGATGACTCGCGCCCCAAGAACAAACCGCTGGCCGGGCGGTTCTTTCGTCCGGTGCGGAGTGGAGCTCAGCGTGAGCTGCTCGCAGCCGTGCTGAGACCCACGAGCTCCGTCGTCGCGGTTCCTCCACCCATCGCCGCCCCCAACTTTGCTGTGCTCCGTACCATCAAGTGCGGCGCGTCTCGCATCACGTTCATCGTTGCCGTGCCGGCCTCGTTGTCATCCAGAGGAAGGATCTCGACCATGAACGTGTCGAAGGTCCCCGCGGCCGTCGTCGTCGTCTCGGTGCCACCGACCGTGACCAACATGGGACGGGGTTTCTGCGTCTGTAGGTCGAAGACTCGGAGGGTGGTCTCGTACGCGTCGGCCAGGGGCAACCCGGCGATGACCACGGCCAGGGCTGCCTCGTTGCCGTAGACGGGAGCGGGCAGGGTGGCCTGGATGGGCATGCTCTGACCGCGTACCCGGATCTCACCGGTCACGCTCGAATCCGTGAAGGTGAGCGTCAACGCGCCGGTCCCGCCGGCGCTCCGGCGGAGGGGCTTGAGCGATGACTGATCGAGCTCGAAGGTGTCGACGCCGACTCCCATGGGTGAGTTGACGTCGTCGGTTACCCGCCAGATGGGATTCCCGTTCAGCGTCGCGACCTCGATGGAGCGGGTGACCTCGAGATCGATTTCCTGACCCATCGCCTGCACGGTACTGCGATACTGTGCAGTCCCCGGACGAATCACGCTGCCGTCGGCGGCGGGAAGCGGCGCAGTCTCGACATCCTCGCTCACCGCCGGCCGCTCAGCCAGCGTCACGCTCGTCACGTCCACGGTGATCGCCGCGAGTCGCTCGGCTATCTCTTCAGAGAGATCTCGCTGGTGCCTCCCGCCGAGTTGCTTCGCAAGGAAGCGCTCCATGGCGGCCGCGAAGGCGAGCCGATTCTCTCGCCCGGCAAAGCCGTGCCCCTCGTCCGGGGCCAGCAGATACTCCACCTCTCGCCCGAGATCCCGCAGCGCCACGACGATCTGCTCCGATTCCCGCCGGTTCACTCGCGGGTCGTTGGCGCCTTGCGCGACGAGAAGCGGTGCGGTGATCCGGTCTGCCGAGAACAGCGGCGACTGGTCACGCAACCGCTGGGCGTCCGCCGCATCCTCCGGATCGCCCACCCGCACGTGAAAGATCTTCTTGATGGGACCCCAGTACGGCGGGATGGAATTGAGCAGCGTGATGATGTTCGATGGTCCGACCAGGGACACGCCCGCCGCGTAGAGATCCGGTGTGAACGCGAGTCCGGCCAGCGTCGCGTACCCGCCGTAGGAACCGCCGAAGATGGCCACCTGTTGCGGATGGGCGATCCCCCTGTCGATGAGATGCCGTACGCCATCGCTGATATCGTGTTGCATGGCGCCGGTACCCCATTCCTCGTTCCCTGCGTTGAGGAACGCTTTGCCGTACCCGATAGAGCCGCGGAAGTTGGGCTGGAGGACGGCGTACCCACGGTTGGCCAAGAACTGGGTGTACGGATCGTATCCCCAAGCATCGCGCGCCCACGGTCCGCCATGCGGGAGGATCACGACGGCCAGGCGCTCGGGCTCGACGCCCTTCGGCACGGTGAGATAGGCGGGGACGTCCATCCCGTCCCTCGCGCGATACCGAATGGCCCGCATGGGCGCGAGCCGGTCGACTGGAAGATCGGGCCGGGACCGATAGAGGAACGTCACCTGCCCGGATGTCCGATCGTACAGATAGGTTGACCCCGGATCCACGTCTCGAGTGACGCGGACGAGCTGGAGCTTCTCGTCTTCCGTCGACGAGCCGAAGTAGATCTCCCCCGCTGGCAGAGCCTTCCGCAACCGCTCCAGGTCCCGGGCAAACGCCGGACTCTTCGGGTAGATCCGCAGCCGATCGCCGAGATAGTAAGTCGCCACCAGATCTTCGGTGACGTCAGAAAACTCCGCACCCGCGAAGTCGACCTGGCTCTCGGGATCGGCCTCGACGAACTCTTCACGTGCGGTCATCGGGTCGAACAGGACTAGCCGTGTCAGATCAACATCGGACCCCTTGTTGGTGATCATGTAGACGCGCCGGCCATCCTTATGGAACCGGATGGGACCGCACGTCTCTTCGTTGCTGCAGCTGAAGACCTCCACGAGAGAATCACCATCTACCCGCAGGATCTCGGTGCCACCGTCGGAGCCGATCCGAAGACCCAGCCTCACTTCGCCGGTGAGATCAGTCTGCCACCCAGCCACGTTGGCCTTGTTCTCGAGGATCAGCGCTCGTTCACCGGTCCGCAGATCCAGACGGTAGACATCATGCACCTCCGGATCCCGATCGTTGAGGCCGATGATCACCGTGTTGGGAGTGGCCTCTGGCACCGCGAAGATGCGGGCTTGGACGTTGTCGTAGGGAGTGAGATCGCGCGCCGGGGGGACGCCCGTCTCGGGCTCTGGCCGCGAAGCGGGATCTACGGCATAGATGTGGAAGTTCTCATTCCCACCCTTGTCCTGCACGTACAAGACGTGCCGGCTGTCCTGGCTCCAGAAGTACCCCCGCACGGGACGGGTCGTGTCTGCCGTGATGGGTCGAGCCGCGTCGAAGGGCTCACGAGTCTCCTTGATCCAGATGTTCATCACGTCTCGATACGGTTTCCGAAACGTGACGTATCGTCCGTCCGGCGAAAGCTGGGCTCCGGCGATCTCCGGGTCGCCGAAGAAAAGCTCCCGGTCGATGAGCGGCGGGAGTTGGTCGAGGTACGCCAGATTTGCTTCCTGGCCAGCGGCCCGGGGGGCGGGGAGGCCGACGCAACAGGCTAGCACTCCGAGGTAGCGTATTGCCGACTTCGCAGTCATTGTCCCTCCGAACTGTTCACAACACACGACCCTGCCGCGTCCGACGCCGGTTCGAGCACCGGCGGCGCGACAGGGTCTCGCTTCTCAAAAAACCAAGAACGTCGGTGCGACCCTGGGCAGTGTCGCCCGGCTTCGTGCTACTGCTACTGCTGGGAAACGCGCATGCCTGCGTCGGCGTGGTCGATCACGAGGGCGACGCGACGATTCTCCATGCCCTCGTCACCCGGACCGTGAGCGCCAGGCCTGACCTGTCGGTTGCGCGACTCTCCGTAACTCACGGCACGGACTCCCTCTGCAGCGAGGCCACCGTCGGCAGTCAGGTATGCTCTGACGGCCTCCGCGCGTCGCATGCCCAGCTGCTGATTGTAGTCGGCGCTGCCGGCCGGATCCGCGAACCCTTCCACGGTCACCACCGCGTTCTGAAAGTGCTCGCGAACGACCTGGGCAAACCTGTCGAGCACCGGCCTGTCCTGCTCGCGCAGCGTCGCGTCGTCGTAGCCGAAATAGACGGGCAGGCTGAACCGGAGCATGCCCTGCATCTGCGTCACCTGGGCGTTGAACTCGCGTCGGAACGCCTCGAGGTCCCGCTCCAAGGCACCGATTCGACGGGACAGCGAATCGATCTGCCGCCCGGCGTCGGCGGCCGTTTGCTGGTCGCCTGCCTGCATTTCGGAGCGCATCTCCTCGCGCATGTTGGCTAGCTGGTCGTCCATCTGGCCTTGCTTGACGCCACAGCCTGCCACAACCACTGCCAAGCCGATTGCGCCCACAAAGGCGGCTTTGCACATATGAATCCTCCTTGGGATACGGCGAAGAGCCGTGTCAGTCGGTTCCGCGTAATGACGCACGTCGGAGCTGCGGATTATGATAGAATGTAACCTTCACAAACATAGCTACTTAGCCGTTTCGCCGCGACACCTCCGGCGACGACGCTGCCCCGACCCGCTGAGCTATGTTAACGCCGCACCATCCGACATGTGAAGCCTCCTCGACTGGTGTGTCCAAGCCACCGAAAGGGCGGCGGGCCCGCCGGCTGGCCGTTCACGATACGCCGAGCACAGATTTCGTCGGTAATCCGACTCAACGCGCGAGACCCTGGTCGGCGGGGCAGGAAAGGCAGATGAGCTCAGGGACATGACCATCCTTCCCGTAGTCTGGCACGAGGCCTACGAAATCGACATCGGCCCGCACGTCTTTCCCACCAAGAAGTATCGCCTGGTGCGGGACCGTCTCCTCCGCGACAAGATCGTTCGAGAACAGAGGGTGTTTCGTCCCGAGCCGGCCACCGACGAGCAGGTCGCTCTGGTGCACACGTCGGACTACGTCACGAAGCTCAAGCAAGGTACCTTCACGGGCGCCGAGCTCCTGCGCCTCGAGGTTCCCTTCACTCCCGCCGCGAGGCACGCGGCATGGGTTTGCGCTGGCGGCTCCATCCTGACGGCCCGCTTGGCTCTCGAGCACGGCGTGGCGCTCCACCTGGGTGGTGGATACCATCATGCCTTCCCGGACCACGGAGAGGGCTTTTGTCTGATCAACGACGTGGCCATAGCCATTCAGACGTTGCGCCGGGAGGGGCGCGTCGGACGGGCTGTCGTCATCGATTGCGACGTGCACCAGGGGAACGGCACGGCCGCGGTCTTCACCAACGAGCCCGACGTGTTCACCCTCTCGCTGCACCAGGAGGCCAACTATCCAGCATGGAAGCCGCCGAGCGATCTCGATGTGGGGCTCGCTGACGGCATCGGAGACGACGAGTACCTCGGACTGCTCCGGCGACACCTCACACCCATCCTGGCCCAACACCGCCCCGACCTGGCCTTCTACCTCGCCGGCGCAGACCCATATGCGCACGATCAGCTCGGTGGCTTGGCGCTTACCCTCGGCGGCCTGAGGCGGCGCGACGACCTGGCCCTTCGCATGCTCGGCGAGAGCGATGTGCCTGCCGCCGTAGTGCTAGCCGGCGGGTACGCCGTTCACGTCGACGACACCGTCGAGATCCACTGTGGGACGGCTCGAGCCGCCAGAGACGCATTGCTGGCACGGGCCTCGTGAATGCGTCGGCCCGCTCGCGCTTCGCGGTCCCCGCTCCTACCTTCGTAGACATGCCACATGGGACTATCCGCCTCTGCCAGATCGCGTGGGTCGCAGCCGTCCTGGCGTGCGGCACCGAGGCCGGCACACCGAGCGTCGAGATCACCCAACCCGCCGAGGGGGCCACGGTGGGCTCGTCCATCCCCGTCACGCTGGCGGCCAGCGGCGTCGAGATCGGCCCGGCCGGGGAGCCAGGAACGGCGCACCACCATCTGTTCATCGATCGGGATGTCACACCGGCTGCACAACCGATCCCCGCAGGCGAAGGGGGAATCGTGCACCTGGGCAGCGGACAGAGCGAGTTCACCATCGAGAACCTGGCGCCGGGCCAGCACATCCTGATCGCCGTGCTGGCCGATGCCGATCACATCCCCATCGCACCGCTGGCAACGGACACGGTGCGGTTCACCGTTGCGCCCTGACACCACCCCGTAACGGACACGGGTGCCAGCTGTCCTGGCAGACCGTGGCTTCCGCCCGTATGTTGAATCAGCCCCCGCTAGCGCCCGCGACTTAACCGGACGTCGCCGCCACTTGATCGCGACGTGGGGACCGATCGCTACGCTCGGAGAAGTGCACAGGGTCGTGTGATCCATGCACCGTGTGCACGAGCTTGGTGTTCTTCGCATCGCACGTTCTCGACAGACGTTGCACTGATGTGAGGAGCGAGAGCAGCCCGAGCTGCGCGCACGGGTGTAACCGTACACACCGCCTCTTTCGGCAGCGGAATGATTACGCACGAACTGCGGTTCGCCACCAGCGATCCCGAAACGCTCGATCGAATTCTCACCGAGCCGCTGCCCTTGCGCTTCCAAGGGGAGGCCGTTCACGAGCGCTTCTTTCGCGACATCTATTTCGACTCCCCCGACGAGACGCTGCGATCACGCGGCGTCACGTGTCGCTTTCGCATCACCGCTGACGACCGCCGGTGGCTCACGGTCGCGTTCCGCGGTGACACGGAAGGGTCGTCGCAGCGTCCCCTCGAGGCCGAGGTGGGACACGATGACGCACCAGCGGCACTCGCCGGGAACTCTCCCCCGGCCCGCCGGCTGGCGGCTCTCACGGATCCCGGTCGGCTCGCACCGCGACTGGAGCTCGAGATTCATCGGCGCGTCCGTGCCGCACGGCGCCGCTTGCTCCCCTTCGCCCGGCTGGAGCTCGTCGCGGACACCGCCACCGTGCGCAGCGGCGACCTGTCCCATGTGTTGCGCGAGCTCAAGCTACGCTCGTCGACACCGAGATGGGTTCCCCTCGACCAAATCGGCGACGCGCTACGGGGGCAGCATGGCCTCCGCCCCCTCCTCGCGGATCGACTTTCTCGTGCCGAGCGAGCATTGGAGACCCTCGAGGCGGCGAAGCTCGCGGAGAAGGTTCATCAGGATCGGGAGGTGGCGATCATCGTTGTCGACGAGGGCCGCGTCGCGCTCAGCCGAGAAGAGTCGGACTTTCGCCTGCCGGTGAAGGCGGGAACGGGCGAGCCGGCCTGCCGAGAATTGCTGCGGGCGATTCTCGGGAGTCCCGACGGGAAGGTGGCGCAGTTGGGCCTCGTGCGGGGGACGGGAACGCGCCCACCCCTCGAGGTGTGGGTGGCGCGGCGGGTGCAGCGAGCGTCACCCACCGCCGACCTCGAGTGGTTCGAACCGAATGAGGTCGTGGCCCGGGCCGGGTCGCCGGTGCTCAGAGACCCCCGGACCCTCGCAGCCCTCACGATTGCAGGTCGCTCCGAGGGCCTTCCGGAATGGACGGCGCTGGACCGGGCCCCGGTGGACTCCGCACCGGCACCCGACGTGAGCGCCCAGCGCCAGAGCTTCATCTCCCTGGCCGCGGTCAAGCTGCCCAAGGGCGCCCGGAAGGAGCAGCACGGGACGCCGGATCAGTTCCTCAACATCCAACTCGGCCAGCTCGAGTTCAACACGCGGGTGCTCGCGCTCGCCGAAGATCCCGGTGTGCCGCTCCTCGCGCGGCTGTTCTTCCTCTCGATCTTCAGCTCGAATCTCGACGAGTTTTTCATGGTCCGGGTGGGCGGGCTCAAGCGGGCCGCGGCTATCGGGAAGGACAAGCCATCCCTCGACGGCCTGAGTCCCGAGGAACAGCTCAACGCCATCGCGATCCGGGTTCAGGCGCTGCTGGACCGGCAGCGTCGCTGCTTCAACAACTTGCTCGAGCGGGACATGCCACGGGCGGGAATCGCCATCCGGAAGTGGAGCGATCTCCAACCGGAAGAGCAGGCGGAGCTTCAGGACTATTTCGTGGTCGAGCTGCTGCCCCTCCTCACGCCCAAAGCCATCACCCTGGCGCCCGGACATCCGTTCCCGCTCATCGACAGCTTGTCGCTATCAGTGGCGGTGATGGTGAACAACCCCGAGACGAAACGATCCCACTTCGTCGATCTCACCCTCCCGAGCCACGTGCCCCAGCTCGTGCGGGTGGGGCAAACGCGCCAATTCGTGCCGCTGGAGGAGATCGTCCGGGCCAATGCCGCCGAGATCCATCCGGGCCGCCGGGTCGAGTGCGCCCACACCTTCCGTGTGACGCGACTGGGAGACTTGGCGCTCGACGAGAGTCAGGCCGCTGATCTGACCCATGCGATCGAGGAAGAGGTCAGCCGGCGGGGACGGGCCCCGGTTGTCCGGATCGAGGTCGAGCGCGGCATGGCGCACACGATGCGGGAGCGGCTGGACAGCGAGCTCCGTGCTGAAGAGACCGGTGAGCACAGCATCCTGGGGGAGGCTGACGCCTACGAGGTCGACGGACTGCTCAACCTGGGGGCACTCAAGGATCTCGCCACTCTCGACGCGCCGGATCTGAACTACCCGCCTCACACCGCGCGGAATCCGTTGGAGACGGATCGGTCGGTTTTCGACATTCTGGACGAGCGCGACGTGCTCGTGCACCACCCGTACGATTCCTTCGAGGCCAGCTTCGAACGCTTTCTCAACGAGGCGGCGGACGACCCGGATGTGATGGCTATCAAGCTCACCCTCTATCGCCCCGGTCGACAGTCCGTGATCAGTGAAGCGCTCCATCGGGCCGCGGCGGCGGGCAAGCAAGTCTCGGTGTTCGTCGAGCTGAAGGCGCGATTCGACGAGCAGCAGAACATCGTGTGGGCTCGGAAGCTCGAACGGGCGGGGATCCACGTCGTCACGGGCCTCGTGCGCTACAAGACCCATGCGAAGATCACCTTGGTGGTGCGCCGCTCCGAGGGGCGGGTGAAGCGCTATTCGCATATCGGGAGCGGCAACTACAACAGGAGCACGGCCAAGGTCTACACGGATTTCGGGCTGTTCACCTCCGACGACGCTATCGGCGCTGACTTGCAGGCGCTCTTCAACGAGCTCACAGGCTCGTCACGTCCGCCGCAGGCGGATTTTCGCCGGCTCATCGTGGCCCCCACCAACGCGCTGTCGCGCTTCCTGGGTCTCATCGAGCGGGAGATCGACCACGCCAAGGCGGGCCGTGCTGCACGGATCCGCACGAAGCTGAACGCCTTGGTGGACGCGGAGGTGATCGCGGCGCTGTACCGCGCGTCCCAGGCCGGCGTGGAGATCGACATGATCGTCCGCGGGATGTCTGCGCTGCGACCGGGCGTTCCGGGACTCTCCGAACGAATTCGGATCATCAGCATCTTGGGGCGATACCTCGAGCACGGCCGGATCTTCTACCCTCCGGCCGCGGAACCTGCGACACCGGGTCGAGGTGGTGACGCCGATCCTCGATCCCGCAGCGCGTGCCTACCTCGATCGAGTTCTGGAGACGGAGCTGGATGATCCCACCGCATGGGTGTTGAATTCCGACGGGACCTACGAGCGAATGCCACCGCCAACCGGCATCGAGCTCACGAGCGCGCAGGAACGATTCGCAGAAGGCGTGGTCGGACAGACACCGCCCATCGGCTAACGCTCGGCTGCATTGCATCGTGGAGGGCCACGGAGTTGACATCGGAGGCCGAATTGTCGACTCCGAGTTGGGCGCCGCATATTCGGATGGGGGGGTTGACCCCGAACGCCGCGGGAGGACGCCGACGTCAGCCTTGCCCGTCTGGTAATCCGAGCCTGGTTTCCTTAGGTTGGGAGATTGCTTTCGGGGGGATGGCGTTCGTCTATCTCGCCCGCGACGTCAAGCACGACCGGCTGGTTGCGATCAAGGTTCTCCGGCCCGATCTCGCCGCGTCGATCGGCGCGGAGCGCTTCCTCAAGGAGATCCAGCACACCGCCAAGCTCAGCCACCCGCACATCCTGCCGCTGTACGACTCCGGGGAGGCCGATGGGATCCTCTACTACGTCATGCCCTTCGTGGAGGGCGAGTCGCTGCACGATTTCGTGAAACGCGAGAGGCAACTCTCCATTTCCGAGGCCGTGAGGATCACGCGGGAGGTGGCGGAGGCCTTGAGCTACGCCCACAGCTACGGCCTGATCCATCGCGACATCAAGCCCGACAACATCATGATGTCGGGTGGGCACGCCATCGTGGCCGACTTCGGGATTTCGAAGGCACTGAGCGAGGCGGGGGGCGACCAGCTGACGCAGACGGGGACGTCGGTCGGTACGCCCGCGTACATGAGCCCCGAGCAGGCCTTGGCGGATCCCACCATCGATGGTCGGAGCGACATCTACAGTCTCGGGTGTGTGCTGTACCAGATGCTGGTGGGTGACATCCCGTTCACCGGCCCCACGCCCCAGGCCATCTTGGCCCGTCACACGATGGACCAGCTCACGCCGCCCAGCATCATGCGGGACACGATCCCCGGCGCCCTCGAGGACATCATCTACACCGCGATGGCCAAGACGCCGGCCGATCGGTTCCGGACGGCGCAGGAGTTCGTCGAGGCGCTGCAGGCCTTCGAGCGGGGCAGCGTTCCGGGCGTGCGCGCGTCCGCGATCCACCAGCGGATGTCGACGGCGCAGCGGATGTCGGGAATGCAGACGATGCCGGGGGGCACGGCCACGCCGCAGACTCCGGTGCCGTCGGTCATCACGCCACAACCCCGGCCGGCGTGGCGGAAGGCGATGGTGCCGTCGGGGGTGGCGGTGGCGGTCCTCGCGCTTGGCTTCGTGGGATGGCAGCTCATGGGGAAAGGTGGCGGGAGGGGGCCCTCAGACGGCCTCGGGGCGGGGGGACTCGATCCCCGGCAGGTGGCGGTGCTGTACTTCGAGGACCTGAGCTCGGACGGCGAGTGGGAGCACGTGGCTGACGGGCTGACCGAGGGACTCATCCAGAAGCTCTCGGCCGTCCAGGGTCTCGGCGTCGTCTCGCGCAACGGGGTCGAGCCGTACCGTGCGAGCGACCTTGCCCGAGACAGCATTGCCCGGGCGCTGGAAGCCGGGACCCTGGTGTCGGGGAGT
>JBDHDH010000136.1:0-9358 GCA_039591615.1 Gemmatimonadota bacterium | reverse complement strand
TAGGAATGAGACACGGTCTGCTGGCCTTCGCGCTCTTGCTGGTGTGTGCCTGCCGAGAGAGCCCAACCATCGAGCCCACGCCCCGGCTCGTCCTCGATCCATGCCCGCCGGAAGAGGCCATCGAGGATGGCCTGTGCGGGACTCTCGATGTGTTCGAGGATCGGGAGGCATCCGAGGGCCGCACGATCTCGCTCCGGATCGTCGTCCTGCCAGCCCTCTCGGGCAACGCGGCGCCGGACCCGGTCTTTCTTCTCGCTGGTGGGCCGGGTCAGGCGGCCACCGAGATGACGGGCCTCGTCCGTCGCGCCCTGCGGGGCATCCACCGCGATCGGGACCTCGTCTTCGTCGACCAGCGGGGCACGGGTTCGTCGAACGCATTGGAGTGTGAGCTGTCGGATGAGCGTGAGGACGACGCGCTTCTGTTGGACCCGATGGCGGACGAGATCCTCATGGCCGAGACCCAGAAGCGGCTTCGCCAGTGCCTGGAGGAGATCGACGGCGATCCTCGCTTCTACACGACTCCGATCGCCATGGACGACCTCGACGACGTCCGGGACGCCCTCGGATACAGCGCGATCAACCTGTGGGGCGGCTCCTACGGAACGCGAGCGGCGCTGGTCTACGTGCGCCGCCACGGGGACCGGGTCCGGACGGCCATCCTGGATGGGCTAGCGCCCGCGGCTATCAAGCTGCCGCTGCACATGGGGATGGACGCCCGGCGAGCCCTGAGCTTGCTGATCGAGGACTGTGCGGCCGACGCGGCATGCGAAAGCGCATACCCCGAGCTGGAGGCTCGGCTCGGTGAGTTGCTGGACCGGCTCGAAGGAGCACCGGTCCGTCAGACCATCGACCACCCGCGGACCGGTGTCCCGACCCGGGTCGTCGTTACACGAACGGCTGTCGCGTCGATGATCCGAGGAGCCCTGTACAGCCCGGAGCTGGCTTCGCTGATCCCACTTGCTATCTACGAAGCGCACGCAGGCGACTACCGAGCACTCGCGGCGATGGGACTGGGAGTTTCGGGTGGCGTCGAGTTGAGCATGGGCATGTTTCTGAGCGTGGTGTGCGCCGAGGACGTCCCGGCCATCACCGCCGCCGAGCGGGCGGAGGCCCGCAAAGATCCCTTCCACGGCACCAGACTTCTGGAGGTCTTCGGATCACTGTGTGAGGTGTGGCCAAAGGGCCTTCTCCCCGAAGGCTACCACGAGCCTGTCCACAGCGACCGACCGGTCCTCCTGCTGTCGGGTCTGCTGGATCCCGTCACCCCACCTCGTTGGGGGGACGAGGTGAGCCAGTACTTGACCAACTCGCTGCACGTGGTCGTGCCGGGGGTCGGGCACAACACGCTCGCAACCGGTTGCGTGCCGGACCTGATGCAGGAGTTCGTCAGCTCGGGAACCTTGGAGGACCTCGACGTGTCGTGCGTGGAGCGCATCCGGCGACCGCGCTTCTTCGATTCGCCGTTGGGGCCGGGGACCCGGCGGCCGTCATGATCGAGGTCCGAGGCATTCACAAGCGCTTCGGAGACGTGGTGGCTGTCGACGACGTCTCCTTCGTGGCGCAGGACGGAGCGGTGACTGGGCTGCTCGGTCCGAACGGCGCGGGAAAGTCGACGTCGCTCCGGGTGCTCTACGGGCTCCTCGAAACCGATCGCGGACGAGTTCTGGTGGACGGCGTGGACGTCACCCACCGGCCCCAGGAGGCGCAGTGCCGGATGGGCGTTCTGCCGGACGCCCAGGGCTTGTACGTGCGCCTCACCGCGCGCGAGCACCTCCGATACTTCGGCCGTCTTCAGGGCCTGTCGGGACCGGTCCTGGAGCGGAACATCGACGAGCTCGTGGAGCGCCTCGACATGGGCTCGATCATCGATCGCCGCGTGCAGGGGTTCTCGCACGGAGAACGGGTCAAGGTCGCGGTTGGCCGCGCCCTGGTCCATCGCCCCAGGAACATGCTCCTGGACGAGCCCACCAACGGGCTCGACGTGGCAAGCACCCGGGCCATGCGTCAGCTCATCCGGGAGATGCGGTCCGACGGAACGTGCGTCGTGTTCTCGAGTCACATCATGCAGGAAGTCTCAGCCCTCTGCGACCGCATCGTCATCATCTCGGCCGGGCGCGTTGTCGCCGAGGGCACTCCAGATGAGATCCTCGCCCAGTCAGGGCTCAGCAGCCTGGAGGACGCCTTCGTCACCCTGACGGGAATCGACGAGGTGCGGGTGTGAACTGGCTTCGTAAGGAGGTCGGCCCGGTCTTTCACAAGGAGTTCCTGGACGCGATCCGGGATCGCCGATCACTGATGTCCGCGCTGCTCTTTCCTTTGTTCGCGCCGCTCATGATCAACGTGCTCTTCGGGACGATCGCCGCGCGAGAGAGGGGCGCGGAGGATCTGGTGTTTCCGGTCAAGGGAGCTGAGCACGCCCCCGGCCTGGTGGCCTGGATCGAGCGCGCGAATCACGAGGTGACCGCCGCCGAAGGCGACCTGTTCGAGGCCGTACGTGAGGGTGAGCTCGAGTTGGCAGTGTGGATCGACTCGACCTACGCCGAGGCTTTCTCCGAGGGGAGACCGGCGAGCGTAAAGCTGATCGTTGACGGTTCCAAGACCGAGATAGCGCCGCTCGTGAGGCGAGCCAGGGAGGTGATCCGGGGCTACGCCGATCAGATCAGTACGCTGCGCCTCATCGCGAGAGGCGTGAGCGGCGACGCACGCACGCCCGTGACCATCGAGGAGATCGACCTGGCCACGGCGCAGCAGCGCTCGGCGGTGTTCCTGGGCTTCATCCCGCTCTTCATCATCATGGCGGCGTTCATCTCCGGCATGAACGTCGCCATCGACACCACGGCGGGAGAGCGGGAGCGGGGGTCTCTCGAGCCGCTCCTGATCAACCCGATTTCCAGGAACTCGATCGTGATCGGGAAGTGGCTCGTCACCGTGGTGTTCTCGAGCGTGGGGATCATCCTCGTGCTCTCGACCACCGTCCTGGCCCTGCAGTGGATGTCGCTCGAAGACTTGGGGGTTCGGCTCGATATCGGAGGCGCCGAGCTCGTCGGCGTACTGGCCGGAACGGTTCCTCTGGCCTTCCTCGCGTCGGGAATTCAGCTCCTCGTGTCGACCTTCGCGCGGTCATTCAAAGAGGCGCAGGTGTATATCAACCTGTTGATCTTCGTTCCGCTGATTCCGGGGATCATCGCATCGGTGTCCTCACTCCCGACCGACACGTGGACCGTGCTCGTGCCGGCCATGGCGCAGCAAGTTCTGCTCACTCAAGTCATGGGCGGAGAGAACCCCGGCCTTCCCTCGTTCTTGCTGGCCGGGCTGTCATCAATGGTGCTCGGCGTCATATGCATCGTTCTCACGGCGTGGCTGTTCCGTCACGAGAGGATCGTCTTCGGGGAGACGTGAGGCGAGGGAGCGTCGTATCGGTTCGATCACGGCGCCCTGCCGGCAGCCTCGGTGCGGCTTGCGAGGCTAGGTCCCGGTCGGTAAGCTGCCGATGTAATCCATCTCGCGGATAAAGAGAGGGCAAATATGACGACCGCCGCACCGGCATCGATCAAGGACGCCTTGCTGGCCGAGTACGACCACGAAATGGCGCTTACGCGGCAACACCTGGAACGGGTACCGGATGACAAACTCGACTGGTCTCCGCACGAGAAATCCATGACGCTCGGACGGCTGGCCAGTCACCTCGCAGAGACGTCCGTCTGGGCACCCGGGATAGTCGAGGGAGACGTCCTGGACTTCGACTCGCCCGAGTCGAAGGAGTACAAGCCCCCGACCTTTGGGTCCCGCGAGGAGATCTTGAAAGCGTTTGACGCGGGCGTTGCCAAGGCAAAGGAGATTATCGGGTCCAAGAGCGATGCCGATCTCCTGGCTACCTGGACCATGAAAAAGGGCGATGCGGTCTTCGCCGAGATGCCTAAGGTGACCGCCGTGCGAGCGTGGTTGATCAACCACGTCATCCATCACCGCGGTCAGTTTTCGGTGTACCTCCGGATGTGCGATGTGCCTGTTCCGATCACGTACGGGCCGACAGCCGACGATGCAGGCGGGTTCTAGAACGCCCACATCCAACATCCAACGCCCGCACGCGGGCTGAATTCCGCGGATGGTGCAATCCTCCGACGGCGCTACTCGCCGAAACGAAGGACCCCGAAGCGCTGGAACTCGTGGAAGCTGCCACTCACGGGGGCCCAGTGCCAGGCGGTTGGGATCTCGCCGTCGTAGTCGACACGGTAAAAGTTCGCGCGCCAGAGGGAGCCAGGCAGCGGAGGGACGCCCTGCAGCGGCTTCAAAAGGGCCCACGGGATGAACACTTCCGCCCGCCAGCCGGTAATGGTCGCCCCGGACTCGCGGGGCCCCCCGAGCGCGGTCGTGGCTCGGCGCGTGAGACGCTCCCCCTCGTAGTGCCAGGGCCGCCAGCCCAGGAACTCCCCCTGGAAGTTCGGGATCAAGATGGGCAGCTCGTAGCCGAGAGGAGAGATCTCGTACTCGAAGTACACGGGGTAGGCCTCGTCGGTCCACAAGAACACCTCGAAGACGTCCTCGTTCCAGAGGTCGAGAAAGTCCTCAGTCATGGCAGCCGTGATCCGAGAGTCGGAGCCATCCATGAGGACGTAGAGGCCGGTCGCGGAGTAGAGAAGCTTCACGCGGGTCTCGTACTCGAGCCCTCCTTCTCCTCGCCGGGGAAGCGGAACCCATTCGGCGCGCTCCCAAGGAGGTGCCGACCCATCTCCGGTGAGGTCGAAGTCCTCCGTCGGAGCGACGGTCATCTCTGGGAGGTCCCCCGCAGCGTTGGTTCCCGCCGTCTCGGGGCCACGGCAGGCGGCCCCAGTCAAGACACCAACCCACAAGCAGACCGACACGACGCTTCGGAAGGGCACAGGCTGCACCATCGGATTCCTCCCGCGTGCGTTGGCACACGGCTACGTCTCGGCTATCACCCCGGCAATCCCTGAAGAACCAGAAAAAAGGGAGTGCTGCGGGCCCCGTGGCCTCATATCGGCGAACGTGGTGGGTCCCTCGTGGTCGAACACGCCCGGACAATCGATGAACCACGTACCCGAATCATGCGCGAGCGCTCGTAGCGCGCGCCGCATCCGCGCGTACGGAACGACAATCCTTGGTGTCCCGGTCGCTGAGGATGTCTTGATTGCTGCGGAGGATTCGGTGCAGCGCAGTTTCGTGAACGATGCCTCGGTTTCGGTTCCCGGTACAGCTTGTGCAACCCTCCACGTCTACTGTTCCGCTCGCGCGTACACCCGTACGTAGTCCACGTAGAGACGCTGCGGTGCCATGTTGTCCGGTGGCAGGTACGGTGCATCGAACCAGCCACCCACCGCGAGGTTGAGAATGATGAAGAATCCGTGCCCCTCGTCGAACGGCCAATAGGCGGGGTCTTCGCCGGGCGTCTTGGCGACCCCAAGGAACGGGATACTGTCGACCTCCCAGCGGATGCTCCCCGGTTCCCACTCGACCGCGAAGACGTGCCACTCGTCGTGAAAGCTTCCGGAGGTGAGTCGGTATTCCCCCGAGGTGATCCGGTTCGTGGAGGGATCGGGGCCGCGATGGAGCGCGCCGGACGTCCAGTCCGGGAGCCTTCCCTTCCCCTCCATGATGTCGATCTCACCGCACCGCGGCCATCCGACCTGGTCGATGTTACCGCCCAATAACCAGAAGGCGGGCCACATGCCTACCTCCCCCGGCTGCCGGATCCTCGCCTCGAAGCGGCCGTAGCGAAACTCCCGTTTGCCCTTCGTAATGAGCCGTGCCGATGTGTGCTTCCTGTGCTCGAAGTCCTCACGCCGCGCCTCGATGATCAGTGCACCATTCTCAAGCCAGGCATTGGCACCGGGGTCGGTGTCTACCCGATCCGTGTAGTACTGCAGCTCCTCGTTGAACGGATCCGGCATAACCTCCGGGGTCCAGCTGTTCTGGTCGATCACGCCGCCGTCGAACTCGTCGGCCCAGACCAGCTCCCAACTCGGCGGGGGAAGTTCCTGACCATTCGGTTGCTGGGGAATCTCGTCCGCAGCGCAGCCGGCCAGCGGCAGAGCGGCGAGTAGCAACCTGAGGCGTACGTGTGTCATGCAGAAACCTCGCGACTGGGGAGGGGAAAGGAGAGCGGCGGTCACTGGTCTTTCGCGACAGGACCGCGCCGCCATTGCAGCGGGGACAATGCGTCAGCGCCAGTTCCTCCCACGTCAATACGATAAGATCTACCGCCGCAATAGGCCACCGTGGTCGGGTCCAGGAGCAACAGCCCAGCAATGCATTGCGTGACTGTGCTCGCGACGCCTCGGCTGGGCGCGACGGAGTGAAGTCAAGAAGAAGTCGACAGTCAACAGGCGAGAGGGGGCTTGCTTCCGGGGCGGCGATGGATCGACAATGCTCCCGATGAGTTACAGGGAGCAGGAATCCGAGCGAGCCGCGCGCAGTGCCGAGGAGGTCTACACCGAGTACCGGATGCGGACCGAGGCCGGTATGAGCAGGTACGATAGTGAGAGATTGGTGCCACTCGACTCGTCCCCACCGTGATCCCGGTACGGCTCTCCCGGCAAGAAAACCCGGAGACTGTCCTCCTCGAGGAGCAGTGGCTGATGGATATCGAACGGCAGTTGCAGCCGGGAGAAGGGCATTTCGAAGCTTCAGTACGGTGTTTTGAAGCTTCAAGACACCGATTCCAACCTTCGAAACGGCCATTTTGGACCTTCAGAACGACGTCTTAGAGCTTCCAAACGGCCGATTGAAATGGAGGATCGGAATGGCCATAAGCGCACGCTGCCTGCAGGCTGTAACGGTCACGCGTTCACAAACCTACCTTTGGATGGTCGGTGGCTGCTTGGCAAGTGGAAGCTGCGTCATGAGGTCGAAGTGTTGCGGCAACCGCGCCAACTAGTCATCTTCGGCCATCCTTTCGCAGATCGCGTCCGCCCGGCACCGGCGATCGCGGCACGGCAACCCCAAATCCGAGAGATTCGCCATGACGCACCAAGCCGCTCGCGGTCGGCCCGCCGCATACAAGCACTTCACACTCTGGCTGAGCGCGGTGGTCCCGATCGCGGCACCTTCGATCGCCGCCGCCCAGGAATCCGGCGGCCTTTATACCGCCGAACAGGCCGCGCGCGGCCATTCCATTTATCGGGCCGAGTGCTCCACGTGTCACGGCGCGGACCTCCGAGGTGCTGGTGGCAATCCCCTGGTGGGCGACAACTTCCTCGCCGCCTGGGCCAGGCCGGGCCGCACGGTGGACGACCTCTACTACATCCTGAAGACCACGATGCCGCCCGGGCGGTCGCGGGACATCTCCGACGCCCAGCACGCCGATGTCCTGGCCTACATCCTCCAGAGGAACGGGTTTGCGTCCGGCGCGACGGAGCTGGGGAGCGATCCGGCGCAGATGGCCACTGCACTGGCCAAGCATTCGATGGTCGTCTTGGAGGAGCGCCCCGCGCCCCCCGACTTCATCGTGGGGGAAGGAGGACTAGAGTCATCGGGTGGCGGACCGTCGCAGGCCGAGCTGAACGACGCCGCGGCCAACACCCGGGATTGGCTGTACCAGACGCACGACTACTCCGGAGCGCGCTACACCGCGCTCGATCAAGTCAACCGTGACAACGTGAGCCAGCTTCGCCCGGTCTGTGCGTACCAGCTGGGCGAGCTGCGCAATTTCCAGACGAACCCCATCGTCTACGATGGCGTCATGTACCTCACCACGTTGCACCTGACTGTCGCGATCGATGCAACGACCTGCAAGCCGGTGTGGAAGCACGAGTGGAACGTGCAGGACCGGGACGTCTGGGGCAACAACCGCGGTGTGGCCATCAAGGACGGGCGGGTGGTCCGGGGGACCTCGGACGGTTACCTGGTTACCCTCGACGCCGCGAACGGTGAGCTGCTGTGGGCTCGGCACATCGCCGACGCTGACCTGGGCGAGACCATCACCATGGCGCCCATGATCTTCGAGGATCTGATCCTCGTGGGACCGGCCGGCAGCGAGAACGCGGTACGCGGTTGGGTCGGCGCGTTCCGACTCCAGGACGGCCAGCCCATCTGGCGGTTCAACATCGTGCCCGAGCCCGGCGAGCCGGGCGCAGAGACCTGGGACAACCCGCCGGGCATTCCCGTAGGTGGCGGTGGTTTGTGGACGCCCATGTCCCTGGACACCGAGCGCGGCCTGCTGCATGTGGCTGCCACCAACCCGGCTCCGGATTTTCCGGCGGCACTGCGCGGTGGCGACAACCTCTATACCAATTCGATGATCGCCTTGGACGTCCGCACTGGTACGCTCGCCTGGTACGACCAGCTCGTACCGGCCGACGATCACGACTGGGACCTCACCCAAGTCAGCCCGCTCTACCGTACGCGGGTGAACGGCGTCGAGCGAGACCTGATGACCACGGTGGGCAAGGATGGGATCCTGCGCGTCATCGACCGCGACAGCCACGAGCGGCTGTTCGAGCAGCGGGTGACGACGATCGAGAACGCCGAAGCGCCGGTGACCACCGCTGGTACCTGGGCGTGTCCGGGCATCTTGGGTGGCGTCGAGTGGAACGGTCCCGCCTACAACCCCAGTACCAACATGCTGTACACGCCGGCGGTGGACTGGTGCGGCACCTTCATATTGGCCGAAGACATCCGTTACATCGAGGGCGAGAACTACCTGGGCGGCGAGTACGACTTCGGTGAGGACCGGCAGGGTTGGGTCACCGCCGTGGATGCCTCGGACGGCACGGTCCGCTGGAGGTATCAGTCCGACCGGCCGATGGTCGGCTCGGTGACGACGACTGCCGGCGGCCTGGTGCTTACGGGCGAGCTGAACGGCGACTTCCTGGCGCTCGACGCGGCCAGCGGCGACGTGTTGTTCCGCTTCTACACGGGCGGTCCCATCGGCGCTGGTCTGGTGACGTACGAGATCGGTGGGAAGCAGTACATCGCGGTAATGTCCGGTCGCCCGTCTGGGTTCTGGGTGGATGAGCACGCCGGCTCGCCCACGGCGTTCATCCCGGCTGAGCGGTCGCCGCCAAGAACTGGGGTGATCGATGCACAGCGGCTGGGTATACCTCTATCGACGCCGACGCGCGCCCATGAGCGTACACCGCCGTCTCATCCGTCGGTCGGAGGTGGACGCCCACCCCGCACCCCGGGACCCCTCGCGTCCACTGCGCGACGAATCCTCTAGGGCCCATTAGTTGTGAGTATCTGCCGTGCAGATCCTTCTGGTATAAGGTCTTCCCTCCGCTTGCGTCCTCTGAACCGTTGTGTCCAGACGAGGCTCAGCCTGGCGACGCCGCATAAGATGCGTCCCAAACAGGCGAGATCGTGCGTGGAAGTCCTGACTGCTACATCCTCCGTGCGGACC
>JBDHDH010000135.1:0-11201 GCA_039591615.1 Gemmatimonadota bacterium | reverse complement strand
CTGCGCAACGGCAGCGGCCGTGCTCAGTCAGCTTGAGGAATGGCTGGAGGATTACAACGAGGTGGCACCGCACTCGGCGCTGGGGTACCGCTCGCCGCGGCAATACCGGCGCGAACGAACGCCGAAAGAGGCACAGATTCTACACCCCTGAGTGTCTCACGAACCTGAGTGTCTCACGAATCGGGGGACAGAGCACAAGCCCGTTGGGCACCCTCGCTTCGATGACCCATGATGTTCGGAAGACTAGCATCGGCCGATGAGCTGGGACGAGGAGTTCGCAGACCGCTACGAGGAATGGTCGGCTCACATGACGGCCGACGTCGCCTTCTACACCGAACTCGAAGTCAAGGCAGACGGTCCGCTGGTCGAGCTTGCGATCGGGAACGGGCGGGTCGCGATCCCGGTCGCGCGCGCAACCGGTCAGCGGGTAGTCGGCATTGATTCCTCGCCGGCGATGCTCGATCAAGCGCGTTCCCGTGCGCCGAGGCAGGCGTGGAGCTCGACCTGCGCGAGGGCGACATGCGTGAACTCGCGCTCGACGAGCAGGCGGCGCTGATCTACTGCCCTTTCCGCGCGCTCCTGCACCTGCCGACCTGGGCCGACCGCCGTCGCATGTTCGAGCGCGTCGCCGCGTCGCTCCGGCCGGGGGGGCGGTTCGCCTGGAACGCCTTTGCCTTCGATCACGGGATCGCCGCGCGCCTCGACGGCGAGCATCAGGACAAGCCCGTGCCGCACACGATCCGGTACTCGGTGGGCGACAACAGGGTCGACATAACACTCGACGACGGCGGGAAGAGCTCACTCTGGTGGGCAACCAAGAACGAGTGGCTCGGGCTCATCGACGTCGCCGGTCTCCAGCTGGACGGGCTCTACGCTGGCTTCGCCGGCGAGCCGTTTACCGACGATAGCCGGGAGTATGTGTTCATCGCCCGCCGTTGAACGCCAGCGGATCTTGAGCGAGACCCCCAGACACTGGCCGATGCATCGACCAGTGACCACTCTTGAAGTCCTGGACAAAGTGATGCCGTTCGAGCACGCGGTTGGTCTCCTGCCAGGCTAACGGACGGTCTCGAGGACTCTAGACAGCACGGACTATCGCCCACCAGAATCTGCTTACAATATGGGGAGAGGTCGATATACAAGACAGCGGATAGTCACTCGTCATGAACGCTAAGCACGCTATGCTGCGGCACTTTCTCGCAGCCCTCGCCTATCGCACGCAGAAGGCGCTACGGAGTGCGCCCGCCTCCTTCGGCGCGTTCCAGGCAGGCGAGCAGGTTCGCACGCCCGCGGCCGTCGTTCGGCACATGACGAGTGTTCTGGGGTATGCGCGCACGTTTTTCGTTGGTGGCCGCTACCGAGCCGAGCCATTGCCGGACCTCCAGGCGGAAATCGCACGCTTTCACAAAATGCTGGAGAGTCTAGCCGAGCACCTGGAAATCGGAACGGAACTACGCGGCACCACGGAAGAACTACTCCTTCAGGGCCCGTTCGCTGATGCGATGACTCATGCCGGACAGCTCGCAATGCTCCGTCGCCTTGCTGGGTCGCCCGTGCCGCCGGAGAATTTCATCGATGCGGCCATCGATCCGGTCAATCTCGGCTCCAGGCAACCGGAGCCCGTCAGCCCGGACACCGCCTATAAGGCCTCCGAAGTCAAGCGACCGTAACTAGACAACGCGGGGTGGGGTGGCCCCGTTGTACGGTGTGCATCAGCCCCAAGTCGTTCTGACTTGATTTCGGGATCGGTGCGATGCTCTGCACCAAACACCTATTGAGGCTCTGTGTAATGCGGGATCGGTTACCCGCTGCCTAGAAATTCATCTGTTGCCCTCGTACCGTCCTCCTCAAGCGGCGACGTGTGGTGCTCGGTCAGTTAGCGACAGGTTCGGGTGAGCTGAGCTCGTGTGGTGGAGCGGAAGCGGGTGTCCAATCAAGCGCCGGGGTTCCGGGCATGTTGCCAATGACGAACAGCAATCGTCTTGGTTCAGGCTCCGCCCTGCGGACGAGGTAGACGTCGGGCTCACCCACTTCCCTCCGTATTTCTCCTGGTCGAACACCTGGTCCGTCTTCCAGATGTAGTAGACCGCCCGAGCGAGTTTGTGTGCGAGCACCGTCAGCGCTTTACCCTTGCCATGCTTCCGCTCGAGTCGCGCATAATATCTTTTGCCCTCGGGGTTCTTTCTCAAGAATCCCACGGCTGCCTCCGAGAAGGCCCACTTGAGGTGCACGTTGCCGATCTTGCGGCCCGAGGTCCCACTGATCTTGCCGGCGGACTGCTTCGCACACTTGACCAGTCGGGCATAGGAGGCCAGCTCCTGTGGCCGCTTGAAGCGGGTGATGTCGTGGATCTCGTAGAGCATCACGAGCGAGAGAATCTTGCCGATGCCGGGCACCGTGCGCAGCCGGTAGAGCGTGTTCGCGTCGTGGTGTTTGGCGGTGCGGAGGATGAAGGACTCCAGCTGCCGCAGCATGTCGTCGTAGTAGGCGATCGCCGCGAGATCGATCTCGATTGTCTTGTGAACGCTGGGATCCTCGAAACGATCTCCCACGCCATGCCGGTTACACTGGTAAGTGAGCTTCTTCTCGAACGCCGGCAGGTTGTACTGGCTGTTGGTGTTCTGGACATGGGCCAGCAGCTCCGCCCGCTTGCGCGTGAAGTGGAGCCGGCGGCGCAGCAGGTCCCGGGTGGCTCGCATCTCGGCCGGATAGACGTACGCCTGAGGAATCATCCCGCCCCGCAGCAGGGTGGCGATCTTGTGGGCATCGATCCGGTCGTTCTTGGCCTTGCCGCCGTGGATCGCCTTCATGTAGAGGGCGTGGCCCAGGACGAAGGCGATGCCCTCGGCCCGGCAGAGATCGGCAAGCCAGTACCAGGTGAACATGCATTCGACCGCGACGACGAGATCTTCGCGGTAGGGGCCCACGGCTTTCAGGAAGGCGTCCGGATTCGCCCGCACGTTGCGGTGCAGGAGCACCTCGCCGGCCTGGTTGAGGATGCACAGGTACATGGAGCGTGCGTGCAGGTCGATGCCGCAGTAGAATTGGTGTTGCTGGGTGTAGAATCTCATGAGGGTCTCCTCCTCGGTTGAACGATTGGCCTCACACACTGATCTAGTATGCTTTGGAGGAGGCCTTCATGAGTATCAAGCGCATGGGGTGATAGTGCGCCGCAGCTGATGCGCAGAGCCGTTGGGCGGACAACGGAGAGGAGAAGACATGAGCCCTTTGTCATTCGGAGCAGTGGCCGGGCTTGCGTTTGGTCTGATCGACCTGCTGTTGATGATCCCGCTCGACCTGCCTGACAAGAAGACGGCGATGATCGGCGCGTTTCTGAGCAGATTCGCCATCGGGTTCCTCATTCCTCTGGTGAAGGCACCGATGGCCCCGTGGCTCATTGGCGGAATGGTAGGTCTTCTCGTCAGTCTTCCGGACGCCGTGATCACGAAGACCTACGTTCCGATCATAGCAGTCGGAGTTGTCGGTGGGGTGATCATCGGGTGGGCTTCTGGAAAGTGGGTGGGCTAACGACGCCAAGACGACGGCATGCAGCAAATCCGTTCGGTCTCGCCGCGGGCAAGAACGTTGAGCAGCCACGGCCTGATGCACGGGCGACTGAGAGCGGTCGCCCGCAGGTGATGGATGACCGTTAGGCAGTAGACCGTGGAATTCACGAAGGCGTTACGCGACCGTGTAAGCAGCGGCGAAGTTACCTGCAGCGTCCGGATATGGAAGCAGCCGCGGGTCAAGGTCGGAGACAGGTATTCGCTGCCTCCGGGTGAGGTCGTGGTCGAATCCCCTCTTGAGATTTCGCTGGAGGATGTTACGCCCGATCTGGCACGCCGCTCTGGTTTCAAGGGTGTGGTGGACCTTCTCAAGATCACCAACCATGGTCGGGGCCGGCGTGTCTTTCTGCTAGAGTTTCGTTACGTCGAGTAGTGAGCATTTGTTAGCGACGTCGTCCCCATCGGTCACACGCATGTGCTGGGTGGTCTCTGCCTAACACGCCAATTGTCATGAGCACGAACGTTGCGAAGCCCGCTGAGGTGGCCATCATCGGCACCACCGGAACCTACGGCAAGGGGATCCTCGCCCGGGCCGAGGAGATCGGTGTCGAGGCGGTGGTGATCACGCGGTCGCCGCACAAGCTCAAAGACGTGAAGCCGACGACGACGGTGGTCGAGGCGCAGCTGGATGAAGAGGAGAAGTTGAAGGGAGCGTTGACGCGCTGCGATGGCGTCATCTCGGCACTCGGCGACGACAGAAAGAAGGCAGCGCCCGGTGTGATGGAAAGTCGCCATCTGATATGCCGTAGCGACTCATGAGCAATATAGATTTCGGAAGACACAGCGCGGACTACGCGGCCTATCGTCCGGGGCTTCCCGCGTCTTTCTATCAGCGAATCGACGCTATTACTCGTATTAGAGAATCTCGGTCGCTCGACCTTGCCACTGGCCCAGGGACGATCGCATTAGAACTTGGTGCGCTTGGTAGCTCTGTCGTGGGCATCGATACATCTGCGGAACAAATAGCTACGGCAAAACGCGTTGCGAAGGAACGGAACCTGGAGGACAAAGTGCACTTCAGGATTGCCCGCGCGGAGAATACCGGCCTGGATGCGAGCTCGTTTGACCTGGCGACTGCCGGCCAGTGTTGGCATTGGTTCGATAGTGGCGCGGCGATGGTGGAAATACAGCGTGTTCTTCGCCCGGGAGGTGTACTGGCTATCGCTCACTATTCTTACCTGGCAGAGCATACCCCCGTGGCACGCGAAACTGAGGATCTGATTCTGGAGTTCAATCCGTCATGGACCATGGCTGGATCGACAGGAATTTTTCCCGAGCGAATTGACGAAGTGATCCACGGCGGGTTTAGGCTAGTCGAGGAGTTTTGTTACCACCATGATGAAGAGTTCTCGCATGCTCGTTGGCGCGGGAGAATGCGGACATGCAACGGGGTGGGCTCTGGCGGCCTTTCTCCATCTGAGGTGCTGCGCTTCGATGATGCTTTGAGTCGCCTCCTGAGTAGAAAATACCCCGATCCCATGGTGGTCGAGCATCGCGTGTGGTGTGTAGTTGCAAGGAAGCCATCGTGAAGTCATGGGCGAGCTTAACTTGTGACTCGACTGCCGTGACAAGCACCAGCCTTCCGCACGGGCGCGCGAGTGGAGGCTTGCTGACGGTGCCACGTGTGTCTCCGGCAGGTTCTCCTCCGGCGATTAGGTCACTGGGGCCGACGCCGGCCCGAGCTACCGGCCGGTTGCCGGGGAGCGCCTGACCTGGGCTTTTCTATCATGGATCTGGACGTACCTGTCACAACGCCGGGCCGAATCCCAGGACGCTTAGCGGCACTTCGGGAACGAAAACGTGTTGTGATCGCGGGTTCACAGAAGACGATCGAGGAGTCCCTGCGGAGCGTGAGTGACGCAGCCGCCTGACAGGCGCTTGCAGCCGCCCGGGCGCGTCAGTACGGTAGGGTTGTGCGCGTGGGGGGTCACCCGTTGAAACCCGCGTGCGGCGGCGCGCCTTCAGGTAGGTCGCCCACGGCTAGACCCAAAACCTTCCGAAAGCGGCCAATGCTCCGTTCGGTCGTCAGCCTTGGTGCATTTAGCGTCGCACTGGTCGTCACGAGCGAAGCGCAATTCGCCACTGTCGGCGCGGGTGTGCTGATAAGCAATCGGGCGCCACAGCCCGTCGCCGAACTCCACGCCGAGACGCCACCCATACTCGCTGCGCGGGCGTACGTTACCCTGTCGTGGACCGATGAGAGCGCCAAGCCAACCGTGATCACGGCGAGTGAACGTGCGGTCGCGTTGCTCGGCCGCGCCTTCGTTGGACTGGGAGCCGGACTACTCTGGCTCGAATTCAATGACTACCGACCCTTCCCGATTCTCGTGAGTTCCACGGTCGTGCCGTTGCCGATTCCCCGGACCTCGGTGGTGGCGATCGCGTCGACCCAGCCGTTTCAGGATTTTCAGTGGTCGGTGGTCCTGAAGGTTGGGATTACTCTCTGGTTCGCACGGTAGCTGAGGCTCTCGTATAGACAGAGCGAGCGACTTCCAGTCTGGAGTTGGAGCCGTTGCCTTCCTGCAAATGGAGCTGACGGGCGCGTTGCACTTACTTCATGAATCCGCCAGGTTGAACAAACCGCTGCAGCTGACACCGCGGGCCGTGCCGCTACAAGAGATGATACTCTCCGGCGTCGGCGGGGCGGCGGTTGGCCTGGCGCTGGCACTCAGCGCCCGCGGCGCAGCTGGCCGCCTGATCCGTTAGCGTGCTCACGGAGGAGAACAATGCAGATGCTTCTCAAAGATCTGTTTCAGATGTTCTATCCACTCACGGAGGCAGAGCAGCGCAGATGGGCAGCAATGCTCTCGCTCCCTCAGGAGGAGTACGTGTCCGCCTTGAATAGTGAGGCGCTCAAACGCGGGCTTCGGCAGGCCGTGGTAGATGGCGCTGTCGCCTGGTTGGACAGAGACGGACGCCAGCTCATGCTGCTCTTCCGCGTACCGGATCCGCGTGACCTAGCTGCCGTGCGCGAGGTCTACGACGCGATTGCTGCAAACGAGGCGCCCCTCGCGTACACGTTCGTTCACCAGATTGCAGATGGGGAGGGCACGTGGGACATCTTCCACATGTCAAAGCTCACGTATCTCGCCCACTGTAATCGAGTGTCCGGGCCCGGCTCTGAATGTGAGACATGAGTAGGCTGACTAGCGCTTGGAGCTGCCCGGCGCGTACGTGCGGTAGGGAAGTCGTCGGTTTTGTGTGCCTCAGGCGGATGGTATGCATTCAGCCACCGATATTCGCCTGCGGCCACGCGCCAGCCGGTGGTTCGTTTACAGCTGAACCGCAGGTCCGTTATGCAGCCTAGAGGAAATCTCGACCGAAAACCTATGTTTGATAGTCCTTCCGACTCTCCGCGAAACTCCCCCACGTAGGTCGATTCCATGCCGCAACCCTCCCCTTCCTCCATCGCACTTATCGTCGTCGACGTACAGAAGGGGCTCGACGACACCACTCACTGGGGTCCCCGAAATAACCCGGACTGCGAGAAGAACATCTCCATACTCATCAACGCTTGGAGGGAAAGTTGCCAGCCAATCGTCTTCGTGCGGCACGATTCAACCGAGGTGACTTCTCCATTGCGTCCGGATACGCCAGGCAATGCATTCAAGACCTGCATTACTGGCAGCCCCGACCTCCTGGTGACGAAGACCGTCAATTCGGCATTCTACGGAGAACCGAGTCTTCACGAATGGCTCGGCCGACGCAGAATCCACGATATCGCAATATGCGGAATTACAACAAACCATTGCTGCGAAACAACCGCACGTATGGGAGGAAATTTGGGCTACCGCGTGTCCTTCATAATCGACGCAACCCATACGTTTGACAGAGCCGCTATTGATGGGTCAAAGATTCTAGCTGACGATATAGTACGAGTTACCGGGGCCAATCTTCAGGGCGAGTTTGCTGATGTGATATCTACGCAGCAAGGCGTAGCTCTACTGAAGCAGCTCACTGGAGTAACGCCAGACTAAAACGAGGACGTGTATCGATCTCTGTGGGTCGCGCCTGCATCACGAACCCCGCTTCGCGCCTGGCAGGTTATCCGCGGGCCGGCGCACGGCCAAATCGCAAAGCGAGGCACCGATGAAATCCCTGCTTACCCTGCTGGTTGCGAGCTTCGTCGGCGTACATGTACTGGTTGCGCAGGACTACGAGACTGGTTTTCTCAACCGCACGGTCACGGTGGGCAGAGCGCTGTCTCGTTACCAGGTCTACGTCCCACATTCGTATGATCCAGCCTCTTCCTGGCCGGTCATCTTGTTCCTGCATGGAGCGGGTGAGCGTGGCGCCGATGGACTGATTCAAACAGAGGTAGGTCTGGGGCCGGCCATTCGGCGATTCCCTGAACGATATCCTGCCATTGTCGTGTTCCCCCAAGCTCCGAAAGACTCCCTCTGGCAAGGTGCAAGCGCTCAAATGGCGATGGCGGCGCTCGAGCAGACTATTCGCGAGTACAGTGCAGACGTCCGGCGCCTGTATCTGACCGGATTGTCAATGGGCGGCCATGGAAGTTGGTACCTGAGCTACCACCATCCCGACCGTTTTGCCGCTGTAGCACCGATATGCGGTTGGGTGGCAGGCTACGAGTTCTTGCAACCTGTGCTGCCGGACGTGCACAAACCCCATGCCGCGGTTGCAGCACGGCTTGGAACGACGCCAGTGTGGATCTTCCATGGAGAATCGGACGGCGTTGTTCCGGTAGCCGAATCCCGCGCCATGTTCGAAGCGTTACACGCCACCGGTGGTCACGTGAAGTACTCCGAGCTTCCTGGGACAGGCCACAATTCATGGGATGCCGCGTACGCCTCCCCGAGCTTTGCGAGTTGGCTTTTTGAGCAGCGTCGGCCGTGAACCTGCCGCCTTGTATATCGATTCTCCCGTAAGTTGCGAGCAAGTTTCAGCCGGCGACAGTCCGTGCCGCCTAGGGTCCACGAGACCGGGTGTTGGCGAGGGCGTCTCCTGTCGTGTCTCGTCGAGAACTCGAACAGGTGATCGGGGCCGGAGAGCCCGCATGCGGCAAGGTCGAGTGAGGACGAGTGATTGCGAGGAGGGCGATGAGAACGACGCAGATTGTGGGCATCGAGGTGGCGAAGGCTGTCTTGGACGTGGCAGGTGGCAAATCTGTCGAGCACCGCGAGGGTGACGTATTTCAGGTGCTCATCGATACCGGCGTAGTACATGACTGGCCTCCTGTGGTGCACGCCCTTGCACCGCGCTGCGATGCCGGTAGTCGCAGCACCGCAGCGACCCCAGTCGCTTCCATAGAATCATGCAGCGCTAGCTGGCCGACCCGCGAATCCGTCAGCCAGACAGCGTGCAGTCACAACACCATGTAATGGAGGGGTATTCTCGATCATGGCATCAACGATCACCGTCCGTTATGTGCTAACGTGTACCATGCTTGCCCTCCTCGCGTGCGGTGAAAGTCGTCGCAGTGGTCAGGGCACCATCCCGGGCGCGGCAACGGAGGCCTCTAGGAGAGACGAAGTCATGAACCAAGCAGAACAGGATCGTCGTGTGGATTATGTAGAGTTTCTGACCACAAACATCGAGGAAACCAAGAGGTTCTACTCAGAGGTCTTCGGTTGGGAGTTCACTGACTATGGTCCGGAGTACACGAGCTTCACCGACGGTAGACTGGGGGGCGGTTTTGCTTTGGCGCCGGAACTTGCGGCAGGCGGCCCACTGGTCGTGCTCTACGCCACGAACTTGGAAGAGATCGAAGCTAGTATCAGAGAGAGCGGAGGGCAAATCGTGCGGGACCCGTTCGAGTTTCCAGGTGGGCGGCGCCTTCACTTCACCGATCCAAGTGGAAATGAATTGGCGGTTTGGTCGGATCGATGAGTTCTAGCTGAACCCTATGGGTCACGGGCCGAGCGTGAGCAACCGGAAAGATAGGTAACGAAGTAGACCGGGAGGATGCGTAACACTTCGTCGGGGTGGGCATCGCGCGGAAGTCATCCGAAAGGCCATTGGGCGACGCCTCGAATTGATCAGATAGACGAGGAATCGTGTGGAGACGTGTCGGACGGCTCGACATGTTGGTCAGCGCGGCAGGAGTCAGACGGCGCAAGTTGTATCCACTTGGAGATGTTGGAGACGTTGCGGGTGGAGAAGGAAGACGAATGACTTCTGCGCAGGGATGTGCCCCGCTCCGGGATGCCCTGGTTTTGCCGACATAGCCTGAGCGAGTAGATCGTGACGCATGGACGCGCGCCCATTCGCAACGATGAGACCGTTTCGGTAGGAGATTTGCTCCGATGGCCTTGGGCGTACAGCTGGCGTTACCTTGTACGGCGATGGCTCTAGACCATCCACTTCCGTTTCGGCTCAAGATCCCCGGCGAGGACACGCTCGACTGGCGTGGCGTGAGATCTATTTCCTACCGCCTGGACGGGCTCCTGCACGTGGTTGGTGACGTCATCACGTTTGAGTGGGCCGCGACGCGACACACTCAGCGCGTCTCGCTCACGGGGGTGAAAGACGAGGTTAACGAGTCGCCCGTCGGCGCTGTTCAGGTTCCGCTGCGCTGCATCACACGAGCGCAAGTACGAGGTGGATGGTGGACGCCACGCCTGCAGCTTTGGGCCCGGCGCATTGACGCGTTCCACGGCATCCCAGGTGCCCGCGCGGGAATGCTCACCCTCCGTATCCGCCGTCACGATCGAAACCAGGCAAAGGCCATCGCCGAGGCCATTGTCCGTCTGCGGGTCGAGGCGGCACCCACTGGAGACGGAAGTTCTCCTTGAGATCCACGTCCGGTGTGGGCTAGGGGGCCGGAATCGGCGTGGTCTCTGTGATTGCCCTGTCCCAAGCGAAGCCTAGGAAGTGACTCCTAACACCTATGAAGCGACCGCCGTCAAGTAGAAAGAGGTTCTCCCTGCCTGTGGCATCTCCGTGCCGCCGGTTGTGGTTAGTGCGAATGGTGTTCGATCCTGTGTAGACGCATCGTGTGCTCGAGACTCAGAGGCGTCTCGTTCGGCGACGCGTCGAGCAAGCCGCTCAGGCTGCTGCCGGTGGGTTGGCACGGTGGTCGCGCAGCCGAATCGCGAGACGTCAGGCGGAATCGACGCGTCGCCGCACCAGGTGACGAATGAGAGTGCTCGCAATCGGGGCTACCGGCTTTATCGGCCAGAACGTCGTGCACCTGTTAGTCAACCAGGGGCACGACGTTGCCGTGCTCCACCGGGGCAAGACAGGCGCCAGCGTGCCAGAAGGCGCACGCCACATTCGCGGCAACCGTAACCGGCTGGAGGATTCCCAGCCCGACCTCGATCGATTCGCCCCCGACGTGGTACTCGACGTGATCCTCTATACCGAGCAGCAGGCGCGGGAGATGGTCAAGACCTTCCGCGGTAAGGCCGGCCGTGTCGTGGCCGTCAGCAGCGCCGACGTCTACCGGAACTACGACGGCTTTCGCGGCAAGGCCTCGGCCCCACCCCACCCTGTGCCGCTTGCCGAGGAGGCCCCGCTTCGCGAAACGAGGTACCCCTATCGTGGCCATCCCTTGCCCTTCGAGTACTCGCACCATTATGAGAAGATTCTCGTCGAGCAAGTCCTGCTGAGCGAACGAGATCTTTCGCCGACCGTGCTGCGGCTCCCTGCCGTCTACGGCCCGGGCGACAGGCA
>JBDHDH010000134.1:0-9166 GCA_039591615.1 Gemmatimonadota bacterium | reverse complement strand
CGGGCGCCGTCGGGGCTGAAAGCACAGGCGCCGACCCCAGCGGTGTGGCCTTCGAAGGTGCGAACCAGCGCCTCAGACTCGCGGGACCGCGTCCGGGTTCGCAACCAGGGTGTAGCCCCCGCCACGCTGCGGCGCTCGAATTCCGGCTCAAGCAGGGAGAGGACCGGCTCGTCCTCCCACTGGAGTCGGTTGTAAAGCTGTTGCCACAGCAGCCCGGGATCGCGGCGCAGCACGTGCAGCTCCCGGACCAGGGCCCGGCGGAAGGCAGCGAGCACCGCGCCCCGATCCTCGGACCATGCCGTTCCCGGATTCCGCGTCACCATGAACTCCGACCGCAGGGCGGACGAACCCCGGTCTCCTGGGCGCTCATGAGGCCCGCTGCTCGTTGGAGGAAAACGGGCCAGCGTCGTCGACGAGGAGCGCGCGTTGGATGGCGCCGAGAACGTCAGGGCGCGTCACCACCACCCGAACAGGCCGAGCCCTCGTTCAACACAGACCTCGAAAAACTTGCGCAAGTTGGTGACGGCGTCCTCGACGTCGCTGAAACGATGGCCGTGACCGTCATCGAACTCCCGAGGGTCGCAGCGGACGAGCGCCTCGTACAGACCCGCGTAGACCTTGCCGCGAAAGCTGTCCGGCGGACCGCTCATCAGCCCGCCGCACAGCTCGATCCCCGCCGCTTCGAAGGCCCGGCGATCTTCGTTCGGGAGCTCGGTATCGGGCTCTCGCTGTGCGTAAGTGTCCAGCCCCATGCCGTTTTCGTCCTCCGCCAGCCGTTCCGGGTGATCGACGGTTGGGTGCTTCTTCTCTCTCGAGCCGCTCAGGAGTGCCAGGCCACGGTGAGGCCCAAAGCGATCCACCAATCCTCCGCCTCGCCGTCGAATAACCCGTGCAGAGACTCACCATCTGTACGCAGCCTGTATACAGTGACGGACAAGTCGAAGCCGACTTGGTGTCCGTCGTGCATATCCATTCTTTCCAGCGTAAGGGCCAGATATTGCCCGGGTCCTTTTCGGGACTGACTGGACCACCCGGCAATGGTTCCGTTCCTTTCGGCACCATCGATCGTCTCCATGTACCACCCGTACGACGCACCTCCGCCGATCGAGAAAAGGAACGGAGGTCCGACCGGGATGACGAAACTCGGCCCGGCCCTCAGGAGAAACTGCCTCCCAAGTTGGACTTCTCGCCCTCCCCCGGTGGTTTGGATTGTCTGCTTGGTGGAAGACCCTCTGAAACCCACGTCGAGCGCTCCGTCCACTCGCACAAGGCGGTGGACGTGATATCCAGCGGCAATTCCCGGAGCAAAACCCACGTCCGCGATGCTTGCCACTTCCCCGGCTGGAGCCAGCGCCCCAGCGGAGACTGCCCACGACCCTCGTGGGTCCTCCCCATCCGTCTGCCCCAACACCGGAGACGGCAGACCGAGCAGCAGCGGACCCAGCGACAGGACGACAAACCTCACCCACATGGGGTTCTCGGAGGACCGTTCGATCCCCGCCGCTTCGAAGGTCCTGCAGTCTTCGTCAGACGGATGTGCTTGACGGACATCCCGCTCCGCATGCGACGAGCCACGTGCAGGAGTCAAGTTGTCCTGATGGATGGTCTGGGAGAGCCGGCAGTGTTGAACGACCGGGTGGCGTTGCGGGCAGGTGACTTCGTGAGGTACTGCCACCGCTAAGGCCCCCTCTGCGGGAGCGAGTTTGCACTACCCTCGCCCCCTGTTCCCTGTCTCACCATAGGATGTCCGACGGAAGGGCGCAACCGCACCTCCTCAGAAGATGAATCGCGAACGCAACTCGATCCGCGGCCAGTGAGGTTGGGGCTCGCACTCACGCAACCATGTGAGCATATTGTTAATCAAAGAGAGCCACCCGCCAGATTGCTGACAGCCCTCGACAAATTGCTCCGAACCCCACGGAGGAGCCCATGCTGCGAGAGCGAGAGGCGTCACGCGAGTTCCTGCTAGCCTTCGAACAACCCGAGATCATCGAGCTGGAAGCCTTCGAACCAAAGATGGACAATCTCTATCCCCTTATCGAGGGCTATGCAGATTCTCCATTTCTTCTCAACCGGCCGCGAAAGGAATTCGGGAGTGAGGAGGTACCGTCCAACACGCCCACGGCTGAGTACCTAGCGGAAGGTTGGGTCGCCGGTCTGCAGACTCGTCAGGAGAAATGGGAGTGAGACGATGGGATTGAAACTCGATCCGGAGTCGGAGGCAGCGCGCGACCTGGCGAAACGCGCCGTGCCCGCCGGGGGCGAGCTGGATGTTGGGATCCTCCTCTCGGCTCTGTTCCACAGTTCGGCCCTCAAGGACCAGTTCCCGCAGTTGGCACCCTATCTCAAGAAACCAGTCAAGCGCCACAAGGACACGCCGGGCAAAGTACAGTTGGCCGAGGCCCTCCGGCCCGTCATGACGCACTTGGCGGCGCTGAACGATCGACCACTCACCCCCGCGGTGTGGTTCAGGGCTCTGCTCGAGAGCGAGCCTGGGCGTGAGTTCCTCATCTCCGGCGGCATCGACGAGCAGGTAGTCGCGGCCATCCTGGCCGCTCTGGACGGGGAGCCGAAGAGCCGCGAAGCAGAGGAATCCGAGGAGTTCGTGTCGGAGTGGCGTGAGTCGCGCGAGCGTCAGGAGGCGATCGGCGAGCTCACCTCGTACGGACGCATGCTCACGCTGAGCGAGCCGCCTCATAGGGGCGTTGTCGAGATGGAGAGGCCCCTCAATTCGTTGATCAAGACGCTTTGCCGCCGGAAACGCCGCAACGCCATCGTCATCGGCTATCCGGGCACGGGTAAGTCGGCCCTGGTCTACGAATTGGCCCGATTGCTGGTGCGCGGGGACAAGTCCCTTCCGCCACGCGTGCGCGACTGCGACATCTTCGAACTCTCGCCGTCTTTTCTGCGCTCGGGCGCCGGCGTAGTTGGGCTTTACGACGCGCGTGTGACCTCGCTGATCAAGGTGCTGCGCGACTGCCCAAAGATCATCCTGTTCGTCGACGAGATCCACTCGCTGCTCCAGAGCGGGCTGCACATGCGCGGGCCGTTCACCGACGCCAACGAAGCCTTCAAGGCCGCACTGGGGCTCGGTGAGATCTCGTGCATCGGCTGTACGACTACGGCCGAGTACCGCCATTACATCGAGCCCGACGGCGCCCTGGCGCGCCGGTTCAGCGTTATTCGACTTGAGCCGCCTTCCCCGAAGGCGACGCTCCAGATCCTCAAGGCGCGCAGGCCAAAAGTCGAAGAGTTCTACGATGGACTCCCCGTGCCGGACGAGATCCTTCAATGCGTGATCGATCTGACCGAGCAATATCTGCCGAGCCGCTTTCAGCCCGACAAGGCGATCCAGCTCATCGATGAGGCCTGCGCGCTCTGCGTCACGATGGAGACTCCGCCCGAGGCCGTAAGCGAAGACGCGCTCTGGCGCGCCCTGGAGGACATCATCGGGCACAGTATCGTGCGCGAGGAGCAGATCGGGGAAGATGAACTGTTCGAGCGACTTCGGGAGAAGATCGTCGGCCAGGACGAGGCCCTGCGTGGGATCGCTCGCGCCTTCGTCTCGGGGCTCGGCGGCTGGTCCAAGAAGTCGGCCCCGCGAGGCGTGTTCTTCTTCGCCGGCCCTACGGGCGTGGGTAAGACCGAGACGGCGCTTTTGCTGAGCAGAGTTCTCGGCGGCGGGCAGGAGTCGCTCGTGCGCATCGACTGCAATACGCTCCAGGGGTCGGGCTATGACCCACGCGGCGCCATCAGCTATCTGCTCGGTGTCGAGCCCGGGTTCGTCGGCTATGTCCAAGGTAAAGGAGGTGTTCTTTCCCGGATCCGCGACAAGCCGGAAAGCGTGGTCCTGTTCGACGAGATCGAGAAGGCGGATCCGGGGGTGGGCAAGCTGCTCTTGCAGATCATAGATGACGGCCGCGTCGAAGACCGCGACGGGAACGTGCTCGATTTCCGCCGCTCCTTCATCATCTTCACCACCAACGCCGGATGCGTCTACGACGAAAAGCGGCTCGGGTTCGAGGCAGGGGCCGGAGCGACTCAGCCTCGGACTGATATGGAATCGCTCAAGGCTGAGATAAGAGCGATGGGCCTGGGTGAAGAGTTCCTGGGACGCATTGGCCACTATTTCGAATTCAGCGGCCTAGACGGTGATTCGATTCGGCAAGTCCTCGCCAGTCAGCTCGATCGCCTGCGTGAGACTGCCGACGTACGAGGTTACGACCTCGAGTGGCACGACGAGATCGTGGAGCACTTGGCGTCCCAGTGGCAGCCGCGCTTCGGCGTGCGGCATCTGCTCGCGATTCTGCGGAATCGCATCGTCGAGCAACTGAGCGTGGCGGAGGCACAGGGCGAGCTCAAGGGGATCAAGACGATACGCCTCGAGGTTCTCGAGACCGACGGTGCCGGCGACAACCGCGACCTTGCCGGACTGGCAACGCGGGAGCGGCGCAAGGACACTCTGGTGATCAAAGTAGCCTGACGAGAGGGGGATAGAAGTATGGCTTTGACGATGGAGGAACTCCGCAAGCTCGTCGAAGGGCAAAAGCTCCGCTACTTCCTGGATCCGAACAGAGATGCCCTCATGTTGGGGGCCGCCGGCGTAAACGGCCGCTATCAGTTCGTGATCCTGCTCGAGGTCGATGGGCAGTTCGTGCAGTTCCGCACGGTTGGATACCTCCATACCCGGACTGACCACCCGCACGTGCACGAGGTGCTCGAGGTGCTGGGGGCACTCAACTACAAGCTCCGCCTCGTGAAGTTCGGGTGGGATCCCAGCGACGGAGAGATCGTGGGCTATGCGGATGTCTGGGTCATGGACGGAGATCTCACGCCGGCGCAGTTCAAGCGCATGATCGGCAACTACCTCTCCGCCATCGACATCAATTATGCCCGCATCAAGAAGACGATGGAGACCGGCAAGGATCCAGGCGATGAGCGCCCGGTCATCCCACCGGAGCTACAGAAGATCATCGACGATCTGTTGAGGGCCAAGAAGGAAGGGGCCAAGAAGCAAGGAGCCAAGAAAGAGGAGGTCAAGAAGAAAGGGGCCAAGAAAAAAGCGCCCGAGGTGACCCACATTTAGGGGAGGGGCGGGACGCGCGCGCCGGGCCGGATTCAATCCCACTCGTCACTGCCGAGAGGCGTCAGCAAGGACTGCCTCATGCAGGTCTTATCGCACCGCCCCGCCGTCTAACGCGGCGGCGGGGCCGGCTGTGCCTGTTGGTGCCACCTCCGAATCAGCGGCGCTAGCGAATCACCGCACCAATCCCGAACACGAGGGCAATGTCGTTGGTCTTGCGGAACACGTTGCCGAACCACCGACGGTATCGTGCTTCGACACGCATGGCGGCACCGCTGCCGATCTCGAACCGGTAACCCACTCCGAGGCCGACGGCACCGCTCGTCTCGGTATCGCTGAACCCGCCGAGGTCGACCGCCAAGATGCCGCCATGCACGGCGGTGTAGGGTGAGCCAGTCTTCTCGGGCGTGAACAGGTACCCCAACTGGCCCATGAACGCGACGCTGAACAACGTTTCATCCCCGCCAGAGATCACGCTGAGATGGAGCTGTGGCTCCACCATCAGCTGGGGTGTTGCAAAGACCGTCGCGTAGACAACCGGTGCGACTATTGCCGGTAGCGATCCAGTACCGGCCCCCGGGATTCCAAAAATGGTGATGGCATCGCCTTCGTCAGGCACCAAGACCGTGAGACCGAGTCCGGTGCCGATCTCTGCCTTCGGTCCGTCTTGAGCCAGAGCTGGTGCGGTCAGGAACAGGAGTCCAATGCCCGCCAGCATCGCTCTGCGCATTGTCCACCTCCAAGGAAAGCAGCCCCAGGGGCTGCGCGGTGTCAGAATCCTCACATCGGGTGCGGATTTACTCGTGATGCCACGCGGCTACCACGGGTGCCCCTCCGTACTACCGACGGCAGCCTCTAAGTCACCGGCGGTGCATCTGCGGCAAACGGCTACTGTCGCTGTGTCAAGCAGGCGTCAAGGCCTTTGGAGCAGGTGTGCGTCGGCGACCTCTTGCAAGACTCACGGACGCTGTCCGTCAGTGGCTCGCGAGGTCTCGTCGTCGGGCAGGCATCTCAGGAAAGGCGTCGATGCGGCGGCGGGGCCACGAGGGCCACCGGGCGGAGCATGGTTTTCTAACCCTCTTTTCATAAATCGCTTGTGCATGAAATCTTCGTGAGATTCTAGTGAGACTTCTGCCACTCTCGGCTGCGTCCCGCCCCACGCGCCTGCGTCAGCACCTGGGAGCGGCGCCACCTCGCTCCGTAAAGTGGGCGAAGCTCCGGATCGAGATGCTGTGAGCCGTGAGGTGACCGACCGTCCATCCCCCAGGGCCCGAGGGACTGACCGGTTCGCGGCGTTCACCGAGCCACTGCAATGGTCGATGTGAGCTACCTGGCGTTGCATAGGCTCATTGTCGGTCGCAGGGGTTTCGGTCGCAAGAGAGATGAAGCTCACAATCACCGAGGTGCTCGACGGCAACCGGGACGACCGGCTTGAAACCTTGACCGGTGACCGGACGGCGCTTGACAAGCCGCTGTGGCCCGCCGTCCCCGACTGGCTGTCGTCCAGTGCCCGCTGCGCCCTCCACGCGACGTCGCTGCAAGGTCTCCTTCGCCCAGCGCGAACGACGCGGCCCCCTCCGAGGCTCCGGAACTGTGCAGGATCTCGGGACGGTGGACTGGGAAGCCCTACAGCGTACCTGGCCAGGCAGTGGCGCGGACTGGAGCCATCTCCGCGGGGCGGTGAGCCGGTTCCTCACAATCCAGCTTCAGGATGTCCATTACTCGTTCCGCCGGGGGGTGATGAAGACTTTCCTGAAACGACGCAAACAGAACCGAGTCCCCGATTTCACACCGGCCCTCTTCTGGACGATCATGCAAGCGCTCCCGGATTACCCGCGGCCCGCCTACGTCACCATCGCGGCCACGGGCCTCCGGGTGGGAGAGTATCTCTCGCTCACCCCGGATCACCTGATGCCCGTGACCTGCTGCATCCGGGTGCCCGGAACAGAGACGGCAGCATCGGCGGATACGGTGCGGGTGGACGAGCGGATGTGGCCGTGGATCGAGGCGGCGATACCGTCGCCGGTTCAGTACAAGTGGCTGCGCCTCCTCTGGAAGCAAGCACTCGCGGTTACAAAAGCAGATACGAGCTTGCGGCTGCACGATCTTCGGCACTGCACCGCACAATGGGCCGTGGACCAGGGTGTTCTTGAAGCGAAGGTGCAGACCGCGCTGCGCCACTCCACCGCTGAAATGACCCGCCGCTACGCCACGTCCAGGGAAAAGGGCGAGGTCGCTCGCGCCGTGAGCGATGTTATGTTTCAGCTTCGGAGGGGGGCTTGATGGTGGTGAAGGACCGTCCTACTGTCCATTCCGTCGTCGGCAGGACCGCCAAGATTCGTGAGGCTAGCCTCAACCGTAGCGCTTTGTAGCTTATTCTTCTAGCACCTCGCGGGCCCTTAGCTCAGTGGTTAGAGCAGCGGACTCATAATGCGCTCCTGACTCGGGCTCGTTCAACGCGACTCACGCTAACTTGTGCCCGCTTGTCCATTTGCCCGGGTGAGCGGGCACAAGCCGTTTCGAGCATCACGAGCGATTCCGAGTCCGCATTCCACAGTGGGTTCCACAGTCTGGGACTGGCAACGTGACTTCGAGCGGCGGGTGATCCGCAAGGCAAAGGGGCTCGGAACCGGGAAGCAATGAGCAACCATTCATCTGCGCGGCATGTCACCCAGGCGCTCACCGTCTACTAGGGACCTGGCGTGGGCCTATTTCAGCTGTTCACTACGACGGCATTGGGCGCACCTTCGGAACGGACATCGTGATTTCTGTCCTGATTACCGCATTCTTTTCGCCAAAGAAGCGCAAGCCCGCCGGTTCGTCCGCTTCGCCAACAAGGCATTACAAAACGGCGTGATCGTGACGGACGCCGGGGAGATTGTGTGACTGCACGGATCCCACATGACGTGGGGCAAAGTACGCGAACATCCGCAAACAATGATGGCCTGCTTGGACCTCTGTTGACTTCCCTGAACCAGCCTATTAGCCTCTCCCGTGCACCCGTCTCCGTCTGCGCCGATACTAATGACCGATGGCAAGCTAGAACTGCCGGCGTTTGGGAATCCGCCCGTAGTTGAAGTTGCGATCGGGGTACAGTTTGCACCAATCGAGAAACTGCAGACGGCTCAGCTGGGCCTCCTCTGGGCGGCGTATCGCGACCGGTTTCCGAAGACGGAGCAACATCCTCCCATCGCACCGGCATTCGAGACGTTCGATGCGCTTCCAACACCTCCAGAAATCCGTTTCGAACCGGGTCTTCCGGTGCCCCGCTGTTGGTTTCTAAACGCCCTCGGAACCCAGCTAATCCAAGTACAGCAAGACCGTTTCTTGCTGAACTGGAGGAGAGCATCTACGGAGGAGCAATACCCACGCTACCGGCAAATGCGCCAGCAGTATCGCGAGGAATTTGAGCGGTTCACTCTGTTCGTGTCGGACGAAAAACTTGGCTCCGTGGTCCCGAATCAATGTGAGTTCACCTACATCAACCACATTCTTAGTGGCCAGGGGTGGGAGCGGCTAGGTCAGCTAAACCGTGTAACACCTCTGTGGGGCGGACGCCACACGGACGAGTTCTTAAAGGAACCAGAGGACATTCAATTGGGTACTCGTTATGTGATTTATGATGACGACCAGACGCACCCAATTGGGAGATTACACGTGAGCTTGAACTGCGCGGTACGACGGTCTGATCGGAAGCCACTGTTCGTGCTCAAACTTACGGCGCGTGGCCGTCCTGAAGCCGACGGCATGGATGGTGCGTTTCACTTACTTGACCGCTGCCACGAGTGGGCCGTGCGCGGTTTTGCGTCGGTTACATCTGATAGCATGCATAAACTGTGGGAGAGGAAGTCATGACGAGTACGGTGATAGACTTCGTGACAGCCGGAGACTCGCTGACGGAGCGAATGGTATCCACGCGATCGAGGGGCCGTACACTCGCTGACCCAACAACTCTGACAGGTCGGAGGAGAGTAGCCCGTCTGGACTTCGAGCAGGGCACGATCGTCGTAGAATATCCTGACAACGAACCGGCATGGATGTGGCGTGCCCTAACAGCCCTCCAGCGGATCTTGGCGCTTGAGA
>JBDHDH010000133.1:0-9197 GCA_039591615.1 Gemmatimonadota bacterium | reverse complement strand
TACCCACGAGGAGTCGCACCGGCGTGCTACCTCGGCGACTGATCAATAGCCTGTGCAATGCTGAATGCTGAATGCCGAATGCCCGATACCCGATACCCGATACCTAGCACCTAAAACCTCCCACCTAAGAAGCCTCCATCTCTCCAAAATCCGCCATGACCGCGCGCCACTGCTCGACACTTCGCTCGGGAGTCGCGTTTGCGAGCACCCAATTTCGCGGTTGGTAGTCAGTCGTTTCCAGCGAGTCGAGGAATGTCCTGGTCTCGTCCAGCAGATACTGCCGGCTCGAGAAAGCCCTGTCTGGATCGAGCAACCGCACGTCTTCAGGAGCGCCTGCATCGTGCATCAAACCTACTCGCGTAAAGAGACAAGGCAGGTTCATCGCCATCGCCTCGTTGCAGACGATGCTGTTTCCCTCGTACCGACTCAGGTGAACAAAGGCTCTCGCTCTCCGCATGCGATCGGCAACCTCGGCCGGCGGACATGACAGGCCTTCGAATGACCAGTACGGGAACGCCCGCTCGAGGTAAGGAATGAGCTTCTTTCCCTTATGCTTCCTCCGAGCGTCGTGGAGTACGAGGCGCGAGCCTTCGTTCTCGAGACGCCCATCGAATCTGGTCACGTCTACCGAGTGATAAACCACGTGAGCGGCTCCGTTTCCGTGTAGCCCTGCAAAGGTCCGGCCCACCCACTCCGCACCGGCCACCCAGAGCGTGTTCCTCCTGGAGGCGGCTTGCGCCTGGGCGCGGGCCATGCGCCAGTGGCCGATGCTGCGCGTTATCTTCCACTTCACCGCCGCTACTCCGTGCTGAAACCCGATCACCGGTATTTCCTCGGGCCAATCCGTCACATACTGATTATCACAGATCACCGGGATTCGTTGACCCTTCACGTATCCGACGTCATGGTTGCGGGGAGTCATGAACTCCACGCTGTCGAAGTAGAGAGCCAGATTACGAGCGAACGTCTCAACCCCGCCCGCTACTGTTGTGGGGTCGTTCTTGCCGTAGTGCACAACGGTGATGGGGATCTTGTGCATATTCTCAAGGCGCGTTGCCAGCAAGAGTCACAATCAAGGAAGTACCTCATGGCGATGAAACCCACCAGAGCCATATGATATAGCGACGCTAATGCACTTCCTAATCGGAGACACGAGTACTTGACGCAGCAAGACAGGGCCGAACAGGCCGGCGTGCTAGTCCTTGGCAGGATCCTGTCCACGCTGTCCGAAGTGATCGTACCACTGGTCATCGTTCGGGTGCTGGACAAGGTACAAGTGGGAATCCTGGCCGAAGTTCTGTTGATCTACACTACTGTCACGCTGCTGTTGGCTGCGGGTTTCCCCGCAACGCTGTTGTACTACTTACCGGGCCGGCCGGCTGCGGAACGCAAGGCCATCGCTCTACGGGTCACCACGATTCTCGCGGGGCTCGGTGCGCTGGGTGGTCTCTTGTTGCTGGCAACCGGGCTGCTGAGCGTGTGGACACCACAGCTGTTCTCGTTCTTTGCATCCGCCGTGGATACGGGCCAGCAGTCGTTTGTTTATCTGGCCGGGCTTGCGTTGTTTCCGCTCGCAGACGTTCCTGCGAGAATCCTTCCAAATCTTTGCGTGGTCGAGGGACGAGCCCGGTCGGCGGCGTGGGTGGGCGTAGTGCGCGGTGTAGGAATGACCACGGCGGTCTTGCTTCCCCTCGCCTTCTCGAAGAACCTGTGGTGGGTGGTGGGCGGCCTGAGTGGTTTTGGGTTGCTGCTTGGCTTGCTGACCATTCGTTATTTTCGACTTCTTTATCGGGGAGTTGAAAAGACGCACTCCCCCACCTCGATCGGCGAGCTGTTCAGGTTTGGCTTACCGTTGGGCCTGACGGACATGGTCGCCAACATCAACAGCAGGATCGATCGATTTCTGATCATCTTCTTTTTCACCGAAGCTACTTTTGCGGAGTACCAGGTCGGCGCGTGGCAGATCCCGATGATCACGAGCATACCATACCTAGCGCTGACGGTCTACGCGCCTCAGTTGTCGAAGCTGTTCAAGAGCGGCAAGGGTGAGGATGCAATTACGATCTGGCGAGACACAACGACGAAAATAGCCTTACTCGTCATTCCAATCACGATGGTATTCGTAGTGGCGGCGGAGGAACTCATCGAGCTCCTGTTCACTGCCGATTACCTTCGCGCAGCCGACATCTTCCGCCTGTACGCCATCGTAACGCTGGGTCGCGTAACAGCATATGGTACCGTTTTGGTGTGCGCCGGACGACCTGGGTACCTGCCGCGGGCTGGTCTCGTTGCCCTTGTGTGGAATGTCGGGATCAGCGTCCCTCTCGTGTTGATCCTGGGGTTTGTTGGGCCTGCTGTCGGAACCGTTCTTGCGTTCATCCCGACGGTCATCGGCTATTGCTACTACATCTCCAAGGCTTCGGGGGTGCCGCTGGGACGGATATACCCGTTTGTCGGTTACATGAAGGTGCTGTTGCTGGGGCTGGTCGCTGCCAGCGGGGCTGTGGCTTTCAAGGTTTCCGTAACCCTGCCTGCCGCAATCAAGCTCGGTGGTGAGGCCATGATCCTCCTCCTGACCTTCGGACTGATCGGCACCGCCCTGGGCATGATCACACGATCCGATTGGCGCTTCCTCGTTGACTGGATGAGGCTCAAGGCCGTATGGCGAGGATAGTCCATGCCAGGAGAAACTCGCCGAGAAGCCATCAACATCTCACTATTCTTCCAACCATCCGACACCACCGCCACAACCGTTCGTGTCTCTCCACATCCAGGAACTCGGCGACAGACCGATCCCTGGAACCGAGCCAGATTCCACCCTCCGTGGCGTGGGGCCCGAGCAACAAGATTTGATGGTGGTACGGTTCAAAAGACGAATGGTAGGCTGCACGGTTTGCATCGTGCAGAATGACGATGCCTCCCGGCTTTAGAAGCTCATGAGCCGCCGAGACGCATTGCACGCGGGCCCGACCGTCCACCAGTACAAAATCAAACGGTGCAAACCGCTCGGGAAACTTCACATAGTCGACAAACCTGTCGTACGAGCCGTCCGGGTTGTCGTCCTTTCCCGGGATTTGGTTCATCGCAACATGATGGATCGTCACCCCGGGTCCTGGCCCGGCCGCTCGGATCGATAGTGCCCAATCCTCCCGATGTTCTACCGAGACCCACGAAGCGTTCGAGCCGATGAAGCGCGGGAAATGCAGTGTGCTGTGTCCGGTTCCCCACTCCAGGCAGGAGATCGGTTGCGTCCTCACAAGAACTTCTTCGACGACCTCGATCTCTCGGTACCGCATCCATGGCTTCGTCTTCCCCCTCCCGAACAATCCGAGAAGTAAATCACGTTGTTCGCGATACATGAGAGACAAGAACTTTCCGATGTCCTGCATTCGAACTTCAGCGCTCCCTCTTGACCATCGTGTAGTTCCAGTCGTCGATACACACGAGGTCGTACCCCGCGTCGAGTACTCGCCGGACCGCACCGACTGTGCGAGAAACCGGAGTCGGCTGATCGAACTCGACGCAAATGATCTTGGGAAAGATACGGGCTTGCAACACGCTGCCGAGTACTTCGTGCTCGGCGCCCTCGACGTCGAGCTTCAACAGGTTCAGCCTGGGGTGTCCGAGTTCTTCCATCAAACTGGAAACAGACCTGCAGTCTGCTTCAAAGTAATCGGCGGTTCCGTGAAGGTTGACGATCGAATGAGACACGTGACTACGATTCGAGGGGGCATAGAATCGGAGTCGCTCGTCCGACGACCACAGACCGACCTGGTGGAACGTGAACTTCGGGGTTGATGGAGCAGTTCGCGCAACGTGCTCCGCTGCCCGCGGGGTCGGGTCAAACGCGTGCACCCGGCAGCCGAACCGCTCGATCAGACTGAGGTCGAAACTGATATCCTCGCCAACTCCGGCCAGGTAGCATACCGAGTCTTCCGAGAGAAGAGATACGGGGATTACCCATCCACCGTAATCGCTCCCGAGCCTCTCGAGATCCCGGCGAGGTTCGACTGGCAACACAAGCCGGAGGAGTAGCGGTGCAAACCGGCGTCGCAGTTTCTGATAAATGCGCTTCAACGGTGGAGTCTTCTGATACACGACAATCGCCTAAGGCGTCCTTGGGTGCCGTGGTCACAAGTGGGCCCGGCGCGCGTTGCACAGCGACCGATTGTGATGAATCGGGATCTACAAGATACCCTCGGCCGCCCCCGGATCGGAACGCCCCGCTGCGTGACCTTTGCACGCCTCCCGTTGCGAGCGGCTCGACGGAGAGAGAGGGTTTGGCAGGGCCACACAGGATTCGTTCGGCGGGATCGGGAGGCCGGTTGCTGGTAACCGTGCGCTTGTCGGTCTGGCGGGCCCCCGTTTCGATACAGCGACGGCGGTGGCGGAGAACACCATCGAGATCGGAACTCGCGTTGGACTCGGGCGGGGCCCATCTTTACGGCCTGTATGGGTGAGCAGATCGACGCCTTCAAAGCGGCCCTGGCCGACAAGTACGTCGTCGACCGCGAAGTCGGCGTGGTGGCGACCGTCCGCATTCTGTTCCTGGCCGACACGCACCTCGGGTTCGATCTGCCCGTTCGGCCCCGCGTCGCTCGGCGGCGTCGGGGGCATGACTTCTTCACAAACTTCGAACGGGCGCTCGACGCTGCCGCAAGCCGTCGCGTCGATCTCCTGGTCCACGGCGGCGACCTGTTCTTTCGGAGCCGTGTACCCGCGACCGTGGTGCACCGCGCATTCATGCTCCTCAAGCGCGTCGCGCAGGCCGGGATCCCGGTCTATCTCGTTCCGGGGAACCATGAACGCTCCCGGATCCCGTACTCGATGCTGGCTCTCCATCCCGGGATTCATGTCTTCGATCGGCCGCGGACCTTCGTTGCCCGCGTCAACGGGATCACGATCGCGCTCGCCGGCTTCCCCTATTGGAGAAAACGGGTGCGGCGCGAGTTCTCGGGGCTGCTCCAGGAGACGGGATGGCGCGATGCCGGTGCACACATCAGTCTGCTCTGCGTTCATCACTGCTTCGAGGGTGCCACCGTGGGGCCGGGCAATTTTGTGTTTCGGTTCGCCGACGACGTGGTGCGGGCCGCCGACGTGCCGGAAGGTCTCGCGGCGGTCCTGTCTGGGCACATTCATCGCCATCAAGTCCTCACGACGGATCTCGGCGGGCGCTCACTCCCGGCGCCGGTGCTGTATCCCGGATCGGTGGAGCGAACGTCGTTCGCGGAGAAAGACGAGCCCAAGGGCTATCTGATCCTCGAGGTCCGGCCGGGTATCGATCGTGGCGGTGTGCTCGAGGGGTGGGAGTTCTGCCGGTTGCCGGTGCGCCCCATGGTCATGCGTGACCTTCAGGCAAGGGCTGTCGGAGCAGCGACTCTCGAGTCCCGAATCCGGGACGTGGTCGAACGGGTCCCCGCGGACGCGGTGTTGCGTCTCAGGGTCCACGGTGTCCTCGATGAGCGGGCGCGGGCCACGCTCACGGCCGCCAATCTCAGATCCCTTGCCCCGCCATCGATGAACGTCGACGTGCGCCTTGTGATGGAGCGAGAGTTGTGAGATGGCTTGGTGACTGGTGGGCTAGGTGCTTTGGGATGCGGCAAGCGGGATCTCGCAGCGGGTGAGCCACGGCGGGATCTTCACTGACCCACGCGAGGTTCACCAAGGGCGGCTGGCGCCGTTTGGCCCCCTGGGTCTCACGCTGTCGATGTGTGCGTCAGCTGCCCGACGATCCGCTCGCGTTCCGCCTCCGGGAAGTCTCGTGCGTACAATCGCAAGAAGAGGTGCACTCGGCGGTCGGCTTCCGGTACCGGCTCACCGGCGGTCGCGAGGGCTCGCACCGTGGCGAACATTCGGGATGCTATTCGAAGACGTTCCAATGGCGTCTTTGCCGCCATCATCGCGCGGATGCGCTCCTCGACATTGGGTGGCGTTCGGATCACCCGCGGATCTCCTCCCAGAAATTGCTCATACCAAGGCGATTGGCCCACCTGCGGATCGGAGCCGCTGTGCGATCTGTCGTACGAACTTGAGCTGCTCATCCATAGGTCAAGATAACGTGACTCCGGAGCCACTGGCGAGTGCGCCTGTCGCGATTCGTCGCGTTTGCGGCGTCATCCGGGCCGGTGCAGCCGGCGGACCGTGGATGCGGTGGTGTGAGCCGTGTGGAAAAAGGTGATCCACACATCCACATTCGGTTGAAACGTCGCGCAGACTCCCGTCTGCGATCGTTCCACGCTCCACATCCTCTTCCACATCCGGGAATCGGCCCGAACAAAGCGCGGCGCTTGTTTGAATCGATTGGTTTCTTAGTTTGGAACGCCTTACCGGTGGCCGGCCCGCAACCGACGTCCACGACATCTGAACCTCCGACGAAATCCAACAGCGTGATGTCTGATTACACACCTCTGGGACTCGAGAAGCTCGCCCGCAAGGCAGCTCAGGATCTCACGACGCTCCGGTGTCCGCGCGACAGCGTCGTCATGCGAGTGCTCGCGTGTCGGGCCGAACGGATGACCGGCGGTGACCCGGCGCGTCGCGAGTTCAGCCGCGTCCCTCGTGGTGGTGATTGGCACGTTCGGGAGATCGACGTCGAGTGTCCGGCGTGTCGGAGACGCGCCATGGGGGTGAAGATCGCTGAGGGCGCCGAACTGGCACAGGCCGGCCGGCCCGACAGCTAGAAGCGGCCCGGTCGCAGCGCATGCGTGTCGAATGACGGCTTCCCGTCCAGGACATACTCGGTGATCAGTTTGCCGGTGATCGGGCCGAGGGTGAGGCCGAGCATCGCATGCCCTGTCGCAATGAATGCGCCGTCGCAACCGGGCAGGGACCCAACAACAGGCAAGCCATCAGACGTACAGGGGCGCAGGCCGCACCACTCTGAGAGTGGCCGGTCGTCCGCTACCCCGGCCAGATAGCGTCTTGCTGCCCGGGTCAACTGTTCCAAGCGCTCCCCACGGATCTCGTGATTGAGACCCGAGAACTCCAGCGTTCCGGCGAAGCGAACGAACCCGTCCATGGGCGTGCAGAACACCGCTGCCTCGCCCAGCATCCACGTGTTGCGGAGTGCCGGGACTTTCCCTCCTCGGACATCCCGATCGCGGTGATAGCCCTTGGCGGCCTGGAGTCGTAGTCGACAACCGAGCTGCTGAACCAGGTCGAGGCTATACGCTCCCGTGGCGAGCACCACGGCATCGCAGGGGACCGTTTCACCATTGTCGATGCGAACCCCGGTGACGGTGCCCCGGGCGGTGAGCACCTCGACGACACGGGTATGGGTGCGGATCGCGGCTCCGAGCTGCCGTGCCCGCTCCGCCAGCTGGCAGACGAAGCGATAGGGATTCAGGGTCGCCGCCTCGGGGTAGAACACCCCGCCGCGGATCCTGTCGTTGAGAGCCGGCTCTCGCTCGCGCACGGCGTCGCCCGGAAGGATCTCCGCCCGAAACCCGTGCTGGCGCACGAGATTGGCCTCGCGCGCCGAAGAGTCCACAGCGGAGTCGCTCACAAAGACCTCGTAGTACCCTTGCCGCCGATAGTGGCAATCGAGATCCTCTTCTTCGATTATCTGATCGAACAGCTCGGAAGTCGCGTGGCCGAGCGGCGCCATGGCGTTCAGGGCATAGCCCAAATGCGCAGGTGTGCAGTGCTTGATGAACGCCCAGAGCCATTGGGCCAATGCGGGATCCCAGCGGGGTGCGAGGTACAGCGGGCTCACCGGATCGAGCAGTGATCGCAGGGCCTGCTTCACACGTCCCGGCTTGTTGATCGGCAGGTGGCCGGGTGCGATAGTGCCCGCGTTCCCGTACGATGCAGCGCGCCCGATTTCATCGCGTTCCAAAACCGTCACGGCCGTGCCGCGCTTTGTCAGGAAGTACGCGCAGCAGACGCCGATCACGCCGCCACCCACAACCACTGTCCGGGGGTGTTCCGTACGCGTTGTCACGCGGCTGCGGTCTCCCTGACTGCTCGCCAGTCGATTCCGTCTTCGCTCTCGACGAGCCCTCATGTCATGACGGTGCCGCGAACGGATTGACGTCGACAATCTGTGACGTCATTCCCTCGCCGCTTCTGCGGAGTCTAATCCGGATTGTCGGCGGCGGGAGGCCGGCAGTGGGACACGGTCAGAAGTCGGCCAACGCGGCCCAGGCACTGGCCGCGTGCAGAGCTGGCGTCACTCAGTCACGCCACGTCTCGCACTCGGCCCGGACGTCGGCCTTGGAGAACCACAGCAGCAGGAACACCGGGTACGCCAACAGCAGCACCAGCGCAAGCACGATCCCGAACGCGGCATACCCCTGCCAGCTGACTTGCGAGAGTCCGGAGATCTCACCGGCGTGCCGCTGCAGCCACCAGATGCCCCATCCCATGCTCAGCACGGTCCAGCCGATGGCGAGCCAGGCCCACAGCCTGGACAGGTAAACTCCGGGGCGGCTGCGGCGGCGCAGCCCTACGGACCCCACGAAGAGAAGCACCCCGAGCCCCATTTGGATCAGGGCAGAAGACAGTTGCCAGCCCACGGGTGGCGTCGCTTGCACGATCAACTCGGCAATGCCGGGCGCGAAGACCCTTCCCCACTGCTCTTCCGTCCACGTCAGCGTGAGCAGATCGTCGATCTGGTCGACGAAGATGATGATGCCAAGAATGATTCCGATCGTCCCGATCACTCCCGGCCATCCAGGACGCGCAGCGCTCCCATCGGTCGGAACGCTCTGATCAGGTTTCTGAGAGCCGGTCATTGGTCAACCCTTGAACGGGCACGGGTATATTCCCATGCGAGACGCATGCCTCGCACCGTTGGGCGATAGAAGCTCCGTTCGCGTTCATGAATCGGAGGTGAAGGGCTTGTGAACGCTCAGTCGAACGTCTGAATCCGGCACCTCTTCGCGAACGGTGGGGTGACCGGTAAACGCTCCGTTCAGGGTGGCAGCGAACTCCACGTGACCTTCGTCACGGGGTTTTCGCGGGTGCGGAGTTACCGTGGCTCATGCAGGACATGTCGCGACTCTTGGTCGCTGGCCTCGCATCGGGGGTTGGAGCTGAAGTGGGTGGCAATTGAACCGTTCTGGGAGACATGTAATGAAAGAGCTTCTTATACTCATCGGTTCCAGTGGCGTCCTATTGGGAGTCCTTGGCGCGGTCACGTGGTGGGTTGGAGGAAGTAGAGAGAAGAAACAGTAGCATCATCCTCTCTAGATCTT
>JBDHDH010000132.1:0-10166 GCA_039591615.1 Gemmatimonadota bacterium | reverse complement strand
GGACATAAGTCGTCTCCGAGAGGTTCATCTCTCGAGCGATGGCCTGCATCTGCTCCGGTGTGAGATCGCCGGGGTCGGGGAACACGGCGAGGGGGTTTCCGAACAATGGTGTATTCGTGAAGACGTCGAGTTGATAAAAGGCGTATGCAGACATGCTACCAGGTCTTCTCCGGCACCTGCGCGCGATGGTTCGCGAGACGGGCTAACGCGAACAGCAGGTCCGAGAGCCGATTGAGGTATCGAAGAATCACCGGCGGAACCGGTTCCTCCCCATCGAGGTGCACCACACCGCGCTCGGCACGTCGGCAGGCGGTGCGGGCCACGTGGAGCAACGCGCCTTTGATACTCCCTCCGGGGACTATGAATGCCGCCAGAGGCTGCAGCTCGGTCTCCGCCCGGTCGATCGCCTGCTCGAGTTCCGCGACACGCTCGTCCGGGATCGCCGCTTTCTCGAGCGCTTTGGCCACCTTCTGCGGTTGGGGGCTCGCCAGCTGGCCGCCGATGGCAAACAGCTCCCTTTGTATTCGCTCCAAGAGCCCTGCTTCGAAGTCCTTGGGCTCCACGGCCATCGCCAGTCCCAGGGCCGCGTTGAGCTCGTCGACTTCGCCGTAGGCAACGACGCGTCGATGGTCCTTCGGAACCCGTCCCCCGCCCAAGAGCGACGTTTCGCCCGTGTCACCCGTCCTCGTGTAGATCTTCATGTGGGCCGCTGAAACCCCCGGCAAGATCGCCATTGCGCTGCAAGCAGGGTTCGAGCGTCACGCCCAGTCCGATGCCCGATCGCGTCGATGGAGCTTCACCTACCTACTCGATCAGGATCCTCTGCTCGGCAGAAACGAACAGCACGTCGGTGAGATCACGATGGCGCATGAATAGCTCAGGTCCTTTTTTGCGGAGACGTGCCTCCGTGAAACCGAAGATGACGAGGTCAGCGCTGGCCGAGCGGCTCTGCACGAGGCGGTCGAAGTCCACTCGATCGTCGGTTGGGATGATGCGGAGGTTCTTCTCACTGATGGGCAGTCTCCCGGACGTGATCATCTCGAAGAGACGCTCCCGCTGCTTCAGCACCTCCTCCTGGGGGAAGGCCGCGAAGATCCGGATTTCCGCGTCGTGCCAGTCGGGATGCCCCAAGAGGATATAGGACAAAAGGATCATCAGGTTGGCGTTCTGATAGTCGTGCCAGGTGAGCCAGATGTGCAGATTCCTCCGCTGACCGAAGAACTGCTCGCCGTGACGCAATACGAGACTATTCATCCGTGTTGCACTGGCCATGAGGCACCCATCTACCGCCTCCTGAGGCACTTCGGGATGGTCATGGACCGAGAACTCCAAGAGAATCGTGTTGTTCTCCATGCCGGAGACGCCCGGGAGCTGGAGTGCCTGGGCCAGGGCCGAGCGCATTGAGGGGGAGATCATGGTATCGACGTAGATGGCACTCTTAGCCGCCTGGGTCATGTCGATGAGGCGCGAGAGATATTTGCGGCTTTCCCGATAGGTCTCGACATCGAGATGTCCCTGCATGAAGTGGAGATAGGTACCGAAGCCGTATCGGCGGGCGAGCCAGCCGAAGAATTGAATCGGAGCCGAGCGCGTGAAGGTCCGTCCATTCACCATGATGACGCTCGGGCGCCACTCGTCTGCTCGCTGTCGGTTGGTACTAGCTTGCAGCTTGATTTGGGAATATCTGGTTGCCTGGGTCATGACGCCCTGGAAAATGGCCGCCAGATCATCCGATCCCCGGGTGGCGCGAATCACCCGATAAATGACGATCATGATCACGATGGCGGCGATTGCGTAGAACGGATCCATCTGGAACATCAGCATCACGCTCATCACCGAGCCGAGCGCGCTCAGGTACCACTTGGATCGAAAGCTGGGTCGATAGCTGGGGCGGGCCGCGAAGTGCTCGAAGGCGCTGATGGTGCAAAGCGCCCCATAGGTCACCATGAAGAACATCGAGATGATGCGCGCAACGATGTCGACGTTGCCGGCGGCGACGGTGACGATGGCGATGGCGGACGTGATCAGCGTGGCGTTTCGGGGCTCGTTGGCGTCACCGACTCCTTCCGCCAAAAAACGGTTGATCTTCCCTATGGGTGCCAGACCATCGCCTCCCAGCGCCTGGAGCGTGCGCGGCGCCACGAGGATCGAGCCGATGGCAGACGAGATCGTTGCGCAGGCAAGGCCGACGGGAATGATCGGTCCCCAAACGGCGATCTGGGCCATCACCAGTTGATCTTCGGCCAGAAGATCCGGTGGAGCCGACGTCGCGAGTTTGTAGGCGATCCACACGTAGACGAGCATGCCCGTCAACGTGGCTGACAGGACACCGAGCGGGATCGATTTCCGGGGATTGGCCAGATCGCCGGACAACCCGACACCGGCCGTCATGCCGGTGAAGGCGGGGAAGACGATGGCAAACACCAGGATGAACGGATCTGGGTTACCGACGCGGTCCAGGACGCTTCGCTGAGACAGGTCGACACCCTCGGGAGCTGAACCAATCGAAAAGAGCAGCAGAGAAAGCACCAGGAGGGCAAACACTGCCCACAGAGCCCGTACGCCGAGGTTGGCACCGCGCGTGAGCACGAGTGCCGCGAGCCCGATGGTCGCCGGGAGCGAAATGAATCGGGGGTCGAGGGAGAAGCCGAAGAGTGATTGGAATCCGGCTGCCAGGGGTTGGAATGCTTCGGCGAAGGCGATCATGTAGAACGCCACGGATATGGCCTGGGACAGGTAGAGCGAGATCCCGATGGCACCACCGATGCTGGTTCCGAAGGACCGGGAAACAATGAAATACTCCCCGCCCCCTTCCACACGACGGTTGGTAGCGATCTCGGCAATTGCCAAGGCGGTGGGGACGGTCACCAGGTGGCCGAGCACAATGATCAGCAAGGTTCCCAGGAACCCAACATGTCCCACGGCGTATCCAAACCGCAGGAACATGATGGCGCCGAGAATGGTGCTGATTGAGGCCAGAAAGACGGGCGCGGTCCCGAAGCCGTGTCCGGTCGTCTCTGGGGGGCGGGTGAGCCCTCTGGTGGCATTGGCCATCGCGATCTAAGCTCCCGACGTTGCGTCGACGGAAGACAACTTACGGCAGGGCTGTAGTCGGGTCCACATGTCCATCGGAGGAGCGGTGCTGCGATGCAGACATTCATGAGGTTTGTCGCGATTGTGCTGGTGGTGGCGGCGCCACTCAGGGCGCAGGAGACGTCAATCGACGTCGTGAAACGGTTTCACGATCTGCAGGCAGCCGGTGACAGCCTCGGCGCGCTCGCCCTGATGACGCCAGATGTGGTGATCTTTGAGAGCGGCGGCGTTGAAGCGTCGCGCGAGGAGTATCGGTCACATCATCTCGGCGCCGATGTTCAGTTCGCGTCATCGGTGACACGAGAGATCGTGGAGCAGCGATCTGCGGTCATGGGCGACCACGTGATGGTGCTCACGGAGACGCGAGCCGCCGGCACATTTCGAGATCGGGAGATCAACAGCCGAGTTGTCGAGACGATGGTGCTGCGCCGCACATCCCGAGGATGGCGGATCGTCCATATTCACTGGTCGTCGCGCCGGCTGACGGATTGAACGGGGGTCATTGGCTCACCCCGGGCGACTCGCGTTCGTCCTTCGTTGGCCACCCTCGAACTGGGTTACTGAGAGGACTGGTCTGGGTCTTGCGGCGAACGGCTCGTTGGGCAGGTGCCACACGAATGGCAATGACCAACGGCTCTGATGAGGTTGTCTTCGACCGCCGGATGGAGCGTGTGATCTCGCCTATGCAGCCGCTGAGGACTCTGTGGGTATCGTACCTGCTCTTGACGATACCGGCCGTCTGTTATCCGCAACGTGTCGGTCCAACGTCCGGAAATGGGGCTGCGCCTGCAGACTCGGCCATTCCGGAACAAGCCGTGCCTCGCGGTTCCGACGACGCCACGCTCCGTGCTTTCCCGAGGTCGCTAGTGGTCAACGCGACTGGTTTGGTTGCCCGTGAGAATCTCCTCCCGTTGCTGGTGGGATCCGGTGTCGCCCTGATCGCTCGCCCCCACGACGACGAGGTTCAAGGGAGCCTCGCCGATCACGCATCTATGGTCGGGCACGTGGGCGACGTCATGGGGGATCGGTTCCTGGTCATGGGAGGTGTCTTGGGACTCTTCGTGACGGGCCAACTCGTGCCGGAAGGACGGTTTCGTGAGGTGACGTTCGACCTAACCCAAGGGCTTGTCATCAACGGTGCGCTAACGGCCATTCTGAAACGGTCGGTCGGGCGCGAGCGACCAGATAGCACCAATTCCCTCTCTTTTCCATCGGGCCACACCTCGACGAGCTTCATGTTTGCCACGGTGCTCGGATATCACATGGGGCTGAAGGTCGCCATTCCTGCTGCCGCGGTGGCGACGTTCATCGGCGTGAGCCGTATCGAGCACAACGCGCATTATCTATCGGACGTCGTGGCCGGGGCGACGCTTGGGTTCATCGTCGGTCGGACCGTCACAGCCCACGTGCGGCGTCATGGTGTTGGGGAAAGCCAAGTCAGCGTCTCTCCGGTGGCGATCCCGGGTGGGGGTGGCGTTCTGGTGACGCTCCGGTTGTAGGGTCGTTCGGCCGGCGCCGAGACCCCTCGAGGCTGGGAGCCACCGAGCGGATGCGTCCTAGGCTCTGCCCGCTCCTGACGCGAACGCGGTTTCCTCCACGACCTGCCGAACGAAACCGGCGAACCGGCGGTCCTGTCCGATGGGCGGCAGGATCGTCAGGTCGAGGAGCGGCAGGGTTAGCCGCAGGCGCTCCGCGATGGCCGGTCCGTCGACTCGCAGGTGCTTGCCGGCGGTGAGGAACAGGGGGAGCACCGAAATGCGGCGCACACCCCTGGCATACGCGTCGGTCACGGCCTCGTGAAGCGAGGGCGACGATCGCTCGAGGTACGCGACGCCCAGGATACGATCAGGCCAGTGCTCTTTGAGCATCGAGTGCACTGACTCGATCGACGCCTGCCAACGGGGATCGGCGCTCCCGTGCGCGAAGAGGAGGAGCTTGGCAGGTGTGTTCGGTTGTGGAGGCGCGGCACCGAAGATCTCCTCAACTTTCCGGCGTCGGTAGTCGAAGATGGCCTGCAGCTGTCTCCTGACGGCCACCGCGTGCGCCAGCCGGCCGATCGGTCCAAACGGCAGCTCGTACTCCACCCGGTCGTTGATTTCCACGCCGCCATCCACCGGGCGGAACACATGCCGATGATACCATCGCCGGTAGGGTCCCCGGAGCATCTCGTCCGCGAACAACTCGTTCTCGCGGAATTCGGCGATGAGCGACTCCCAGCGCACCGGGAAGATCTGCCACCGGAGCCGGTATGCGATGCGGGTTCCCAGGCGCACGCGGGCTTCCGACGCGTCGACCACCCCGAAATGAAGCCAGGGCGGTGTGAGGGCTTCGAGGTTGTGGGGATTGGTAAAGAACTCGAAGACCGACGCCACCTCGCCGTGAACCGTCTGCGTTCGCTCCAGGACGTGGGTCATGCCTGTGACGCCCCGGTCCCGACGGCCGGGGCCCGGCCTTCCGGGTTGGGTTGCGGCGAGAACCGGTAGTGGGCGACAGTCGAGCGCGATGTGGCTCGCCGGCGCACTTCTCCGGGGATCTTGCCACTGCACGGAGGGGCCGCTGTCACCTCCACGCCCGGACGGCGGCGCCCGCGCCCCGCCGGTCGGGCGCCGCCGCCGAGCGCGCCAGCGCGCGGAGCATGCCAGCGAATATCAAGGAGTGGACCGGATAGAGGACGTACCAGTACAGGCGTCCCGCCAACCCGATCGGGTCGAAGATCGCCGTCTGCCAGATCCGCGCGCCTTCCAGTGCGGACTCAACCTCGAACTGGAGCCAGGCGCGGCCCGGTAACCGCATCTCGGCGCGGAGGCGCAGCAGGCGACCGGGTTCGACGGCCTCTACCCGCCACCAGTCGACGGTGTCACCGGGCAGCAGGTGCTCGGGGTTGCGGCGTCCACGTCGCAGGCCGGCGCCGCCCACCAGGAGATCCAGCCAGCCGCGAAGCCGCCACAACCAGTCGGCGTAGTACCAGCCGGTGCTGCCGCCGATGCGCTCGATGGCGTTGAATGCGCGGGCCGGTCCGACGTCGACGACGCGATACCGGGCGTCCACCACGCGCCGCGCGAAGGGTTGCCCGCCCCACTGGGAGCGCACGCCCACTGACGAGACCGCATCCGACCAGCGGGTGGCGGCGAACTCTCGATCCTCGTTCGCCAGCGCTCGGCGGATCGCCTCCTCGACACCCCGTGGGACGACGCTGAACACCTCCCGCGCGCGTTGGTCCGTGACGACCGTATCGTGCTGGATGGAGTCGACGAGCTTGCGGCCGATCCTCGCATAGACCGGGGTGACGAGGCCCAGCCACAGGCTGGAGAGTCGCGGCGTCAGGACTGGCACTCTAAAGATCAGTCGGCGAAGCCCCCGGAGCCGCGCGTAGGTCACGAGGAGATCGCGATAGGCCAGCTGGTCTGGTCCCCCAATCTCGTAGGTGCCGGCCTTGGAGGCTGGGAGCTCTGCAGCTTCCAGCAGGTACGCGATCACGTCCTCGATGCCGATGGGCTGCGCGAGGCGCTGCACCCAGCGGGGCGTCACCATCACGGGAAGCTTCTCGACCAGCGCGCGGACCATTTCGAACGACAGGCTGCCGGATCCGATGATGATGGAGGCGCGGAGTTCGAAGGTGGGAATACCAGACTCGCGGAGGATGCGGCCCACGGCGTGGCGGCTCCGCAGGTGCGGGGACCGGATCTCTTCAGGCCCAAGCCCACCCAAATAGATGATGCGCTTGACCCCGGCCGCACGAGCTTCCCGCGCGAATGCCTCAGCGCCAGCACGCTCTTCGGCTTCGAAGTCGTGCTTGGTGCCGAGTGCATGTACCAGATAAAAGGCGGTGTCGATCCCATCGAATGCGGTCGCCAGCGTGGCCGGGATGGAGAGGTCGCCACACACCACTTCGGTGGTGGCCGCGACGCGCGGCAGGAGGGCATCGGGTCGACGGGTGAGACACCGCACCCGATAACCGCGGCGTTCCAGTTCTGGGAGCAGTCGTCCCCCGACATAACCGGTCGCGCCGGTTAACAGCGTGAGCCCCGGCTCGGGCCTTGAGTGGTCAGTCATAAGGTCAAAAATAGTGTTTGTCCGCATAATGTCAAGTTTTTTACTTAGACACAGTATTGACATTAATCTGAAAACCAGCTACATAGCGAGCGCGACGGCTCTTGAGGGCCGAGTACGACGTAGATGGAGGGGTAATTCGAAATGCTGAAAACCTCTGACGTTACTGCCGCCGTGCTGCCGGTCGGGAGGGCTCAACTGGGGCGCTGTCGCGCGAGCGGACGTGAACGTGGTGGCGTTGGCCACTGGAGAAGGCATGCTGGCGTGGGCAGCCTACGTCCTCGTCGGCGGCAGTGCTATGGCAGGCGGTGGGGTGGCGGGCGATTCAGCGGCGCTGGCTCGGCGTGGTGGCGGCTGATTGACCTGTTGATATCGCGACCGTGGCCTCTTGATGTCATCGCTCATACCTGAGGCACGCCGGAGGGTTCTGCGCGACGAGGACATCCGTCCGGACGGCGAGTTCGTGCTCTATTGGATGGTGGCGTCGCGTCGACTCCGTTCGAACTATGCCGTCGAGCGGGCAGCCGGCGTCGCAACCGACGTGGGCAAGCCACTCCTGATCTTCGAGCCGCTTCGCGTCGACTACGATTGGGCGTCCGATCGTATCCACGCGTTCATCCTCCAGGGAATGGCCGACAACGCGCAGGCACTCGCCGGTTCAGGGGTAGGCTATTTCCCGTATGTCGAACCGAAGTCCGGCGCAGGATCTGGGTTGCTCGAAGCGCTTGCAGGACGGGCCTGTGTGGTGGTCACCGACGACTACCCCGCGTCTTTCCTTCCGCGCATGCAGCAGGCGGCGGCCGGACGCATCCCGGTCCGGATGGAAAGCGTCGATTCCAACGGCCTCCTACCGCTCTCGGCGGCAGGCCGATCCTTCGCCACCGCGCTCGCGTTCCGCCGGCATCTCCACCGTGTGCTTCCCGAGATTCTGGGAGAGGCCCCAGCCGCCAACCCGCTCAGGCGGCTCGACGTCCCCGATTTTCAGGGCGTACCGGACCAGATTCTCGCGCGCTGGCCTACAGCGTCGGAGGAAATGCTGACCGGTGCCCCCAGCGCGCTGGCGGCGCTGCCCATCGACCACGACGTTCCACCCGTGGAACGGCTCGGTGGCAGCCGGGCTGCACATGAGCGGTTGCAGCGATTCGTCGACGAGCGGCTCTCACGGTACGCCGAAGAACGCAACGAGCCGGATGTGGAGGTGACCAGTGGGCTGTCTGCCTACCTCCATTTCGGGCACATCGGTGCCCATGAGGTCTGGTCGAGTCTCGTGAAGCGCGAGCGATGGACGCCGGCAGGCTTGGCAAGAGACCGGCGGGGGCGTCGCGATGGCTGGGGCATGTCCAAGAACGGAACGTCCTTCGCCGACGAGTTTGTGACATGGCGTGAGCTGGGGTTCCACACGTGCGCGTACGAGGACGACTACGCTCGCTTCAGCTCAGCGCCCGACTGGGCGCGTGCCACCCTGGCCGAACATGAGGCTGACCCACGAAAGTGGCTGTACACGCGGGAGCAGCTCGAGACGGCGCAGACCCATGACGAGTTGTGGAACGCGGCGCAAAACCAGCTTCGCCGGGAGGGCGTCATTCACAACTATCTACGCATGCTGTGGGGCAAGAAGATCCTGGAGTGGTCCAACACGCCGCAAGGTGCGTTCCGTCGTGCGGTGCACCTGAACAACAAATACGCCATCGACGGGCGCGACCCGAACTCCTACTCGGGCATCTCGTGGGTTTTCGGCAAGTATGACCGCCCGTGGGGTCCGGAGCGGCCGATCTTCGGTAAAGTGCGCTACATGACCTCCGCCTCGACTCGCCGAAAGTTCTCGGTCCAGGAGTACGTCGATCGCTTTGCATCTGGCTCCTGACGAGGAAGGCCTCTGTCACCCGAGGCTGCTCGCGTCGCGCTGTGCCGCCTAGGGGTGCGCGGTCATCGAGTCCTTGTGAGAGGCGGCGGCGCCCGCCGCTCCCGGGTGCTTCGAGGACGAGTAAGTTACCTACCAGGGTTTTCGCGTGACCGCTACGTCGAAGGCGCGCGGACCCAACTCTCGCAGCTGTGTGAGGGTGGAGACCGTGGTCGCCCTGGTCCCGGACGCGGTAAGCATGCGTCAGCCGGGAGGTCTGTACGCAGGCGGCACGAGATTCCGCTAGTGGGAGTGTTCGATTCAGGGAACGCTTCGGGTTGGCACTTTTCCCCCTATCGGCAGACCTTGCGGAAGAGTTCCGCGAGATCGAGATCGAGCGGTACCACCTCCGCCCTCGGCGCCCACCGGAGCGAGCCCGTGACGATCTCAGCGTCGCTCGCACCGGGTTGCCAGCGCTCGACGCGCCGCTGGCCGGGGTCGAGCACCCAGTATTCCTCCACGCCTTCATGCAGGTAGAGCTCCCGCTTCTGGAGCCGGTCGGTCCGCTTGCTCGAGTACGAGATCACCTCGATTGCGAGCGACGGCGGGCCCATGAGGCGCTGATCGGTGAGCTGCTGTGCTCGGTCTTGCAGCACGACCAGGACATCGGGCTGCACCGCAGTGTCTTCCCCGAACTCGACTTCGAACGGCCCAACGATGGTCTCGCCCAACCCGTGCCGGTCGACGTAATCCCTGAGCGTCACCGCCAACTCCAGCACCGCTCGCTGGTGTCGGGTGCCTGGAGCCGGCGTCACGAACAGCTCCCCACGGATGACCTCGTAGCACAGGCGGTCGTCGGGGAAGCGGCGGATCTCGTCCGCGGTATAACGGGGGACCAGGGCGGGCATGCGCATAAGATCGGTTCGCTTCGACACGCTTGGCAACTCGGCACCACCCCAGGTTTCGGTCATCTGCCCGAGTCCAGGCAACCAGAATCACGCTAGCTGGGTCGTTATCCTCCTGGGTTTCATCTCCTGGCAGCGCCGTCGGGGCTAGGACTCAACGGCGGCACTGACGGCCGGAGCGGCGATCTGGGAGACGTCGGTCGAGATCCTCTGGTGCCGAATGGCCAATGACGAGCTGCCCACCGGTCCAGTGTGTGGTGTGTGGGGTTTGTTTGCGC
>JBDHDH010000131.1:0-9539 GCA_039591615.1 Gemmatimonadota bacterium | reverse complement strand
GCGTGCCCGCAGCCCGAACTGCCGCCCCCGTGGGACGAGGACGCCCCGCCGGGGTAGGCCTCGGCGTTCCGGCACACTGACGAACCCCCGAGGCGGGTAGACGGCAGTCGCGACACGTTCGTGCCAACGGCCCGCGAGGGAGGTTCCCTCCGGGCCGCTTTTCGTTATTGGACCTGAACCGACCGAGGTAACGTGGCCCAGGCAGTCCTCGTCAGCGATGACTCGAGACGCGTGCAGCTCATTCGAGGCGCCCGACGCGTCGTCATCAAGCTCGGTACGGCGGTGTTGACCCACGACTCCGGCAGTCTCGCGCTCGGCCGGTTCTACACCTTCGTCGAGTCGATCGCGCAGCTGCATCGTGCGGGGTACGAGGTGCTCCTCGTGTCGTCGGGGGCCGTCGGCCTCGGGGCGGCCAGCCTCGGGCTCGGCGGACCCCAGCCGCTCGTCGCCAGACAAGCCTGCGCGGCAGTGGGGCAGGGACGTCTGATAGGCCTGTATGCCGATGCATTCGAGCGGCTAGAGGTCACGACCGCGCAGGTCTTGCTGACGGAGGATGATTTCGCGAACCGCCTCCGCTACCTCAATCTGCGCAGCGCCATCGCCAAGTTGCTGGGGCTCGGCGTGATCCCGATCATCAATGAGAATGACATCGTCTCCACGGTGGAACTGGCGCCTGATCTCGGAAGCGTCCGAAAAGTCAACTTCGGAGACAACGACAGGCTCTCAGCGCTGGTCGCCGCGAAGATCGAGGCGGATCTCCTGCTGCTGCTCACGGATGTGGACGGGCTCTGTACGCAAGATCCACGTACCAGAGCCGAAGGCACGCTCATTCCCATCGTCGGCGAGATCGGCCCCGCCATCGAGCGGTTGGCAGGTGGAGCGCGCGCCGGACGTGGAGGGATGCGAACGAAGATCGCGGCTGCGCGAATCGCCACGCGCTCCGGCTGTGGTGTCGTCATCGCCAATGGCAAAACGCCGGGCATCATCGAACGTCTCTTGGCGGGTGAGCAACTCGGTACGGCGTTCCTCCCGCAGCAGGGGCTGTCGGGGAAGCGCAAGTGGATCGCCTTTGCGACCTCCGTCCAGGCTGCGGTGGTCGTGAACGAGGGGGCGCGGCGAGCTCTGGTCGAGCAGAAGGCCAGCCTGCTCCCCGTGGGAGTCACGCAGATCCGCGGGCGGTTCGCGCGCGGCGACGTCGTCAGCATCGTCGACGAGCGAAACGGGGAGTTCGCCCGAGGGATCGCCAACTACTCGAGCGACGAAGCGAGCCACATCTCCGGAATGCGCTCCGACCGCGTCGAGGATATCCTGGGCGTAGACGACGAACTCGTGACGCGTGAGAACATCGCCCTAATGGAGGAACCAGAGCATGCCGGCAGTGATTGACACGGAGCGACGGAGAGCCGTCATGGAAGCGGCTCGACGGGCAGCGACGGCGGCGCGCCGTCTGGCGTGTCTGACCGAAGAGGTGCGCAACCGCGCCCTCGTCGAGGTCGCGGCCGCGTTGGAGACACAGGCCGAGGCAGTTCTCGAAGCGAACGCTCGGGATCGCGAGGCGGCCAGCGCGCAGGTTGCGGCAGGGGAGATGAGCGAGGCCCTGTTCCGCCGCCTGCTGCTGGACGAGGCCAAGCTGGAGACGCTCGTGCTCGGGATCAGGCAGATCGCACGCATGCCCGACCCGGTAGGCCAGGTCTCTCTCGCCACCGAGCTCGACGAGGGATTGGAGCTGTTCCGCGTCACGTGTCCCATCGGGGTCGTTGGGGTGATCTTCGAGTCGAGGCCGGAAGCGCTACCGCAGATCGCGTCGTTGTGCCTCAAGAGCGGCAACGCGGTCGTGTTGAAGGGGGGGAGTGAGGCTGCGCACTCGAATCGGAAACTCGCCGAGCTGATCAGGGGAGCGGCGGTGAACGCCGGTGCTCCCAGTGACTGGCTGACGTTGCTCGAGGGTCGCGACGAAGTAACGGAGCTTCTCGAGGCAGACGAGTATGTCGACCTCATCGTACCCAGAGGTTCGAACGGGCTCGTGCGCCACATCCAGGCCAACACGGCCATACCTGTCCTGGGACACGCCGACGGTGTGTGTCACGTCTACATAGATGCCGCAGCCGATCCGGAACAGGCGGTGGCCGTTTCTGTGGACGCCAAGGTCCAGTACCCAGCCGCCTGCAACGCCGTGGAGACGATACTCGTGCACCGCGATGTCGCGCCGGATATGCTGCCCGCGTTGGTCGATGCACTCTCGGGTCATCGCGTCGAGGTCCGGTGCGACGAGCGCGCACTGTCCTTGGCGGGATCACCATCGGTGATTTCGGCGACGGATGACGATTGGGGCGTCGAATTCAACGACCTGGTGGTGGCGATCAAGATCGTCGATGGGTTGGAGGACGCGATAGCCCACGTCAATCTATACGGATCCGGTCACACGGAAGCGATCGTGACGGACGACGATTCGGCATTCGAGCGGTTCTTTGCCGAGGTTGATGCGGCGGGCGTCTACCGCAACGCGTCGACCCGCTTTGCGGACGGGCTCCGTTACGGGTTCGGAGCCGAGGTAGGAATCAGCACCGGAAAGCTTCACCCACGCGGGCCGGTGGGGCTCGAGGGCCTGGTAACGTACAAGTACAAGCTGGTGGGGGCGGGGCACATCGTGTCATCATACTCGGGATCGAACGCGCGTGCCTTCACACACCGCCGGATCGACTGAGGGTAGCGTAGCGAGGGGGCATTTCGGGGGCCGCTTGGCCTTGTCGTGTTACGGCAACGCTGGTTTCGGGGTGGACGTCGGGATTAGTACCGGAGGGCTTCACACGCGGCGCCGTTGGGCTCGGAGGGCCGAGCACCTCAGGAACCTTCGGCTGACGCCGGTACGATCGATGTTCGGCTGCTGCCACGGCCGCGAGAGTCGAAGGCCTTCAGTCCGGGTCCGCGCGCACCGTAGGTGCATTAGGGGAGAACGGGCCGACGCCGACATTGATGGTCGCCTGATCGTGTATTGTCACGCCGCTGATGGTCGCCGAGATGGTTTTCTCCTCCGCCACCGTCGAGAACAGCGTTCCCGCCGCCACGCCGTTCGAGTCAGTGGGGCCTACCGGCTGGGTGAGGGTGTTGCCGGCACCCGTGGCCGCGAGCACCACCGTGGCCCCACTCACCGGATTCCCGGCCGTGTCGTTCGCCGTCACCGTGATGGTCGAGACGCTCGAACCGTTGCTCGCTTCGAGGAGCGGCGGCACGGCTGTGAGCGTGGACAGCGACGGCGAGACGCTGGAGTCGGGAGGAACCATCTGGGAGGTGATCGTGAACTGGTCCACGATCTCGCCGTTGACGTTCTTGAAGTAGCCGCGTGCCTCGGTGGGAATCCCATGTACGTGAAACTCGATGAACAGGGCGCCGAACTGCGCGTTCTGGTCAGAGGTATGGATCTTGGCCCACTCGCCATTGCAGCCGTACGGGTAGGTCGTGGGCAGGCAGCGGTCCTGGTTGCGAATGCTATAACCCCCGAGCCCCGACACAAACACGAAGGTTGCGCCGGGGGCCATGCGCAGCACGTCCCGAGCGGGCCAATCGGGGTCCACCGTCTGGAGCTCTGTGCTGACCAGCGTCTTGGTGCGTTCGTAGGAGTGCTCGTGCCCCGTGGCGACGATCGCGCCGAGCTCCCGGCATGCCTCATACGGGCCCCAGCCGACCTCGTCGCCCTTTTGCCCCACCTGCATCGCATTCTGGTTCTTGTGCCAGGAGCAGACCCTCCAGATCGACGAATCCGCCGCCAGCTGCTCCCGGATGTACGCCTCGTGTCCCGAGCCCAGCGTCCCGGCGCCCGACAGGATGAAGAAAAGCCCTTGGTAGGTGCACGCCGAGTTGACGCCCAGGTTGCCCGTGCAGCTGGCTCCGGTCATGCGCGCCAGCCGCTGCAGGAGCTTGTCCTGGTAACCACCCGGGCCGTAGAACTTCGAGTCGTCGTGGTTGCCCACAGAGGCAAAGTAGGGGAAGTCCTCGCCCAGCACGGCCGTGATGTTGGCGTCCCACAGGTCGGGGTCATCGCTGTAGTCGAAGTCGCCCTGATGGAGGACCGCATGGGCGCCTTCGTTGGCGATGAGTTGCAGCACGGCGATCGCATTCGCGTTGGCGTCCTGATCGCCGATGAAGGCAACCTTGAGATTGGGACTCGTTCTCCCCGCGAGCGACGCCTCGACTTTGACGGCAGCAGGCAGCGCCGACCTCGGCGTCGCCTGCTCGACACAGGCCGAGACCAGCAAGGAGCCGGTCGCTAGGACATGTATCCAGTGTCGCAAGAGCCGGTAATGGTGTGGTAGGGGATAGGTACGCATGCCTGGCTAGCAAGCGAGCCAGTGGGGGCTGGCTGAGCACCGGCCGGTGCAGCTGACCGCCAGCATGCGTCGTGGCATTAGAACCTCGTTGGATGTGCTTGAGCGCGAAGCAGCGGGAGTGCTCACCAGCATCGCAAGTCTTGACTTGCGAACCTGTTCTTTGGGATTCCTGCGGTAAAGGGCTGACGCGGGCTGCGGTGATGATGCACGAGCGCTCAGCCTAGCTGAGCGCAGGTTCTACCGCGACTGCCACCGCACCCTGTCACTCGCCGTCGAATTGCCGAGTCCCTCAGATCGGGTCTTCAGCCGGATAATGGGCGTGCTGGCCGAGAGAGAGCGGGGGCTGATCAGGGGATGGACGGCAGGAAGCGTCTCGCAACGGGGAAGAAGGTCTTTGCGTCACCAGAAAGCCGGCGCTGGTAGCTGAATCAGCAACGGGATAGCAAGGCCAGCATGGCCAGGAGCCTCGCCATACAAAGCGCGGCAAGACGTAGCATGCTGAAGTGGGTGACTACGCGTTGCGGATGCGTGATTACGTCCCTCGGCTGATGCCAGCGCGAGATCGGTTTGGAGAGCTGCCGGCGACCCTGCTTCATCCCGGGTAGATCGTCCCGGCTTCGACGAAGCAAAGCGGGTTCTGCCACCGGTCCTCCGCGTAGAACGAGCGCTCGCCCCACGGCCGCACACTGATCGCACCGCCCGGGACACCGTGCACGTCTTCCTTTGATAGGCAGTTGAGCGATTTCGCGCGCTCGAAGATGGCGTCGAGGTCGCTCACGGTGAAAGAAAGGGCCTTCGCCGCTGGATGCGGTGCACCGACGGACGATACGTCAACGACCTGTAGGGTGACCGTGCCGCAGGTGAAATAGACGCGCGAGCCAGCCTGCTTGCGACCGACGAGGCCGAGCAGCGTCCCGTAAAACTGTGCGGCTTCGTCGAGATCACCCACCTCGACATTGAGGCGAAACAGATTCGGCACGTCGGCGCCCTCTTCCGTGACGGTTGCATTCTTCTTCCTGGTCTTCGCCTTGGCCTTCTTCTTCGTAGCCATGGCCTCCTCCTTCTGGTCTTTACTGGCGGTCAGCCAGGGTCTTTCGAGAACCACGCGAGCCAGTCGCGCACGAGGTCGAGACGTCGCCGATTGATGCGGTACACGCGCGTGCGTCCCTCTCGCTCGTGATGGAGCAGCCCAGCCGCCTCCAGCACCTGCATGTGTCTTGTCGTCGTCGGCCACGCGTGCTGGAAGATCGCTGCTATCTCGCCGGCGGTCATCGAACCGCCCTCGAAGTTCAGCGTCAGGAGGATTCGTCGCCGCGCTGGGTGGGCCAACGCAGTGAAGACCGCTTCGTACGCATCCATGCGTGCCTTCGGCTCTCGCTTCGTCGCCACGGCTGCCGTCCCGTCGAAAACCCCAGAGATATTTAGCACAAGGGCTAAATATTGTCAAGCGGCCTCGTGGAGGGCCGGGGCGAGTGGTAGACAGCTAGCCGATAGCGTCTTTCAGCGTTCTGGGATCCGTGTGATACTTGCGGAGTCAACCAGGAGGGTGCGAGAGCTGGCCGCTCGTGGTTCAAATTCGGCGAACCTCCTCAAAGGCGTTCGGGTTCGGCCTCTTCAAGCGGGATTCACTGACGGGTATCATCGTGATGAAGGCAGGAAGAACGACCTCGCGCCTGAATCGCGACATAACCAGGCGTGACTTCGTCAACGGCGTCGCGGTTGGCGTGGGAAGTGCGTTGCTCACGCAGACGGCCCCAGGATGTACCGGACAGGACGCAGCTCGCGGGCGCCCGTCGCTGGGGCCGGACTGGTACGGGTACGGCGGCGTCGGAGACTATCGGCTGTCCCACGGCAACACGCCTGAAGTCGTCGCGACCGCACACCGCATCCGGGATGGCGAGTTCGAGAAGCTGCCTCGCGAGTTTGCCTCGGTCGAAGAGTATGATCTGGTCATCGTCGGCGGTGGTGTGGCAGGTCTGGGTGCCGCCCTGGAGTTTTCAAAGAAACGAAAGCCTGGCCAGACATGCCTGTTGCTGGACAACCATCCCATCTTCGGAGGGGAAGCCAAGGAAAACGAGTTCAATGTCAATGGCACCAGGCTCATCGGCCCCCAGGGCGCGAACGGATTCTTCGTCCCAGCAATGGTCGCCAATCCCGAAAAGGCCCGCGGTGATGCCCGTTACTATGCGGAGCTCGAGATCCCGAGAGAGCTCTCCTATCGTGGGTGGCCGGATAATGAGAAGCCACTCAGGTTCTGTAACGACAATTACGGCTATCTAGTGCGGGGGCTGCAGGAGAATACGAGCGTCGGACACTTTTTCGAAACCACCGGTCAGTCTGATGGGCAATGGGCAACAGACATGTGGAGCCAGAACCTGGCGAACACGCCGTTGCCAGACACGAGCCGCCACTCACTGCTGGCCTGGTATCAGGCAGGTGCGATGCAACAGTTCGAGACCGAAGAGGAAGCAAAGCGGTGGCTGGACACGATGTCTTATAAGGAATACTTGGAGCGGGAACTCGGAATGGGTCCCGAGGGTGCCGGCTACGCAGATCTGTTCCTCGCCTCCGCTTGCGGCCTGGGAAGCGATGCGATATCCGCCTACGCTGCGTACAACCTGCCGATGCCGGGGCTGATGGACGCGCCCGCGCCTTCACTTCGGAGGCATTCGTTCCCGGGCGGCAATTCCGGATATGCTCGCTACTTCTTGAAAGCGCTGATACCGGAGGCCATTGCGGGTGAGACGGATTTTAAGGACATCATTGCCGGAAAGATCAACTTCTCCGCGCTGGACCGTGCAGGCCAGCCACTCCGAATTCGTTTGGACTCGACCGTTGTCAGCGTGGCGCACGACGGTGACCCGGAGTCGTCAGCCAGTGTCACTATCGTTCTTGCCCGCGACAATGAAGTCCACGCCATCAAGGCGAAGGCCGTGGTGATGGCCACCGGAGGCTGGATCAATCGCTACGTGGTCAAGGATTTGCCCGATCCACACCGGGAGGCATATCAACAGTTTCATCATGTGCCGTTCCTGGTGGCCAACGTCGCGTTGACCAACTGGCGATTCCTCTATGAGCTTGGCATCACCGCGGCGATCTGGAACAAAGGGGAGGGAGACTTTGGCCATACCTGCAACATCAGAAGGCCGATGCTGGCAGGCGATTACCAGCCACCGCTGGACCCTGATCAGCCAACCATCCTGTCCTTTTACACGCCTTTTTTCTACCCAGGTTTGCCCATCGAGCAACAGGTGGCGTTGGGGCGAACGGAATTGCTGCACACCTCCTATTCGGACTACGAGAGCAAGATTGTGCGGCAAATGAGCAAGCTGTTCGGGTCCGCAGGATTCGATTCCGCGAAAGACGTTGCCGGTATTATTCTCAACCGGTGGGGGCACGCGTACTCCGTGCCCTATCCGGGGTTTTACGGTGGCTCCAGCGGCAAGCCGGCACCGCGGGACATCATCCGGCGGCACTATGGACGCATCGCGTTCGGCTATTCCGAGCTGGATGGCCTGCAGCACTGGGGGCCGGCAGCGGACGAGGGCAGAAGGGCCGTTAACCAGGTGATCGACGCCATCTAAACGAGCCACCCGGGTTCCAAGCCATGGAGATAACACGGAATGAGTAGCACGCGGGCCGCCATGGCCGCGGTCGTGCTGGGAAGCTCCTGATTCGACATGTCGTCACCAGCGTTCACGCTGCGCGGTGTGCGGCAGGAGAAGGCGGGCGTCCTGGTCCTCGATGATATAAGCCTCCAGATTCCGAACGGACAAATCACGGCGCTCATCGGCCCCTCCGGTGCCGGCAAGAGCGCGCTGCTGCGGCTCCTCAACCGCCTGGACGATCCGTGCGCTGGGGAGATCCGCTATCGCGACCACCCGATTGCCGAGATTCCCGTGGGCATGCTGAGAAGACGGGTCGGGTTCGTGTTCCAGACGCCGGTCGTGTTTCCCGGTACGGTGCGTGACAACCTCGATGTGGCTGCGCGCATCACCGAGGTTCAGGCGGAGGAGATCGCGGGGCGCATTGTCGAGAGCTTGCGCCTTGCCGAACTCGACAGCGCGCTTGCCGACCGCGATGCCAGCCGGCTCTCGGTGGGCGAGAAGCAGCGCGCAAACATTGCCCGCGCTCTCATGACGGGGCCTGAGACACTGCTCATGGACGAGCCCATGGCCTCGCTCGACCCTGAAACTGCCGAGAAGCTGGGGCAAACCGTGGCGCGCCTCAGCTCTGAGCGCGGCCTCACGGTCGTAGTCGCCACGCACCGGCTCGCGGAGGCGAGAGCAGTATCCAAGCATGCAGTAATGCTGGACGAAGGGAGAGTGGTCGAGGCGGGCCCAGCCCTCGAGCTGTTCGAGAAGTCGTCACACCCGCGAATCCGCTCGTTCCTGAAGCGCGTGGGATGACTGCGTACCTGCTCCTCCAGACCGCCGATGTCGGCACCCAGCCCATCATCGAGCTTGCCTGGCTCGATCTCACCCTCGCGGCGGGGTTGATCTTGATCGCCTTCGGTCTCTCCCGCTGGCAAGGCGTCGGTCTCGGCGGGGACGTGGTCGTCGGGGCGATCCGGGCCGTGGTGCAGCTCGTGCTCGTCGGGTATGTGCTCGTCTACATCTTCGGGCTTGACCGGTGGTATCTGGTCGTTGTCGCTTTGCTCATCATGCTCGCCGTGGCAACCAAGACGGCGGTGGACCGGCAGGACAAGCCGAACCGAGAGCTGTTCGGGATCGTCGGTGCGGCGATGCTCATCGGATCTGGGCTCACGCTGGTCTACGTCGGCGCGGTGGTCATCCGCATGGACCCCTGGTACAGCCCGCGATACCTCATCCCGCTGTTCGGGATGATTGTGGGGAACTCGATGAACGCGGCCGCCCTCGCCGCCGAGCGCCTCGCCGGTGAGGTCACGGCCCGCCGTGCTGAGATCGAAGCGTATCTCGCCCTGGGCGCTGATCCGGTCCGGGCGACACGCGATGCTGTCCGTCGGGCCATTCGCGCGTCGATGATCCCGATGGTAAACAGTCTGATGGTCGTAGGGATCGTGGCGCTGCCGGGCATGATGACGGGTCAGATCATCGCGGGCGCCTCGCCACTCACGGCCGTGCGGTATCAGATCGTCGTGATGTTCATGCTCATGTCAGCGGTTGCGGTGACTGGAACCGCGGTGACCCTCTGGTATCGGAAGACCTTCTTCACACCGTCACAACAATTACG
>JBDHDH010000130.1:0-9553 GCA_039591615.1 Gemmatimonadota bacterium | reverse complement strand
GTGGTCGATCCCCTGCTGCCCCTCCCCCGAGGAAGGTGACCACTCCCCCAAGTCAACGATGTCATGGCGGCAGTGGGACATTAGAATCGGTCAACGATGTCCTGGCGGTACTCACCTAGCACCTAGCACCTAACCTCACCGCGAACTCAGTCCCGCAATCACCGGCGCGAGCTCCCGCTCCTGCAACATCCTGTTGAACGCCGGGAGATCGGTTCCCATCACGCCGTCGAACGCCTGTTTGGTCTCTCGAAGCCGCTGTTCCAGTAGCTGCTGGACCTCCCGGTGCTGGTCGGCCGGCGGGAAGTCGGCGGTGGCCACCGCGTCCGCCAGGTATGCCAGCTTGCTCACGACCTTCTGCGGCCAGCGCACGTTGTCCTGGCCGGTGCCCGTCAGCTTGAGCTGCAGCAGATTCTCTTCCACGGCGATCAGCTTTTCGTCCAGCGAATTGGCTGCCGCCAGGATCTCCTCGTCCGCCTTTTGATCCTTCAACACCGCCTTGAGATCGTACGTCTGGCGACGTACCCACTCGATCTGATTGATCATCTCGGCGGCGGTGTTCATGTTCTTTCGGAGCTCTTTGACCATCGCCGTCTGCGTCCGGATGTCCGATAGCGTTCCCTCGGAGTGCGGATCTTTACGGATCTCGAGCTGCTGCGTGCCGACGTCCTGGCTGTCCACCACCAAGGTGACGGTGTACGTCCCGGGCGTCACGAGTACGGAGATGCTGCTCTCCTCGGGGGGCTCCCGAGACCGGTCGTCGCCCAGGTTCACCCAGTCGGCGTAGCGCGGCTTGGTGCGGAGCTTGATCTTGGTCGATGGCTCTCCTTCCAGATCCCACCAGACCCGGTTGATCCCACTGAGCGATGTCCCGTCGACGGTTCGCACCGTGTCGCCGGATGCGTCGGTGATCCGGATCTTGACCTCGACCGTGTCGTCCTTCTCGGGCGCCTCTCTCAGCCAGTAGTTGATGGACGCGCCGAAGGGCGGATCCTTGCCGGCTGACGGATCGTCGAACATCGCCATCTGCGCCGAGATGGACCGGAAGCGGTATGTCGCTCGAGGCTCGAACAGGTGCGCGTTCGATGACGCGATATCCGCGGTCAACTGTTGAAGGGGTGTGATGTCGTCCAGAATCCAGAAGCCCCTCCCATACGTCCCCAGCACCAAATCGTTGAAGTGTTCCTGGATTGCGATCCAATACATCGGCGCGGGCGGCAGGTTGGTCATGAACGACTGCCAGTTCGCGCCGTCGTCGAACGAGACGTAGAGCTTGTTCTCGGTGCCGAGGTAGATCAGCCCCGGTCGAACGGGATCCTCACGGATGTTTCGGGCGTAGCTGAGGGGCGTGTCGTCGATTCCGTTGGTGATCTTCGTCCAGCGCCGGCCGAAGTCTTCGGTCTTGTAGACGTACGGTGCGAAATTCCCCACTTCGTGGAAGTCCACCGTGATGTACGCCTTCCCCGCGTCCCATTTCGAGGCGTCGATGTTGCGGACCGTGCCCAGTGGCGGAAGGCCGGGGATGTTGTCCGTGACATTGGTCCAGTTCTGTCCTCCGTCTCGCGAGACGTGCATGATCCCGTCGCTGGTTCCGGCCCACAGCACACCCTGCTGCACCGGCGACTCGTCGAACGCGTAGATCACGCAGCAGTACTCGACGCCAAGGTTATCCGGAGTGAGGCCGCCCGAGATTCCCATCTTGCTCGTGTCGGCGGTGGTGAGGTCGGGACTGATCACGTGCCAGGTCTGTCCGCCGTTGCTGGTGCGGTGCACGTGCTGGCTCGTCACGTACACGGTGTTGTGATCGTGAGCGGAGATGTGGAGCGGGAAGGTCCACTGGAAGCGATACTTGACGTCCTTCGCGGGCCACCCCGCGGTCATCTCGGGCCAGACCTCGACCTGGCGGAACTGCCCGGTCTCCGCGTTGTAGCGCACCACGACACCGCCCAGGGCGCCCCAGCCGGACGCGCTGGACCAGACGATGTCCGGGTTCTCGGGATCAGCCGTGGCGAACCCGCTCTCTCCACCCCCGACGTCGTGCCAGGCGCCTCGGGGGATGCGGCCGCCGAAGAACCCGCCCACACGGCTCCGGCTCGGACCCCGCATCGAGGGCCCGTCCTGCCGGTTGCCGAGAACGTAGTACGGGATGTTGTTGTCCACCGTCACGTGGTACATCTGGGCCACCGGGAGCTGGATGCGGTACCAGCTCAGCCCCCGGTTCTCCGAGATCGACACGCCGCCGTCGTGCCCCACGATCATGCGATCGCCGTTCGTGGGGTCGATCCACATGTCGTGGTGGTCCCATCCGGGCGCCGCCGGCCCTCCGGCCTGCGAGAAGAAGTCGACGGTCTTGGCGCTGTCCCCCGCATCGGTGGTCAGGCTGAACGAGGCTGACAGGAAGTAGGCTTCGTCGGGGTCGTCGGGCGCCACCGCGCAGCGGGAGTAGTAGGCGCTCCGGCCGGCGAGATTGCGGTTGTGGCTCACGAGCTTCCAGCTCTTGCCTCCGTCGTCCGACCGCCACAGCTCGCCGCTCTCGGTTTCCATACCGTGCCAAGGCACCCCGTCACCCGTCTCGATGAGCGCGTAGATCCTGTCGGAGTTGGCGGGCGTCGTGCAGACGGCAATCTTGCCCACGGGCTTCTTGGGGAGACCGCTTCCCTCGAGCCGTTTCCACGTGTCCCCGCCGTCCTTGGACATGTAGAGTCCGCTCCCCGGTCCGCCGCTCTCGCGGGTCCACGTCTTCAAGTGGAACTGCCACATCCCGGCGAAGAGGATTCGGGGGTTGTTGGGATCCATGGCCAGATCCGACGCGCCCGTCGAATCGTTCACGAACAGCACCCGCTGCCAGTTCTCGCCGCCGTCGGTAGTGCGGTACACCCCGCGCGTTTCCTGCGGCTGGTACCCGTGGCCGAGCACGGCGGCGTAGACGACGTCGGGGTTCGCTGGGTGAATGATCATTTGGCCGACGCGGCCCGAGCCCTCGAGCCCCATGTGCGTCCAGGACTCCCCGCCGTCCGTCGACTTCCACACGCCGTTGCCGATGGAGACGTTGGATCTGATGAAGCTCTCGCCGGTTCCCGCCCACACGACGTTCGGATCCGACGGTGCCACTGCGAGGGAACCGATCGAGTGGACCGGTTGGTCGTCGAACACCGGGTCCCAGTTATGGCCGCCGTCGACGGTTTTCCAGATCCCGCCGGAGGCCGCTCCGGCGAAGTACGTGTACGCGTCGCCCGGGATCCCGGCCACCGACGGTACCCGGTTTCCGAGGGGCCCGATGTGGCGGAACTCGAGCTTGTCGAGGCGGTCCAGGTCGACCTGCTGGGCGCTGAGCGCTCCGGGATGTTGGACAAACATCAAGAGCACGGGGAAGAGTACCGGGAGGTGATGGGGTCGGGGCAAGCGCGACATGGGCTGACTCCCGTAGAGCGTAATGGATGTATTGCCGCCGTCAGGTGGGGTGGAGGGCCGCCCGGGGTGGCGTATGTATTCCTAGCGGCCGATGGCCGCTGGCGAATCGAGTGAGCGAGACCGAGGTCGTAAAGGGAATTACAGCGTGGTCAGCACGACGGCAAGGTGCGCGTCGGGGATACGCGCGGCGCAGTCCAGCCGCTTGACCATCGTCAGACCGCCACCACCACATCGCTCCTGGGCTTGGAGCAGCAGATCAGGATCGATCCTTCACCCGGTGGGTCCAGGGGCTCCAGAACATATTCGACCTCACCCTCTTCGATCTCGACCCTACAGGTATTACATATGCCCGACCTACAGCTGTAATCCGGGCTCAGGCCATTTGCTTCTGCTAGGTCGAGTATGCTTTCGAAGGACCGATTCCAGTTTGCCTTCACACCAGACTTCGAAAAGGTGACCGCGATATCACTGCAACATTGCGTAGCCTTGGCCATTCGTTTCGGCGTTGCAACGTTCGCCCTCTCACCCAAGGCCGACGCCGGACCGAAGAACTCGTAGTGAATCCGGACCGCGGGCACGCCCCAGGCCTGCAATCCATCGAAGAGCGATCGCATGAAGGCGATGGGGCCGCAGAGATAGAAATCACAATCCTTGCTAGGGAGAAGACGTTTCAGCAGCTCGACGTCTACGTGTCCCTCATCATCGTAGTCCCGCCCGACGATGTCCTGACCTGACGGTCGACTGTACCGAATGTGCGCGTGGACGTTGCTTCGGTGCTCGGCGACCTGGCGCACATGCTCACCCAGTGCATGCATGTGCTTGTTTCGGGTCCCGTGAATGAACCACGTCGGCCGATTGGAACCGGACGCAACGATCGCATTAAGCATGCTCATCAAGGGTGTCATACCGACACCTGCGCTTACGAGGGCAACCGGGGTTTCACCATTCGGATCTAGATAGAACCTTCCCCGCGGTGCTTTCGCCAACACTTTGGAGCCCACGCCCACATGATCATGGAAGTAGTTCGATGCCACCCCGGGATACAGATCCGGGCGGTCCGGCGGCGCCGGCTCCCTTTTGATGGTCAGGCGATAGTTGTCCAGACCGGGACGGTCCGACAGTGAGTACGTGCGGAAGACGGGTTTGTACTGGCCGGGGATGTTCAACTTCAACGGGAGAAACTGACCGGACAGGAACAGATCCAAGGGTTTACCGTCTTCCGCCTGCAAGTAGAACGATGTGAGGGACTCGCTCTCAGGGATCTTGCGGGTGACGACAAAGCTCCGGTAGTTCTCCTCTCCTTTGGCCGAGAGCTCTGCCTTTGCCAGGCGATCCTCAAACGACTGTTTCCAGCCCGGCGACAGCGCCTCGATTCGCAGCGCTGCTCTCGCATCGTCGAGATCATCTTTGTCGAAATAGAGGAGATTGCTGACACGAGGAACCGTCATCCCGTTCGGATCCACGCTGACTCTTTCGATTACATCGCCAGCGCCGACTTCGCCTTCCTCCAGGACGCGGAAGTAGAATCCTGGCCGCCCGGTTTCGAGGATCCGATTGTAGAATCCTTCAATGCCAACCTTGATGGCGAGCTTGTAGCACGGCACCCTGGGTTGAGACACCTGGAAGAGTGCGGACCCAATGCGGAATACATCGCCCACATGGATGTCCTCGTCCAGCATCCCCTCGACGGTGAAGTTCTCGCCGAAATGGCCGAACTGGAATCCCGACTGTCCCAGCTCGTGTTCCCAGTAGGAGTAGTTCTCCTTCGAATAGACCAACACCGCGCGAGAGGGACCGCCGTGACCGATGAGATCCGCCTGACCGTCGCCGGCGATGTTGAGTGTGCTGACCGCGACTCGGCCCTCGACGGGTTCCTTGAAGATCCCGGTCCTGATCGTCTTTCCTCTTGCCGTGATCTCCTTGGGAAGGGAGACGTTGACAGATAGGAGTTTCACAGCCGGCTCCGGTTATGATGGATTACGGTCTGGGAAGTACCACTCTCGGTACGTTCGCCATTGGGATTGTCGTCCGGCGCGTTTGGCGCAGTATTGTGGAGCGCGGAACGCGCGGCGGCAAGGCCATAATCGGGAGAACCAGCAATGGCAAACCGATACGATGCAATCATCATCGGAACGGGACAGTCCGGGCCCTCCATAGCTGCACGATTCGCGGCCGAAGGGATGAGGACCGCGGTCCTCGAACGCAAGCTCTTCGGCGGCACCTGCGTGAACGTGGGTTGCACTCCCACCAAGACACTCGTGGCGAGCGCCCGCGCAGCCCACATGGCTCGCCGTGGGCCGGACTTCGGTGTTGCCATTGGTGGTCCGATCACGGTGGACATGAAACGCGTCAAGGCGCGCAAGGACGAAGTGGTGCAGCAATCCACCGAGGGTGTCGAGAATTGGCTCAAGAGCACGCCGAACCTGACCGTTTACGAAGGCCATGGTCGGTTTGAGAGTGCGAAGACCGTTCGAGTCAACGGTGACCTGTTGGAGGCGGACAGGATCGTGATCAACGTCGGCGGCCGGGCGTTCGTTCCGGAGCTGCCGGGCTTGAATGGTGTGCAGTACCTCACCAACTCCAGCATCATGGAGGTGGACTTCCTGCCCGAGCATCTGATCGTCGTGGGTGGAAGCTACATCGGGCTCGAGTTCGCCCAGATGTATCGTCGCTTCGGAAGCCGAGTCACAGTCGTCGAAATGAAAGATCGACTCATCTCACGAGACGATGACGACGTGTCCGAAGCGGTCAGACAGATATTGGAAATCGAGGGTGTCGACGTGCGTCTCGACGCCGAGTGCATCGCGCTCGAGAAACGTGGCGCTCAGGTCGTGGTCAAGCTGGAGTGCCGCGACGATCCGAAGGAAGTGGTTGGCTCCCATCTACTGCTAGCTGTTGGCCGTCGCCCAAACACGGATGACTTGGGGCTCGACGAGGCTGGGATCGATACGGACGGCCGTGGATTCATCCCGGTGGATGATCAGCTTCGGACCAATGTCTCTCATATCTGGGCGACGGGTGACGTCAACGGCCGAGGGGCATTCACCCACACGTCGTACAACGACTACGAGATCCTCGTCGCCAACTTGTTTGATAACGATCCCCGCCGAGTCAGCGATCGCATCGTCACCTATGCGCTCTACGTCGACCCGCCACTCGGCCGCGCCGGGATGACCGAACGTGAGGTACGGGCGTCCGGGCGCAAGGCGCTCATCGGGAAGCGAGCGATGATACGTGTTTCGCGGGCTCGAGAGCGAGGCGAAACCCAGGGGTTCATGAAGATCTTGATCGATGCGGAAACGCAGAGGATCCTGGGGGCCACGATCCTGGGAATCGGTGGAGACGAGATCGTCCATTCCCTGCTCGACGTGATGTATGCCGATGCGCCGTACACGGTGATTCAACGAGCCGTGCATATCCACCCCACCGTGACCGAACTGATCCCAACGGTGCTCGGCGATCTCCAACCACTGGAGTAGGGAATCGCACTGCCAGTCTCATCGTGATATTCGGCTTCACCCCGCTCCGGTCACGTCACCGCCCAGGGAAGCAGAGAGACGGTAGTGCGAGTTGTCGTGATACGACGTGTCGGCCCGGGGGAGCGTCGATCATCCGGGTAGAACGAGTCGGTACTCTACCGCGGACGGTTTCCGCTCCCCCTGGCTCGTGGGTGCGCCTCAGCCGTCAGCAGCTCATCACGCTCGGCCCGTCGGGGTGGAGGTAATAACTGCAGTTCCCGTCTCCGCCGAGCCCACCGAACGGCGTGCGTCGCGTATAGCCGCCGTAGCCTCCGACGTTGCCGCCGCCGGACTGGGCGGCGGCCGGCAGGTTCACCAGTGGCGGACCGCCTTCCGCGCCGAGGTTGCCCTGCCAGTCGAGCCAGTAGCGACCTGGCATGGCATAGCCGAAGAGTTGCTGGAGGTACTGCACCTCGAGAGGATGGAGCGCGCGGCCGTTGACGAAGACAGCGGTCATACCTCCGGAGGCGTCGGCGCGCAGCGGTCCGCCAAGCTCGAGGCCCGGCGGCAGCTGACCGACGGAAGGGCCGCCTTCCAGGCCCCAGAGACCCGAGACGTTGTCGTACCAGTACCGTCCCGGGGGGACGGGTGCTCCAGGCGGGATTCCCAGGCGTGCCTGGAGAGCGAGGATGTCGTTCTCGGTGAACCGTGTCCCGTTGATGTAGACGCCGAAACCGTCGGTATCGGCGGAGTATCCGTATTGCGTTTGCCCGTGAGCGGGAGTGCCCAGCAGGAGTCCGGCACCTATGAGAGCCACTGCAAGCGTCGCGGATCGCATATCGCCTCTCAGGTTTCTCGATTGATCGTTCGATGCTTTGAACGTGTCGTTCGATTCCAAGATGCGATGAGGCGATCATCCCATGATCAACTCGTGTCGCTTGCAGTACTTGTCTCTCATCCACGTAACGAGCGACACGCACGAGTGGTGAACGGGAATACGGTGCAGGCGTGAGCCCGGTCACGCGATTCGCTTCGGACCGGCGTCCAGTGGAAGAGGGCATGTCAGGTGGGGTTACCGAAACGACGCCCCGCACCCAGAGCCGGGTGCGGGGCGTGTCTCTCTCGCCGCCTTACCTTCGCTCGCTCTGCCGCCGCGCTAGGAGGTGAGTGGGTGTCCGGCGCACCTAACACCTATCACCTGCCACCTAATACCTGATCCCCAGCGCCTCCGCCACCACCTGCTGGATCTTCCCGGTAGTCGATCCTCCGCGAGACTGCGTGAAGTAGCAGACGATCAGGTCCTGCTCGGGGTTGGCCCAGGCCATGGTCCCGTCGGAGCCGCCGTGACCGAACGAGGGCAGATCGCTAGACCCGGGGTCTCCGCGTGGATCGACCTGCCAGTGGTAGCCGTATTCTCGATTCCATGGTGAGGGGGACAGCGCCCGGTAGATGAGCGCTGGCGAGAGCAGTTGACGGTCGGCGATCGACCCCTCGTCTATCCAGAAGGCGAGGAACCGCGCGTAGTCCGTGGTGGTCGAGTAGAGGCCGCCGCTGGCCCGGAAGAATTGCATCACCTGCGGTTGCTCGAAGTCCCAGTACCTGTCGAAGCGCCCATCTCCCCTGCGATACGTGCTGCTCACACGCGAGCGGCGGGCGTCGCCGTCCGTCAGCATGGGGAACGTGTCATCCAGACCCAGCGGTTCGATGATCCGTGACAGGAGGAACTCTTGCACGGCCATGCCCGACACCTCCGCCACGATCGCTCCCAGTGTGGCGGACCCGGCATCGCTGTACCCGTACTCGATACCCGGTGCCGTGGGCGGACCCATTTGACCTACTGCGTCGACGGCCTCCCTGAGGTCTTTGTACGACCGCAACTGCTGCGGGTAGCCCGGTTGGTTGAAGCCGCCGCTGTGGGTCAAGAGATGCTCGATGCTGATATCGCGGGAGCGCGGATTGTCGAACGCCGGGATGTACGTCGCGACCAGGTCGCTCAGCTGGATCTTTCCCGAGTCTGCGAGCATCAGGATCGCGGTTCCCACGAACGGCTTCGTCATGGACCGGATGCGGGCAATGGTGTTCCGTTCCCACCCGAGCTTGCGCTCACGATCGCGCCATCCGAACGCTTCGTGCAGCACGATGCGCCGATTCTTGATGACGAGGATTTCCGCCCCGACGGCCTCGCCGTCCTCGACCCAGCCCTGCACCCGATCGGCGATCTGGCGCAGCTGGTCCGCCGCGAGCCCGACGTTCTCGGGCGGTTCGTAGGCGAAGTGGCTCGCGGCGGGATACGACTGCCCCAGCGTATTGGGCAACTGTGCGTGCGCGCATTCGACGGTCCCGACAAGGAGGATACCTGCGGTGATGCTGATGCCGACCAGCTGGCGCGCCAGCGTGTTACCTCGGCGACTGATCAATACCCTGTGCAATGCCGAATGCCGAATGCCGAATGCCGAATGTGAATGCCGAATACCCGATACCCGATACCTAGCACCTAAAACCTACCACCTAAGAAGCCTCCATCTCTCCAAAATCCGCCATGACCGCGCGCCACTGCTCGATGCTTCGCTCGGGAGTCGCGTTTGCGAGCACCCAAGTTCGCGGTTGGTAGTCAGTCGTTTCCAGTGAGTCGAGGAAAGCTCTACTCTCATCCAGCAGATACTGCCGGCTCGAGAATGCCCTGTCGG
>JBDHDH010000129.1:0-15483 GCA_039591615.1 Gemmatimonadota bacterium | reverse complement strand
CGGCGTAGACCCCCCAGGCACCCGGCGGCGCTGCTACCTCGCCGACCTCACCTCGGGGCACGCAAGCGGCGGCGAGCCCGGCGAACGTTACCATCGCGAGCGGTGGGAGCAACGCGAGAAACCGAGCGGGAGATTGACTGGGCATCAGAGCCTCCGTCGTGTGGGGAGAATGAAGCTGCGGGACGGGGAGCGTCGAGGCTAGCGCCCGGGCCGCTCGACGGCTAGGTCCGCATGGGGCCCGCCGTGCGATTCACGCTGGTTTTCTGGGGATCGATGACGAGGAGGCGTCGAGCGCCGGTTGTGTGAGAGAGCAAGGTAAGGGTGCGGGGGAGTGACGCCAGGGGTTCCTGGCGGGAGCACTCTTTGAGATGCGGTCGGATGGGGTGGTCAGCCAGCACGTACGCTGGTCGCTCAGCGGTCGAAGACACCGAGGAGGCTCCTCAGCGTACGCGCCCCGATACGGGAGCGGTGACGCGACACCCCCCAAGTGGTCGTGTCGTTCGTTCGTGACTCATCATACCATGCCAAGAAATCGTCTAGCACTTCCTGCGCTGCTGTGACTCTAGCGAGGCTGGCGTGCCGGGAGGACCCGGCGGTACGTGATGGGGGCTCTTGCATGTGGCTCGCGTCATCTGCGAAGCCGAAGCATCTTACGGCCATGCCTGATCTCACTGGCCGACTGACGACGGCCCTTGCCGATCGCTACCGCATCGAGCAGGAGCTGGGTCACGGCGGCATGGCGACGGTTCATCTCGCCGAGGACCTGAAGCACAAGCGCAAGGTTGCGGTCAAGGTGCTGCGCCCCGAACTCGCGGCCGTGCTCGGGGCCGAACGATTCGTCCACGAGATCACGACCACCGCGAGCCTTCAGCACCCGCACATCCTGCCCCTGTTCGATTCGGGTGAGGCAGACGGGTTCCTGTACTACGTGATGCCATTTATCGAGGGGGAGACCCTTCGGGAAAAACTGGACCGTGAGAAACAGCTCAGCATCGATGAGGCGGTGCGCATCACGACCGAGGTGGCCGACGCACTCGACTATGCGCATCGGAACGACGTGATCCACCGCGACATCAAGCCCGAGAATATTCTGCTGCACGACGGCCGCCCGATGGTCGCGGACTTCGGCATTGCGCTGGCGGTGAGCGTGGCGGCGGGCGGGCGGATGACGGAGACGGGGCTCTCGCTCGGCACGCCGCACTATATGTCGCCCGAGCAGGCGACGGCGGAGAAAGATCTCACGAACCGGTCGGACATCTACTCGCTGGGCGCGGTGCTGTACGAAATGCTAACGGGGAGCCCGCCACACACGGGCTCGTCGGCGCAGCAGATCATCATGAAGATCGTGACGGAGGAAGTGCAGCCGGTCACCGAACTGCGCAGAAGTGTGCCGCCCAATGTTGCGGCGGCAGTGGCGAAGGCCTTGGAGAAGTTGGCGGCGGATCGATTCGCGGCCGCGGCCAAGTTCCGGGAAGCGCTCACCAACGTGGCGTTCACGCTGCCCGGAACCACCGGCCTTGCGGCGGCGGGCCAGGCGATAGGCACTGGCGCATGGTGGAAGCGCTACGCGTGGCCGGCGGCGGCGGCGGCCTTGGCCGGTCTTGCGCTCTTGGGGTGGTTACGTCCGGAGCCACCGCCGAGCGTGGCGCGCTATGGGCTTCAATTCCCGGTCGATCAGGAGTTCATCGACGACTTTCACCCCGCATTCGCGCTTGCGCCCGATGGTTCCTGGATCGTCTACGTGGGTCAGAGTGAGGATGGTGACCAGCTCTGGGTGAAGCGCAGGGACCAGTATCGAGCCACGCCGCTGGCGGGTAGCGCAGGAGCCCGGAGTCCGGTGGTGTCGCCCGACGGAGCATGGATCGCCTTCATCGCCGAGGGTGAGCTCAGAAAGGTTCCCGTGGATGGTGGGTCGGCGATCACGCTGACGGATTCAGTGCAGACGGGCGTTCGGACGGCCGCGTGGCTTGACGACGGCAGCATCGTGTTCACCGACAACCGATGGCGCTTGAGTCGCGTGCCTGGCATCGGTGGCCCGATGGAGGTCGTCTGGGCGGACTCAGCGGGCCGCGTCGCGATCCTTCCGGTAGGATTGCCAGACGCCCGGGGCGTACTGTTCACGCTCTGCACCCCCGGTTGTAACACCGTTCAGAGCTGGGTTCTCGATCTCCGCTCCGGCGAGGCGCGCATGCTCATCCCGGAGGTGGCGCAATCCTGGTACGTGGCCACAGGCCATCTGGTCTCCGTCCGTCCCGACGGTGGCGTGGTTGCGGTGCCATTCGATCTTGGGTCCCTGGCGAGGCGCGGCGCTCCGGTGCCGGTGCTGGACGGTATCAAGGTAGACCGGGGCATAGTGCCGGATTTCACCCTCTCGAAGTCGGGGACCCTGTTACTAGCAGAGGGCACAGGTGGAGGCGGTATCCTCACGGAAGCGGTGTGGGTCGATCGTGTTGGCACGGTAACCCCCGTCGATCCCGACTGGACGTTCAATGCTGTCGGCATTGCGGGATGGGCGTTGTCGCCGGACGGGACACGGTTGGCCATCAAGATCTTGGGGAAGACTGGTGATGACATTTGGATCAAACAGTTGCCGCGAGGTTCGCTTTCCCGGCTCACCTTTGATGAGTCGCCGGATGTCCGTCCGCGGTGGACGCCGGATGGCCGGTCGGTGAGCTTCCGCTCCCCGCGAGCGGGGGATGGCGAGTTGTATCTGAAGCGGGTGGACGGCACGGGCCCCGCGGAGTTGGTGCTCGACTTGGACCAGCCGATCTGGGAAGGGGTGTGGTCGCCGGATGGGGCTTGGCTGCTGGTGCGAACCGGAGGTGCGGGAGCCCGCGACATCGTGGGCATCCGTCCCAGCGTGGACAGCGTGCCGATTCCACTGGTGGCTTCGGGGTTCGACGAACAGGCAATCGCGCTCTCGCCGGACGGGAAGTGGCTGGCCTACGGGTCGAACGAGACCGGCCGCGACCAGGTATACGTGCGGCCGTTCCCCAACACGGGCGATGGCAAGTGGCAGGTTTCGACCGGTGGCGGCCGTGCACCGCTGTGGGCCCACAGCGGCCGGGAATTGTTCTACCTCAACGGTACCAACGAGATGATGGTGGCCGACGTCGTCACGTCGCCGAGCTTTGGTGTTGGAGAGCGGCGTGTCCTGTTTCCTGTCGGGGACGAATATGAACTCTCGACGGACTACACTGCCTACGATCTGGCCCCGGACGACCAACGATTCCTCATGGTGCGAGTAGCGGGAACGGATGAAGCATCGCCGCTCGGCGCGATGATCGTGGTCGAGAACTGGCTCGAGGAGCTGAAGGCGAAGGTGGAGCAATGAGGCCATCCTACGCAGCATTAACCGGACCGTGCAGGAAGAAGATCGCGGAGCCTGCGAACCCGTGATGGGGGGTCAGCTCTGGTCTTGACTATTGCAGGTCATGCATTAAGTCCTTTGATCACGTAATGTATTTTCCACTCTGGCTCTGATTTTTCTTGCTGGCGGTCCGCATGATGGATAGACGAACTTTTGTGCGGCTTTCCCTGGGAGGTGCAGCGTCTACCTTCCTACCTTTAGTGAGTTGCAACCTAGGAGATCCTGAGTTACGCGGCAAACTGTCCCCGCCTCACTCCCTTTCCCATATCCACGACGCCACAACTTTACGTGAACTGGGAGAAAGGTACCGGCAACTGGTGCCCGGGGAGAACCGGGAGAGCCGCCTTGTTGACCAATTGCTGACCAATGTACAGGGAGAACGTGTCGCCAGATCATCTGACAGCCTATTTCTGCAAGATCTATTGAGGGAAAAAATTAAGTACGACTTCATGACCGGCAATACTGTGGTGATCCAGGGGTGGGTGCTTTCGACCACCGAAGCGCGGCAATGCGCGCTGTTCTCGCTAGCTCGGAGTTAGTCTCCAGCATATGCACATCGATGCCAGAAACCTCGACAACGATACCTTGATTGAAGGTGATGTATGTATCGTGGGGGCCGGAGCGGCAGGCGTGAGTATCGCACTGGATTGGATTGGCTCATCCCATAAGGTAATTCTTCTGGAGGGTGGGGGCTTTGAATACGACGATGAGGTGCAGGACCTCTATTCCGGGCAAACAACCGGACAGAGGTATTATCCCTTACGATCGAGCCGCTTGCATATGTTCGGCGGAACCACCGGACACTGGGCCGGGATGTGTGCGCCCTTCGATCCCATAGACTTTCTCAAACGAGATTGGGTGCCGCATAGTGGCTGGCCCATTACTCGTGGAGATTTGGACCGTTTTTACCAAAGAGCGCAGGAAAAACTGGAGCTCGGGTCACATCCATACGAGCTGAGTTATTGGCGAAAACGAGACCCGGCCATGATACCCTTACCCCTGGACGAGAAGGCGGTCTGGAACAAGATCTGGCAATTCAGTCCGCCGACCCGTTTTGGGGAAAAATACCGTGATACCATTGTGAATGCCCGGAACATTCACCTCTATACCTATGCCAACCTGACCGATATCACGGCCAATGATGAGGTTTCCGAGATCCGGGAATTGACCGTAGAGAATCACACCGGCAAAAGCCACCGGGTGAAAGCAAGGTACTATGTGCTTGCCTGTGGTGCGATTCAGAATGCCAGAATGTTGCTGGCCTCCAACCGTCAGGCCCCGAATGGTCTAGGTAACCAGTATGATCTGGTGGGTCGCTTCTTCATGGAGCATCTGGAAATCAAATCCGCCGAACTCTGGTTTACCGAAGTGTATCCCATGAATTTGTACATCTTTACCTTTGGCGAAACTCAGGCCAGAGCTGAATTGGCGATCTCACCGGAGAAGCAACGCGAGTTCAGAATATTGAACGGGACAGCGTCTTTCACGCCTCTGACAGTGGCCAGAAACCAAAAACCAATGGTCGACGTCTGGACCAGCGAAGATCCGCAAGAAAGTCTAGATAATCTGCTTCGAAATTTCATGGAGGCTGCGGAGAGCTACGACCCGGATGCGGACCTAACGATCAACCGGGCTTATGAACTGTTTACCAGAATCGAGCAGGCGCCGAATCCGGCATCACGGGTGACGCTCGACACTGAAAAAGATGCCTTGGGCGTTCCCCGGGCGAAGCTGCACTGGGAGCTCACCTCCCTGGATAAAAGAAGTATCAGAAAGATGTACGAGATCATTGGCCAACAGGTAGGTCTTGCAGGAAGTGGCCGGGTGAAGATGATGGATTACCTGTGGGATGAACATGACGAATCCTGGCCTTCCTATACCGGCGGTGGCTGGCATCACATGGGAACCACGAAGATGGGTGACGATCCCAAGAAGGGAGTAGTGGATGCCCACTGCAAAGTCCATGGCATTGACAATTTGTTCGTGGCTGGCTCCTCCTGCTTTGCTACCGCCGGAGCTCCGAACCCCACCCTTACTCTGGTGGCGCTAAGTCTGCGAGTATCAGATCATATCAAAGCGAGACTTGCGTAACGCAGAAGTACATGCACCTTTCCCTCGGCTCGCCCCGCGAGCTATCTCCTTCCCGGCACCGAAGTCTTGAGTTCGCGCGTCGCGCGCTCGATAGACCCAGTGGCCATACCACCGGCGCCAAGTTCACGCTCGATGGTGTAGCGATCGGCGAGGGCGGCGCGCAGCTCGTCGTCAGCCTCGTGCGTCATTCACACGGCACGAACGCTCATCGTGACCAACGACCCCGTGTACTGGCGCGGACCCCGCCTACTGCTCCATCGGAGGCGGCGCGTCGAAGTTCCAGGCGTCGTGCGTGATCTTCCACGACCCGTCGGCTTGACGGCGATAGATGTGAATCCCCTTCAAGGCCTCCGGCATGGTATTCGCCCGGCGGCATCATGACGATGTCGGCGCTCGCGTGGGCGAATGTCGTGTCGCCTGCGTTGATGGCGGCGACTTCTTGAGCGCGGACATCCCTGACCGCCTGCAAGTCGGCCTCGTTCGAGACGGCCGCGTCCTCGACGGCCGGCGTACACGCTAAGGACCCCGCGGTAAGCAACACCACACCGATGATGCGGTTCATCATTCGAACCTCCTGTGGTTGATCCCGACTGCGCGAAGCTATCGCGCGGTGATGTGAGGCGCAAACGCGACGGCACTTGGTGAACGGACCGGGGTCCGCGCAGCCTCCCCCGAATCGAGCAGCGGCAGGATGTGGGGATGATCGAGGCGTGCAGTGATCTCGATGTCGCCCGAGGAGCCGGGCCGATTGCCAGCGCAATCTCAGGGTTGAGGACCGACGGAGGCAGCGGTTCACCCAGGGAGAGGACCTTACCGCCTGGTAAGACGCACGGCACGCACCTTGGACTCATGAGCGCTGGACTTGTCCCGGGGACGATCATGCTGATGCATCGGAAAGTCGTGCGGCCGCGAGCTCCGAATCCACGCTCACGTCGCCGGTGACGCCTCGCCCGAGGCGCCTCCCGTCGGGGCGCGTACAGCCCCAGCCAAACCGCCAGCGGGTGCTTGCGGCGCTGAGATCTTCGGTGTATGTTCGGATCCCCCTTCCAAGCTCGTCGGATGGGGTATCATGTTGTCGATCATGATCGCGTCCATCCAACTGGATTGCGACCCCAGCAGATGAGCCGGGTGACCCTCCAGGTCACGCTGGCGACAATCTCCCGGAGCCGCCTGTGAGCCCTTTCCTACACGATCTTCGTTACGCGATGCGGTCGTTCTCACGGCGTCCGGGATTCACCGCAGTAGTGGTGGCCACGCTCGCCCTTGGCATCGGGAGCAACGTGGCCATCTTCGGCGTGGCCAACGCCGTCCTTTTTCAGCCGCTGCCATACGAAGATCCCGAGGAGTTGGCGCTGGTGTGGACACAGATCACGAACCAGCCACGCGCGCTCGTCTCGGGGCCGGACTTCCTCGACTATCGCAACGAGACGAGACAGTTCGAGGGGTTCGCCGGCGCGGTCGCCGTGACGGGGGCCCTGACCGGCGAAGGACGCGCCGAGGAGATCACCGTCGCCTATACCACGGCGAACATCTTCCAGATCCTCGGCGTGGCGCCGCTGCTCGGTCGCGACTTCGAGCCCGCGGACGAAGCGCCGATCGATCCCGACCTCTTCCTCGATCCCAACGCCGAGCTGCCGCCCGGGACGGTGATGCTCAGTCACGGCCTCTGGCGGCGGCGCTTCGGCGGCGATCCCGCCATCGTAGGCCAGACGGTGCAGATCGACGGCGCCAATTCCGTCGTGGTCGGTGTGCTGCCGGCGACGTTCCGCATCTACCTGCCCGAGGATGCGGGGATGCCGACCAACATCGATGCTTGGGGCGTGATTCCCAGCAACTTCTCGGAGGCGGCGCGGGACGCCGCGTGGCTCACCGTGGTGACACGCCTGAAGGACGGCGTGACCATGGCGCAGGCGCAGCAGGAGATGGACGCGCTCGCGGCGCGGTTGCGCGAGCAGTACCAACACCACGCGAACGGCAACATGCAGATCGCGGTGAACTCCATGCATGAGGACGTCGTGGCACACGCGCGGCCCGTGCTGCTGGCGCTGCTGGGAGCCGTGGCGTTCGTGCTCCTCATCGCGTGCGCCAATGTCGCGAACCTGCTGCTGGTGCGCGCCACGACGCGCGAGCGCGAGATCGCCGTGCGGGCCGCGCTCGGAAGCGGCCGCTGGCGCATGATCAGACAGATGCTCACCGAGAGCGCGGTGCTCGCCGTGGCCGGGGCCGTGGTGGGGGTGGTGTTGGCGTGGTGGGGCGGCCGTGTCCTGAGCGCGATGCGGCCGGACACGCTCGCGCGTTTCGAGGAGTTCTCCATCGACGGCCCGATCTTGCTCTTCACGGTGGGGGCAACCGCGATCGCCGCGCTCGTGTTCGGGCTGGCGCCGGCACTCAGGGCGGTGAGCTCCAACCTCGCCGATTCCCTGCGGGATCGAGGGAGCGACGCCGGCGGCGTCCGCGGCAACAAGCTCCGCACTGGGTTGGTCATCGGCGAGGTGGCGCTCTCGCTGGTGCTGTTGATCGGAACGGGTCTGATGTTCCGGACGTTCGCCAAGCTGCAGGCCGTCTATCCCGGGTTCGAATCGGAGAACGTGCTGACGTTCACCGTTCCGGTGCCCCTGTTCAAGTACCGCGACCCGATTGCGCGCAACGACGTGGTCACCCGGATCCAGAGGCGGATCGAAGCGCTGCCCGGCGTGCGGGCCGTGGGCGCGACCAGTCTGCTGCCCCTCGCCGGCGGCGATCAGTACGGCATCGGCGCCTACGGTGTGAGCGGATCCACCGACGAAGAATGGCGGAGCAACAAGGCCGACTACCGCGGCGTCTTGCCGGGTTACTTGGAGACCATGGGGATTCGCGTCGTGGCGGGTCGCGCGATCGAACCGGCCGACAACCGGGCGGGTGCCCTCGATGTCGCCGTGATCGACGAGAAGCTGGCGCAGCGACTGTGGCCGGACGGAGACGCGGTCGGCAAGGAACTCTTCATCGAACGTTTCGACCTCGAGGCCTTCGGGCTCGAGCGCGTGCCCCTACAGGTCGTCGGGGTGTCCGCGGGTGTGCGCTCGCAATCGCTCGCGGCGGAGGGGCGGGAGACCGTGTACTATCCGTACCAGTTCTTCCCCTGGTTCCCGCTGAGCTTCACGGTGCGCGCGTCCGGCGGTCCGCTGGCTCTCGTCGACCCCATCCGGCGTGAGGTGGAGGCGGTGGACCCCGACATTCCGTTGTCCAAGATTCGCGTGATGGGTGACTACATCGACGACGCGCTAGCGCAGACACGGTTCGCCCTCACCCTGATCGGCTTGTTCGCCGGACTGGCGCTCATCTTGGCATCCGTAGGACTCTACGGCGTGATCGCTTACTCGGTCCGACAGCGCACTCGAGAGATCGGCGTCCGCATCGCCTTCGGGGCGTCGGACCATGCGGTCGTCCGGCTGGTGGTTGGTCAGGGCATGCTGCTCGCGCTCGGCGGGCTGGGCGTGGGCCTCGTCGCCGCGTTCATGGCGACGCGCTTGGTTTCGAGCCTGTTCTACGGCGTGACCCCAGCCGACCCGATCACGTTCGTAGGCGTGTCACTGGTCCTGCTGGGTGTGGCGATCGTCGCGAGCTACCTTCCGGCGAGGCGGGCCCTCCGCATCGATCCGGTCGTGGCGCTGCGTGACGAATAGGACGACGCCTCGTTTCACCCCGTGGGTCCCGCCACGCGTGCGATCATGCCAGAACCACCCAACGGGAGCCATCGCAGATGAGTGGGCCCTAGAGGATTCGTCGCGCAGCGGACGACGCGATGGTGCGTCGGCTCGAAGCCAGCGGGGTGTGTTACACGGATTGTGACACCTGGACTCGCCCACCTCCCCTGCCGGGTAGCCGATGGAATCCCGCCCCGCAACCCCCTGAACCCCGTTCGGGCGTCAGGACGCATCAGATACGACCAAATGTGTCATTCACGCAGTGTTACGGGCGTCCTCGGTCGCATCACCTACACTACCCTTTGGCGTCCAACCCGGGCGATTGGGCGTCCTCGTGGAACGCCCAACCTACCGGGCAGCGAAAGGGTGCGAATCTATGAGTCGATCTCCACCTCCAACCCGTCCTCGAGTTCGAGCTCGAACTCAACCAGCGTGCCCGTCGTCGGGAAGTCGAACGCGGAGAGGTCTGTCACGCTCCCGTCGGGCGCCATGAACCACGCCGCAGGATTGAGTTCGACCATGACGCTCCGGGTCGCATCCGTAATCTCGAGCGGCGGATCGAGGTCCAGCTCCACCTCGATCTCAGCTTCAAAGTACGTTCGGAAGTCGACCGCGGTCCCACCCGTCGGGGTGAACGAGCCCTCGACGACCATGCTCGCCCCCTCCGGCCAGTCCGGGAAATCCACGCGGATTTCAGCGAGGAGCTCCTGGATACGCTCGGCGTCCCCCGCGTCGTCCTCGTCATCGGTATCGATCTCCCCGTCCTCGACTTCGAACTCCAGTTCGTCGTAGAGCCCAACTGGAATATCTTGGTTTGTCACCGTTACGGCCTGGCCATCCAGCGGCACGTCCACGAAGAACATCCCAACCTCGAAATCCGCACAGCTTGCCGGCTTGGGATCGACATCATCGCAGTCGGCAACCTCGACGGGCTCCAGTTCGAACTCGTCGACGATGAGCCGGATGGCGGTGATTTCGAGCGAGCCGTTGGTACCGGTGAGCGTCAGCTGTCGGGCTGCCTCTCCCAGGACGCCGAACGATGGCGCGGGAGATCGGCTTGCCGCCGCACTTCCCAAAGGCGAGACCGTGGCAAACCTGAGCGCCACCGACGATCCGGGGCCGGTAGTGTCACTGCACGCCGTCAGCCACGCGGCCAATGTAGCTGCGACGACACCGGCCAGGGTGGTCCGCTTCATACCATCCTCCCTGTTCAAGTCGTTAGGTCCAAGCAACTCATCGCTTTCTCGGTAGGCACCACCAAATGCAAGGACAATGCCCGATTACTGAAAGACGGGCAGACCCGTAAGAACTTGCTGCGAAGAGCGTTGGCGTGTTGTGTCCGTTATCACACCGCGTTGAACGGTGCTACGAAACCGATCAAGTTGATACGATTCACCGCACGGGACCGCAGATGGGGAAGGGGCAGGGGCACGGGTAGCGGCCACTTTTCCGCCCCCACACCTCTGCCCCGTTGAGGCTTACTGAAATATGGAGAAGTTTGCACGGGAACAAGGCTTCCCGACGCGGGGCGTAACCCGGAGTTGGCTGCCAAGCCTCGCCGCCTTGGACACTCACAAATTCGTCAGGCACGGACGCCGCGGTCAGTCTAGGCCTGTTCCTTTGACAGTCCGCCAACGGTGACACCTGCGCGCACCCCGACTTGCTTGCTTCGTGGCCCGAGTTGTGTGACGAATCTCGTGACACGACGAATCAGAGCAAGGCAAGCGGATTGAAGATCCTACAGTGGAAAACTCTGTACGGCAGATGCTTACAATCAATGTGCCCTAGAGGATTCGTCGCGCAGCGGACGCGAGTAGCGCGGCCGGTTGGAGTGGGCGTCCAACTTCGACCTCCGGATTATCAGGCGGCGGTGTACGCTCGTGGGCGCGCGTGGGCGCCCGCGGGTGTTGATACAGCGATGGTCACAATGCACGAGCACGAGTAGGGCTTTACCGAGCGGGCCGCTTGGTGGGATGCGGGCCGATGTCTCGTTCAATCGGGGAACGGCGCGACTTCTCCCGATTGGCGCTCTCAGATCTCTTCGATCAACTCCACGAAGCGCTTGTACGGTATCGCGACCAAGCTCTCGACCTGGAAGGCGCCGTGCGACAGGCTGATCAGGGAGACTTTCGCAGCGGTCTCTTCGTCCGGCGCCTCGTAGATGTCGAGGAAGTCATACCTGCCCAGCAGGGCGTAATGAACGAGAAACTTCACGTCGGGGCACTTCTGCTTCACCTCCTGCAGCCACGCGCGGCCTAGTTTGGCTCGATCCTTCACCCTTTTCCCGACATCTGGTGCGAGCTTCGTCATCAGGACGTAGGTCTGCATCTCCTGCTCCTTTCGGCGACGCTTGCCGAGGGTTTTATGCCAGTCCTACATACAGCACCGTACCCGCCGAGTGAATATCGGATCGGGGGATGAGGTCCTTCTCCGTCGTCGCCTGCTCGGGACTCATGTAGTGCGGTGTGCCGAGTGACAGCCCCGTCTCCGTCATCCGCCCACCCACCACCACACTCACCGCCAACGCAATCCGAAATCCGCCGCCATCGGCCGCCCGTCGTGCAGCAAGATGTTATCGGGCTTGATGTCGCGATGCATCACGTTCTGGCGGTGCGCGTAGTCGAGCGCGTCCGCGACCTCCGCCGCGAGTGCGGTCGAAAGCCGGGACGTGATCTCGTGCATAGATAGAAGATGTGAGTTCGCGCCAAAGAGCGCGAGGGTTCGGGACCGACTTGCAAGAACCGTGACCGGGGAGGGTTCTCGAACTCGACCTACGAACTAACAGTCCACGCACGCCGGATTCGGTGAGGGTCCTTGACTTGCGCTAAGGCACCGCGAGACAGACTGTTAGCACAATCGGCGTTCACTTGAGGTGAGCGCAGATTCGTTGAGTTTCGAGGAGTTCGGGGTCCATTTGGCGCCGGAAGAGACGCCGCGCCCTCCGCCAAAACACCTTGCAGCCTTCGGGCGGCTCCCGGAAGTTGGGACGTGAATTCTGTAGTGTCAGCCGCTGGACGGCGGACCCATAAGGGGAAAATACCCAGGCTTCACGTCGAATGTTGGCCCTGCACCATCCTCGACCCATCCTTACATGCTTGGACGAGCAAGGACATGATGCTTCGCTATCGACGCCCTGCGCTCCTTACCTGCCTTTGGAGCCGGTAATGATGGTTCGAATACTGGCCGCGGCGGTCTTGCGTCAGCAATTCGGCGGGCATGACGTACGGCGAACGGACGGTGACGGCTGATGTCGACAGGCGCTCTTGTCGGCATGGTGGTTTTCGGCGTTGCCTTGCTGCTCGTCCTGGTGGTTGTCGTTCGCCTCCACGCCTTCATTGCGCTCCTGGTGACCAGCCTCGTCGTTGCCGTCGTGGGCGGAATCCCGCTGGCCGAGATCGCGGGTCTGATCCAGAAAGAGATGGGCGGCACCCTCGGCTACATCGCCGTGGTCATCGGCGTCGGAGCGATGTTCGGCGAGATGCTGCAGCGCTCCGGAGGCGCTCGCTCCATCGCGAACACGCTGCTTCGGGTGTTCGGCGACCGCTTCTCGCCCTGGGCGCTCGGATTGACCGGTCTCATCGTCGCGGTGCCCGTGTTCTTCGATGTCGCCCTGATTCTCTTCATCCCGCTGGTCTACAGCCTGGCCCGGCGAAGCGGTCGCTCGCTCCTCTTCTACGCGATCCCACTTCTTGCCAGTATCGCAGTCGCGCATTCGTTCATTCCGCCGACACCGGGACCGGTGGCCGTCGCGGGCCTCCTGGGAGCCGATCTGGGTTGGGTCATCGCGCTCGGTGTGGTCGCCGGCATTCCCGCCACGATCGTCGGCGGGATCTGGTTCGGCCGCCGTGTCTCCAGCCGCATCCATCTCGACGTGCCCGACTACATGCATCTGCCACCTGAGACCACGAACTCTCAGACCGCGGCCAACGTGCCCGGCTTCGGCCTGGCGGCGGGATTAATAGCCTTGCCGCTGGTCCTCATCCTTCTCGGAACGGCCTCGTCGGTCGCACTGCCCGACGAACATCGGTTGCGCGACGTCCTGGCCTTTGTCGGGCATCCGTTCACCGCCCTTATCGCGGCTACCCTGCTGTCGTTCTACGCCCTCGGCACCCGCCTCGGGTTTTCGCGTGACGAGGTCCGACGGATGGCGACGAAATCTCTGGAGCCCGTAGGTCTCATCATCCTCGTCACCGGCGCCGGCGGGGTGTTCGGGAAGGTCCTCGTCGCCACCGGCGTCGGCACCGCGGTGGCCGACTGGATGGCCACGTCGCGGCTCCCGCTCGTTGCTCTGGCCTTTCTGATCGCCGCGGTCGTCCGAGTGGCGCAGGGGTCGGCGACGGTTTCCATGGTGACGGCCGCCGGCCTGATGGCGCCGATCCTCGAGGCCACGACCACGTCGGCGCCCCAGGTCGCGGCCATCGTCATCGCCATCGCCTCGGGGGCCACCGTCCTCTCCCATTTCAACGACTCGGGCTTCTGGCTCGTCAACCGCTATCTCGGCATGTCCGAGAAACAGACCCTCAGGGTGTGGACCGTCATGGAGACCCTGGTCGGTCTCACCGGCTTCGGGGTTGTCCTACTGCTGTCTTTCTTCCTCTAGTACATCGGCCCAAAACCACGCTTACGCATGAACCGCAGAGTTCGCTGTGATCGCAGAGGGACGGAGCTGGTGGCGCCCGATAAGACCGCAAGACGGGCAAGCTGCTGCTGCTGTTCTCTGCGGTCTCTGCGCGCTCCGCGGTGAAACACGTCATCGACCTCGCGGCCGTGTGTACGCAGGGCAACACTGGCAAGCCTCAGGAGGTCGGCAGCCCCAGAGCGGCCATCACCTCGTCCACCACCATTTCCAGCTCGCCATCGACATCGACGACGACGGCGTCCGTTGGCTCTTCCATGGTCTCGAGTTGCGAGGCGAGCAGCTTCGGATCGAAGAAGTGGCCTTGGCGTTCACGCAGCCGGCGCTCGAACACGGGCGGCGCGCCGCGCAGGTAGACGAACTTGATATCGGCCTGCCCCATCAGCAGGAATTCGCGGTAATCCTCCTTGAGCGCCGAGCAGGCGACGACGGCCGAACGACCGGACCCGGCATGCTCGACAAGGACGTCACGGACGCTCAGAAGCCAGGGGAGGCGATCCTCATCGGTCAGCGGCACTCCGGCCGTCATCTTGCGGATGTTGCTGGCTTGATGGAGGTCGTCGGCGTCCACGAAGGGCCAGCCCAGGCGCTTTGCCAGAAGCTCTCCGACGGCAGTCTTCCCGGCCCCGGAGACGCCCATCAAAACGACGATCACGTTATCGGAGCCGGACGCGAAGAAGGTAGCTGTCCGCGGTCATGTACAGCGTGGTGCGATCCCGGTCGAAGGCGACATTGGCGGTCGCCTGCGTCGTCAAGATGGTCCCGAGCTGGCGGCCGTCGGCGGAGAACACGAGAACACCTCCGGGCCCGGTGGCAAACAGATTGCCGGCAGCGTCCACCTTGAGACCATCGGGAAGACCGGGCCGCTCGGCTACCTGCTCGGTCGCGTCGAAGAAGACCCGGCCGTTAGCGATCCTGCCGGAGGGCAGCAGATCGTACGCCATCCAGATGGCCCGCTCCGGATCGGAGTTGGCGACGTAGAGGATCTTCTCGTCGGGCGATAGGCCGATGCCGTTCGGGCGCGACAGCTCGTCCGTCAACAGCATCACCTCACCGCCCGTTCCGAGACGGTAGACGCCATTGAACGGTGTTTCCTTGGTCGGGTCGCCGGGGCCCTCGGGTAGTCCGTATGGCGGATCAGTGAAGTAGAGCGCTCCGCGACTGTCGAAGACAGCGTCGTTCGGACTGCTGAATCGCTTGCCTTCGTAGCGATCGGCGAGAGTGGTGAAGACGGGCTCGGGAGCGCTCAAAGGAGCGTCCAGACGAGCGACCCGACGGTCGCCGTGCTGGCACAGGACGAGCCGTCTCTCGCTATCAAGTAAGAGGCCGTTCGAGCCCGGCTCTCCACCCCGCAAGGCGTCGCCCGTGTAGCCGGATGGCTCGAGCCACACCTGATGGCCCGCGCCCTCCTTCCATCGATAGATCCTGTTCGCCGGAACGTCCGAGAACAGGAGGTATTCGCCATCCTCGATCCACACCGGGCCTTCCGCCCAATCGAAGCCCTCGGCCAGGACTTCGATGACCGCGTCCGAAGGGACCAGAGAGTCGATGGCCGGGTCCAGCCGCTCGATTGTTCCGATCGTCTGTGGGGGTGCCTCAGCGGAGGCCGAGGGTCCCCCGCTCTCGGCAACGGCTCGGTCGGCAGAGCGGTCACCGACACACGCCGCAAGCAGTGGCAGCGAGATCAAGATCCTCATGCGAGG
>JBDHDH010000128.1:0-9794 GCA_039591615.1 Gemmatimonadota bacterium | reverse complement strand
CTCCGCGGCGTCGAGGTTGAGATCCGCCAGCAGTACCGACGCCCCTTCTCGGGCATACACGATAGCGGCAGCCTTGCCGTTCCCAACTCCTTCGCCCACGGAGCCCGCGCCTGTAACGATTGCAACCTTGCCGTCTACTCGACCTGCCATTGGTCTAATCCCTGGCAGAGCTGTTCACCAACCTCGTTTACCCCAACGCAGGAATCCAAGCCCGCAGCGGGTCCGACGGGCGCGCCGCATCTGCCGGTGATCAACCGATCACCGCGGTTCGTGGCAGCAACCGGCGAGCCGCAAGGCGCCACGGCGACCACTCGCTCCAAGAGGGAAGCGTGCGTCTCGCACTGGGGGATTCGAATCTGCGACCGATGGATTATGAGACGGGATAGAGCGCGGTATGGCCCGCCTTCCAAACGAGGACCTGGAGAGCAATCGAGACAGCGCAGTCCGGGGCCGGACTCCTTCCTCCGGGCCGGGACTCTGTGGGGTACGCCCCGTCGGTTTCGCAGACAGCCGTGGCACTTGAATTCCCTCACGCTATGGCACAAGATGGTTCCAGCGAGTCGGCTCCCGCCGCAGCGGCAACGCACAAATGCCGGTTGGGGCCCCAATGAACCATGGGCCCCCCAAGGCCGTTTGCCAACACGACCACAACGGGATCAGCGACCATGCCGATCACCTACCGAATCGATCAAGAGCACGACGTCGTATGGACCACCGCCACCGGAGTACTGACCGACGCCGATCTGCTCGCTCATAAGAGCCGGTTGATCAACGATCCCGACTTCAAACCGGGCTTGCGTGAGCTGTCGGATGTCCGCGCGGTCGATCGTCTCGAGGTGACCCCTAACGGCATCTCGCAATTCGTGGCCCGAGACAAAGCGGATTCGGCCAAGCTCCACGATCACAAACTCGCGATCGTCGCCTCGGCGGACGTGGTGTACGGCATGGCCCGGATGTACCAGACACTCAGTGACGATGAAACTCAACACGTGATGGTGTTTCGCACGATTCCTGAAGCGACGGCGTGGTTGGGAATAGGGTAGATGCCTCGCGGTGTGGGCTGGTCTCGGCTTCGGTGGGCGGTACCTGCCCGTCATGCCCGAACAACGGGTCACCGGTGTGATCAGTAGTCGGAACGTCTTCGGAGGCGGGCGACCCTCGACCCTCGAGGCATTTCTGGATGCGCTGCTGGCCAGCCTCAATTTGACTTCTTGAGATGCGATACGTACACACCAATCTCGTCGCCCGAGATTGGCGATCCCTCGCTCGCTTCTACCAGGAAGCCTTCGGATGCCAGCCGATCTCACCGGAACGCGAGCAACATGCCGAATGGGTGGGGCGGGGCGTCGGTGTGCCTGGTTTGCGACTCCGTGGTGTTCACCTCCGCCTTCCCGGCTACGGCGAAGATGGACCCACGCTCGAGATCTATACCTACGAGCCGCTGCTCGACGCACCTGCGCCCGAGCCGAACCGTCCAGGGTTCGGTCATCTCGCCTTCGCGGTGGACGACGTCGTTGCCACCGCGGAGCGGGTTCTCGACTGTGGTGGGCGTCCGCTTGGCGACGTCACGAGCGCGCGGGTGGAGGGTGTGGGCACGCTCGAATTCGTCTATGTCCGCGATCCCGAGGGAAACGTCCTGGAGCTTCAGCGATGGAGTTAGCGCTCTACCCCCTCGTACTGCACTCATTCCTCTAGGGCTTCGACCAGAGGCACTCGGCGGTGCGACGTAACGTGCTCAAGCTGGTGGTCGCGATGGTCGGCACCTCCGACAACCCCACTCATCTGGTCGGCACCGCAGCGAAAGGCTATCGACTTCATGCGGGGGCGGGCAAACACGTCGTCCGCCTCACATTCACGCCCTTCTTCATCGATGAGGGGTTCTTCCCTTGGGGTGGGGCGTCTATTGGGTATTCCTTACTGAAGAGTTGAAACCATCTGCCGCTGGACGGACGTCTCATTGATCGATTCGATCCATCGGAGCCCGGCATGTCCAGAGTTGACCTCTCGATAGACGAGGCACGGCGAGTCGCGCTCGCCGCACAGGGTTTCGACCGTCCGCGCCCGACGGGCCGAATCGACCTGCGTCACGTCCGCCGCATCATCCGGCAAGTCGGACTTCTGCAACTCGACTACGTCAATGTCCTCGTCCCCGCGCACTATCAAGTGCTGTTTTCACGGCTGGGCCCCTACGAGCGTACGCGTCTCGACGATCTCGTCTACAAACGGCGAGAATTCGCAGAGCACTGGGCGCACGAAGCCTCGGTCGTCCCCATGGAGACGTGGCCGTTGTTGCGCCATCGCAGGGAGACGCATCGGGTGCGCCCGTGGGGTTTCGAACAGTTCTTGGAACAGCACGCCGAGTACGTCGCGTGGGTGCTGGCAGAAGTCCGGGCGCGAGGACCTTTGACGGCTAATGATCTGCCCGAGCCCGTTGGCATACCGCTACGCATCACGGACCGATGGGGTTGGGGGCTTGCGGTGAAACGACAGGTGCTCGAAGCGCATTTTGGCTTCGGAAGGCTGGCCGTGGCCGGGCGGCGGCCCAACCACGTGCGGCTCTACGACCTGACCGAGCGCGTGGTTCCGCCCGAGCATCGCCGCCGCAAGGTTGAGCGCGACGATGCACAGCGTGAGTTGCTGCGCCTAGCTGCGCGGGCACACGGCGTCGGCACCGCCGGCGACCTTGCCGACTACTACCGGATGCCGATTCGTGACGCTCGTCGGCACCTCACTGAGCTGGCAGCAGCGGGGGAACTGCACGAGACAAGCGTGGAGGGCTGGCGGGACCCGGCCTATATCCACCCGAACGCCGGCGCCCCCGGACAAATCGACGTCGCCAGCCTCCTCTCACCTTTCGATCCCGTGGTCTGGCACCGCGCCCGTGTGGCCCGGCTCTTCGGGTTCGACTACCGCATCGAGATCTTCGTGCCGAGGCCGAAGCGGAAATGGGGCTACTATGTCCTGCCTTTCCTCCTGGGTGACCGCCTCGTGGCTCGCGTCGACCTCAAGGCCGGCCGCCGGCAGCGCCGTTTGCTCGTGCTAGCGGCATATCGCGAGCCTCGTACCACACCTGCGGTGGTCGCCCACGCCCTCGCCGGGGAACTCCGAGCGATGGCGGCTTGGCTGGGGCTCGACGAGGTGCACGTCGCGCACCGGGGCGGCTTGGCCGCACCGCTGGCGACCGCACTCCGTCGCCGAGCGCGACGCTGACCAACGCTCATGACAGCCGAAGCCCCCCAGCGAATGCCACGCTGAATCGCCCTGGAATCCTGGTGGCCCTCATCGTCAATGCCACACGAGCGAGACACAGCAAGCCCATGAGAAGCAGGCCCCCAGGCACCCGCATTGCGAGAACTGACCCACTTTTTCCGAGGGGTTTCTCGACTTCCTCCCGGACCATTTCCCCGATGACCGATGGGTGAGGTTGCCGAAGACGTAGGCCCCCGCGTACGTTCTCACAGGCCAAAGAGACCCATATCACCTTCCAGGAGCGCAAACCATGGCTCGAGCCCGAGCACGTCATATTCTGGTTCCCACTGAACAAGCCTGTGAAGCGCTGAAGGCGGACATCGACGCGGGTGCCGACTTCGGCGCCCTCGCACAGGAGCATTCCCAATGTCCGTCGGGTAAGCGAGGTGGCGACCTGGGAGAGTTTGGCCCCGGGCAGATGGTCAGGGAATTCGATGAGGTTGTCTTTACCGCCGAAATCGGGAAGACACAGGGTCCGGTCAAGACACAATTCGGTTACCACCTCATAGAGGTGACGAGCCGCACGGACTAGGCTCCCTCGCAGGGGGCCACGTCCGTGACGTGCACACCGGCTGCTGGGCTGAGCTGAATGTCGTGAGCGGCGCGTCGCTCAGGTAATCGCGCGAACGGCCGGCACGATGACGAGCTAACGAGCCAAGGAGGGGTACGTGAGACGTCGAGTGATCGTCATCCCCCTCATTCGAAACCCACGGCGCGAGTATCTCCTCTGTCGTATGCCGGCCGAGAGGGGTGTGTACCCCGGACAGTGGGGGCTCCCAGGCGGCGGCATCGAAGACGGAGAGACGATGGACGGCGCCCTACGACGCGAGGCTCACGAGGAACTCGGGATACACCTCGCCACTGCGACGCCACTCCTCTTCAAGGACGCGGTTCGTGAAAAGCGGTATCCCGACGGTCGGCGTGAAGAGCTTTACATGGTCTTCCTCGTCTTCGACTGTCCTGTCACCGAAGTCACCATCCAACTGAACGACGAGTTCGACGCCGTGGCGTGGGTAGGCCCAACAGATCTCGAGCGTTACGATCTCAATGAAGAAACGGTCGACACGTTCAGGAAGATCGGTATACTGCCGACGTCGTCGACCCATACGTCTCCACCCGGCTCGGAGATATGAACACCGCCCGCAACTGCGGTGCTCGGTTCCGAGAACCGTCACCAACACAATGCTGCGCGAAGCGCCGACACCGTGGTCGTCTCTGCGTCGACGGTCGGGGATCATCCGTAGTGCTCACATGAGACCTCAGTCGAGCAACGCACCATGAAGCGTTCTGATTTCGGACCCTCCGTGACGCGGCACGGCGGCTTCGACTACTGGCGCACGTGGTATCTGGATGAATGCGAAGCAGCGAGCCTCCTCGGCGTGACCGCTGAGCATGTCTCGCTGATTACCGAGCCGGCCGCCGGCATTGCACCTTATCGTCCAGGTAGCGAGGTGTTCCTGGAAGACGCCCCATGGTTTTCGCACTCCGGCGGAAACGACCACCGCATCTGTGGGCCGTATGTCATTAAGACCCTCGTCGTGCTGCCGGAGCACGCGGAGCCCGTTCACGTGGTGGACAGACAGATCGTGGTATATCGCGATCTGCAGCCCGAGCGGGGACCATGGCACAATCGATCCAAGACCGAGCGGCTCGTTGATGGGGAGATCGTCATCCTCCGCCAGCTTGCGGGTCAGTTCGACCACTTCCCCTATCGAATGAAGATCGTGAGGAGTCACCGCTGGCATGTCGAGCTCATCCGACATACCGACGACTGTTGGCTTTGCTAGGTGACCGCGGTTGGGTCGGACGAAACCGTGCGCGTGCGGAGAGGGCATCGACTTGTCACCAGCTCCTCGAGCATCGCAGGTAACCAGTGAAGCGTATATGTGTTTTCACGGGATCGAGCAGCGGCGCTCGGGCCGACTACGGCGCCGCGGCCGACAGGCTGGCCGATGAACTCGTCGCACGAGGCCTGACGATGGTCTACGGAGGTGCCAGCATCGGTCTGATGGGCCGGCTCGCGGATAGGGTCCTCTCTCGAGGCGGGGAAGTCGTCGGCGTCATTCCCGAGACACTCAGGGCCATCGAAATCGAGCATCCGGACCTCACCGAACTCCGCATCGTGGGATCGATGCACGAGCGGAAAGCGACGATGAGCGATCTCGCAGACGGATTCATCATGCTCCCCGGCGGACTGGGCACCCTCGATGAAACCTTCGAGATGTTGTCCTGGGCGCAGCTCGGCCTACATCGAAAGCCCGTGGGATTGCTGAATGTCTGCGGCTACTATGACCGGCTCATCGCCTTTCTCGAGCACGCGGTGGACGAGTGCTTCGTCAAGGGAGACCATCGCGACATGCTCATTTTGGCCACCGAGCCGGCGTCCCTGCTGGAGCAGATGGCCGCCTATCGGCCGCCGGACACCGCGAAAATCGATCGAGCAGTGCGATGACCACCGCCCGTACCCATCGACATCGGGCACGCGAGTGACGCGGAGCGTCTTAGGATGAAGCCCACGAAGCCAGTCGTCCACTCCGCTGATCTCCATCCTCTCTCCGACCAGGACCAACAGATTCTCCTTCGCCTCGCGCGGCAGACGCTCATACAGTACGTCGCGCGTGGCAGCATCCCCGAACACGAAGCCGATTCCCCTGCACTCCGGCAGCAACGGGCGAGCTTCATCACACTGCGCCGGAAAGACACCAATGAGTTGCGGGGCTGTCGGGGAGAGTGCATTGCTCGCCAATCCCTCGTTGAATCGGTCGTGGACATGACCGTCGCCTCCGCCACCGACGACCCGAGGTTCCCGCCCGTGACCGCCGACGAGGTACCGTTGCTCTGGATCGAGATCAGTGCCCTCGGACCGATGCACCCGATCCGCCCCGAGGCCATTGAGATCGGGCGCCACGGTCTCATGATCGTCAGGCGCTCCCAAATGGGACTCCTGCTACCCCAGGCGCCGGTAAGCTACGGGTGGGACCGCACGGAGTACCTCGAGAAGTTGTGCCGGAAAGCCAAACTCCCGAGCCGCGGGTGGGAGATGGACGACATCATGCTCTTCGGCTTTGAGAGCGAGGTTTGGGGAGAAGAGACATGACGGAACGACGCCGTCGTTGGTTCGATCGCCACTTCGAACTCGGTCTGCCCGTGGAGGCCTTTCCCGACATCGTCGAGCGGGTTCGGGGAACGCCGGCTCGGCTGGAGGACCGGGTAGAATCGCTTTCTGCCAATGACCTCACTCACCGTGTCGGAGGTCAATGGTCAATTCAGGAGAACGTCGGGCACCTCCTCGATCTGGAGCCCCTGTGGTCTGGGCGCCTGGAGGATCTCCTCGCCAAAGCGCCCCGGCTACGCCCGGCAGACCTCCAGAACCGTCGAACGCACGAAGCGCGACACAACGACAGCCAACTCGGTGGCTTGTTGCAGGCGTTCCGGTCGGCCCGCCTGCAGACCGTCCATCGGCTGGAATCGCTGTCTTCCATCGAGTTGTCGCGCACCGCGTTCCATCCCCGGCTCGAACAACCCATGTCGGTGGTTGATCTCTTCTTCTTCGTCGCGGAGCATGACGACCATCACCTCGCGCGAATCACGGAGATCCTCCTGACTTCAGCCTAGCCCCGACAAGCCTGGCTCAGGCCCCGCCGAGAGCCTCAGCATTGGGAGTTTCACGTATGAGGAGCAGCTCGCCACCGAGGAGATGCTCGAGGAACGATGGCCCTAAGCCCTCGCTGACTCGCGCGACACTGAGACTTGCCATCCGTGAGTTGTGTCAACGGGATGTGCGATTGAGTAAAGTCGTGGAGCGATACGGAGAACCTCCCCTGTGGGCGCGTGGCCCCGGATTCCCTACTCTCCTGCGCATCGTGCTCGAGCAACAGGTATCCCTGGCGTCGGCTCGGGCAACCTTTGAACGGCTCAAGGCAGCAGTCGACACGCTGACGCCGAAAGCATTGATGACCCTGTCCCCATCACAGCTGCGGGACGTGGGCTTCAGTCGGCAGAAGGCCGCGTATGCTCGGGACCTCGCAGCAGCGATTCTCTCGGGAAAGCTGGCCCTCCCGGATCTTCGCAACCTGTCGGATCACGACGCCCGAGAGCGTCTCATGTCCTGCCGAGGCATCGGACCGTGGACAGCCGATATCTATCTCCTGATGGCACTGCGACGACCCGACGTGTGGCCGGGGCATGACCTCGCCCTGGCTGTCGCGGCTCAGCACCTCAGGCGCCAGGCAACGCGGCCACCCCCCGAGAAACTGGCCCGAATGAGCCGCCGTTGGATTCCCTGGCGTGCCGTCGCGGCGCGGATCCTGTGGCACTACTACCTGCGCGCGGGATTGAACGGGCGCCCGCGTCGAGATGAGCCGAGAACGCTCCACTCCCACACGAGTTGATCCCGGCAACGAGAAACGAGCTCTCCCCATCTGTTCCACCATCGTCACCGGTCGGGTGGTCTTTGCGACTGGGAGCCGGCAGAATCGCGCGAACCGATGGAAGAAGAGAAGGACCTGGGACACTGGCGACGTCTCGCGTTTGGCTGCATCGTTGACTGCAATGGCGAAGGAAGAGAAGGCCCAGGATCCGCAAGAGCGACCGGCTTGATCATGGGCCTGGGAGCGCGAAAGAAGGTCCGTGTCCACCTCATCCACTGGCACGCCGATGAGGCCAAAGAGCGGGCCCGCAGACTGCAGACGGCGGGATACATGGTTGCATGCGACGTTCCAAGTCCCAACGTGCTTCGTGATCTTCGAAGGCGCCCACCTGGGGCGGTCGTCATCGACCTGAGCCGACTTCCTTCGCAGGGACGCGACGTCGCTGTCGCCCTTCGCCACGTAGAGTCCACAAGGCGAGTCCCCCTGGTCTTCGTGGACGGTGAAGACAGCAAGGTCACCAGGATCCGAGAGCTCATTCCCGATGCCGTCTATACGTCGTGGCCTAGGATGCGGAGCTCGCTGCACAATGCCATCGCCAATCCGCCGCGAAATCCGGTGACGTTCAAGTCGGTTTTTGGTGCGTACGCGAAAACACCCCTGGCAAAGAAACTCGGTATCACAGCCGACACCGACGTCGCTTTGGTGGATGCCCCCGCCGGATTCGAGGCCACCCTCGAACCCCTTCCGGAAGGAGTCACCATCCGCCGCGGGCTCCAGGACGCGCCAGACGTCACGATCTGGTTCACCACGACGCGCGAGCGGATGGAGCGAGGGATCGAGCGAGCGTCCCGTCACGTAGGTCGTGGCGGGCTATGGATCCTCTGGCCGAAGAAGACGTCACAGCTGGGGCGTGATTTGACTCAACCCGTGGTGCGCCGTGTCGCCGAGGGTGCCGGCTTGGTCGACTACAAGGTCGCGGCAATCGATGATACGTGGACTGGGCTGCGATTCGCCCGCCGGTGACGAGACGCATCCACCGCCCGCGGCAAGGCGCGATCGGGCTCGCAGGACGCGCGGCCATACGCGGGCTCGCGTACGCCTGGGCGCTCCCCATTACAGTCCTCGGGCTGCTGTGCGCCGTGGTCGCGGTCGTATCGGAAGGTCACATCCAGGTCGTCGATGGTGTTCTCGAAGTGCACGGCGGTCTCGCCCGCAGCCTCCTGGAGCGGGTAGTGCCGCTCCGGGGCGGAGCTGCGGCGCTGGCCCTCGGCCATGTCGTCCTCGGGAGGGACACGGATTGCCTCGATCGGACCAGGAGTCACGAGCGAGTGCATGTTCAGCAATGCGAGTTGTGGGGACCGCTGTTCGTTCCGGCCTACCTCGGGGCCAGCGTCGTCGCGGTGCTTCACGGAGGTAATCTGTACAAAGACAACTGGTTCGAGAGGCAGGCTCGGGCGAGGGAGCAGCGCCACACCATGAGGGGGAGGGACCCTGATTGACACCGGCCGGCTCTGCCCGATCATTCCCGTTAGGTGCCGGCGGGTTTGCCGGGTCGGTCCCGCTTACGGCGCCTTGGAACCTCCGCCGGTCGGCCGGCATTCATGGAGTCGGGGATCGCACCGTGAGGCAGGAACCTGCCGCCGTAAAGCGTGTCGATGATTCGCTTCCAATGGACTCACGGTACGAGAACCCACGGCAACCATGAACGTGGCGGGCATCACCGCAATCACCCATACGAAACCGACGTAATTCACGCACGGAGTGAGCAACATGGAGATTGCAACGCTCGGGGGAGGCTGTTTTTGGTGTCTCGAAGCCGTGTATGAGCGGTTGGAGGGAGTCGCACGCGTCCAATCCGGATACGCCGGCGGCAGTGTGCCGAACCCAACCTACCAGCAGGTGTGCAGCGGCACTACCGGTCACGCCGAGGTGATTCAGGTTCACTTCGACCCCAACCGGACAACCTTCCGCGAGATCCTGGAAGTGTTCTTCGCAACCCATGATCCTACCACCCCGAATCGCCAAGGACCCGACGTCGGAACACAGTATCGCTCTATCATTCTGTATCACTCACCGGAACAACATGCAGTGGCGGAGGAGGTGATTGATGAGCTGAACTCGGCCGGGATATGGAACGCGCCAATCGTAACGGAGGTGGTCCCCTGCGAGGTCTTC
>JBDHDH010000127.1:0-10182 GCA_039591615.1 Gemmatimonadota bacterium | reverse complement strand
GTGCAAAACATCCTCGCGTACACCCTCTGGAACACCGGGGATCACGATGGGGGCATGAAGGCGGTGCGCAAGTATGTTGAGCTGGTCCCGGACCACCCCAACCCCTACGACTCATACGGTGAGCTGCTGCAGTGGGACGGTCGGTTCGAGGACGCCGCCACACAATACCGGAACGCGGTACAACGCGATCAAGCCTTCAACGCGGCCTACTTCGGGCTGGCCGAGATCGCCCGACTCACCGGCCGCACAAGCGACATCCCCGGCTTGATCGAACAGGGGATCCAATATGCTCCCACGACGCAAGCTCGCATCAACGCGCGACGGGCGCTGGCTAACCATTACCTCATGCAGGGGAAGCGGAACGCCGCGATGACGGAGCTGGCGACCGTGGCGGAGGAGGCAGCGGCCAACGACATCGACTGGCTGACGACGCTCGCGCACCAGCAGCTGGCGCTAGCGGCTGCCATGTCCGGCCGGGGGGCCGCTGTCGACACGCACCTCCAGGCGGCCGCAGACGTGGGGGGGGCCGACACGCCGGCGCAGCACGCGTGGGCGACGTGGGCGTACGCCGCGGTGGGCAATCTGGACAAGGCTCGCACTCACGCGCAGCAGCTCGAGGGCAAGGCGGACGCAGCGAATTGGAAGACGGCCTCACGCGCCGCCAACGCGTTGCTGCAACTGCATGAGAACAACACCGCACAGGCACTCTACCAGCTCGAGCAAGCGGATCCCGCCAACATCGTCGTTCGGGCCCTGCTGGCAGACTGCTACCAGAGGATGGGTCGAAAGGCCGAAGCCCGGACCCTGAAGGATGAGGTCATGAATGACCGAACGGTGAGCTTCTTCAATTCCATGGCCCCCATCGCCATGGCGCACGTGTCGAAGCTCTAGACTGCGGGTCGTGGTGGAGGCCGTGCCGGAGCGACGCTCGGGGCGCGGCCTCCACGGCCGCGGGGGGCAACGAAGTACTTCCCTCTCTGGGAGCGGCCAGCAGCTGACTGAAGATTCTCATGGCGCAAGTAGGGATGCTCACGGAAAGGAAGATGGCAAGCCGGAGAAGAACCTAGCGGACCTCTTGTCTCGGCGATGAAGAAACAGAAACCGCCATGGATCCGGAAACCACAGAAGCGTTCCTCGTACTTGGCAAGTTGGCTCTGTTGATCGGAGGAGGGTGCGCCGTGACAATGGCAACCCTTTGGGCACTGGTCGCAGGCTTCATACACTACGTCCAACGAAAGGAACGCTTAGACGAATTGATGCCACTGTACAAAGCAGGAACCATCGCTAGGAAGCCGACAATCCTGAACGTGTACAGACTTCCAGGACACGAGACATAGCCTCACGAGTCGCTGGTTCGGCTACGTGTTCGACGAGCTCAACGACATTGCCCTCGGGTTCGGGATCGGCGCGGTGATTCGCTAGCACTGCTGATTCGGAGGTAGCACCAACAGACACAGCAGGACCCGCCGCCAGACAGACGGATCCGCCAGACGCCCGCCCGACGACGAGGCCCGGAGGGGCCGGTCAGGCAATCGCTCGAGTCGGCAACCCGCACAGGAGAGCCTAAGGTGGGGCTTACGCAGCTCTGCGAACCTTGCATGTGTTGGCATTTGTCTTCATGTCGGTCCCCCTGTTCAATCTCATCGCGGTCAACGAGCGCGCGCAATTGGGATCAGCGTTCAGCTACGACGCCGACCGCTACGTGGAGAACATCATCCGCCGTGGCGCGACCCGCTGCTTTGCTTTCAAGGCAACGGTACTGCTCACGGGCTTGGCGATGCTGTTGGTTGGCCCGCTGGGTATCGGCGCGCTGTGGGGAAACTGGGTACTGCTGGTTAAGACCTTGGTGCTCTGTGCGCTGATGGGCCTGCTCTCCTACGTTCACATTGGGCTTCAGCCAAGAATCGAGACCTTATTGGCCCAGGTCGGCCCGAACGCTCCCGCACCCGAGGGCTTTGCAGCTCGCCTCAAGCCGTACCGAGTGCTGCGGAAGCGCCTAGCGACTCTTTGCCTGTTTTTGGTCCTCGTGACCATCATCCTGGGGATGCAAGTCTACGGCAGCTACGACGCTGTGTTGACCGTTGTTCTCATCACGTTGGCGGGGCTGTTTGCCTGGCGAGCAAACCGGACGCTGGTGCGCTTCGGGTGGCTCTAGCAGGCACAACGCCGTCGCAATGGGTCTCCGGGAGCACCTTTGCGTCGAAAGGACCTGACCCATGAGAACGGTAACGCGTATTGCCACCGGTATCTCGATCCTCGGGCTTGGCTGTGGTGCCGATCAGTCTGAGGAGATTGCCCGCTTGAGAAACACCGTCGCCGAACTGCAAGTCATGACGGGCCCACCTCCCCGCTCCTTGGACGCACTGTACCCGCCGGCTGCCGACGCACCCGTCCTGCTGCAGGAGATGTTTGCCTTAGGGGGCGCCTTGAGCGGCATCGCAGTGGACCTGTCCGAGAATGACATTGAGCAGGTCGATGCCCAATTTGAGAAGTTCAAGGCCATGTATGCCGCAACTGCCCGGATGGTTCCCGAGTGGGAGGAGGACTACCCGATGGAGCCGGTGGAGAGGTTGGGGGAAGTGCTTCAGACAGGCGACCAGGAACAGGCCATGGCAGCCATCGGGGCGGTTGGCGAGGTGTGTCACGACTGCCATGTGATGAACATGGCCAAGGTTCAGCAGAGGTATCACTGTGGGCGATTTTACACAGATCCGCGTCGCCGATCCCATTTCCGGCGAGGAGCTGGGATTCAGTGACCTCAAGCGGGACTTGGAGTCATCATTTGTGGGCATCGAGGTCGATCTCGAGCAGCGGCAGGTGGAGAATGCCCGCACACAATTCGAAGCGTTCACGGGAAGGGTCGAACTGCTCAAGGGAACCTGCGCCTGGTGCCATGAGACGGAGCCAAAGTACTTTGTCGATGCGAGCGTGGAGGGAATGTTGGAGCAATTAGGTTCGGTTCTGGCGGGCGCCTCGCCCAATCTGGAGGTGGCCGCCAAGCTCCGTCTGGGTATCGGGACGGAGAGTTGCTTCAGGTGTCACTTGGTACACGGCCCGGCGGCTCTCGCGAAGGAAAGATGGGCAACGTGGGGGAACGACAACCGCAAGTAGGGCGGCTTCGGTGGCCCGTGCCACCAACCTGCTATCGGATCGTCAAACGGGAGTGACACATCCGTGATGAGACCGCGTTGGATCGAGGATCTCGTTGCGTCCATCGACGATATGGATGCAGAGAAGTTCGTTTCGTTCATGACCGACGATGCGCAGTTCCGCTACGGGAGCAACCCACCCACGGTCGGCAAGGGCGCGATCCAGGAATATGTCGGGCAGTTCTTCGGGATGTTCAGAGGAATGCGCCACGAACTGCTTGGGTCGTGGAGCCAGCAGGACGCCGTGTTCGTCCAGGGAGAGGTCACCTACGTCAGGCACGATGGATCGGCACTCACCCTACCGTTCTTGAATTGCTTCAAGATGCGCGGTGAGAAGATCCAGGAGTATCTGATCTATATCGATCCGACGCCGCTGAGCGCCTGAGTTGGGCCGCAGAAGTGCGGGGAACGCTCTCTGAAGCGAAGCCCCACAGCCTCCTGACTGACTGTGGGGCTTGATGCTACGGGGATGCGCCTGACAGGATTCGAACCTGTGATCTTTGGCTCCGGAGGAAAACGGTGACGTCGATGGGCGTCAACTGGCGTCAATAATCCGCCCGAAACCTGCTTCTGCGTCAATTGGTGTTCGTGGGCGTCGTTACAGTGTCGGTTAGAATCGGGTGAACTGAGCCGTCGACTCGCGGCTCTCCGAACCGGACTGCATCTTATGCGGTGAATGAGCGGAGGCCGTTTGTCATGACGGGCCAGCTCGACCGCCTGAAAGCCGCCCTCGCCGACCGCTATCGCATCGAGCGCGAACTCGGGCGCGGCGGCATGGCGACCGTCTACCTCGCGGAGGATCTCAAGCACGATCGCCAGGTCGCGGTCAAAGTTCTGCGGCCGGAGCTGGCGGCTGCCCTTGGCCCCGAGCGCTTCGTGCGCGAGATCAGGCTCACCGCCCGTCTCGACCATCCTCACATTCTGACGCCCCATGACTCGCATGAGGCCGGTGGCTTTCTCTACTATGTGATGCCCTATGTCGAGGGTGAATCGCTCCGGGATCGGCTGAATCGTGAGAAGCAGCTTGGCATCGAGGACGCAGTCAAGATCACGCGGGAAGTCGCCGATGCGCTCGATTTCGCGCATTGCCACGATGTGATCCATCGCGACATCAAACCGGAGAACGTCTTGCTTGCCGCTGGACATGCCCGTGTAGCGGACTTTGGGATTGCGCGGGCAATCTCGGAAGGCGGCGGCGGGAATTGATCGAAGGCGCGCGGACGACAACAGGTAGCGGCAACGAGTCCTCACAGAACTCCCGCTGACGAGGATGTCATGAAGAAAGTGACTATGCTGTTGATGGCGTGCTTCCTCAGGTTCGGGCCACCCGGTGCCGCGCAGACTGCCGCATCAGATGGCGATCGCCTCGAGGTACGCGACGTGTTCGAGTTCGAGTGGGCCGCCGACCCACAGATCTCTCCGGACGGCCGCCATGTCGTCTACGTCCGCAGTTCGTTCGACATCATGACGGACCGGCGGCGATCGAGCCTCTGGATTATAGGTGCTGATGGGTCGAACCATCGGGCACTTGCGTCGGGGAGCAACAACTACTCCTCGCCACAATGGTCACCGGATGGCACGCGCCTTCTGTACGTCTCGGACGCCAACGGCTCGAGTCAGATCTGGGTTCGCTGGATGGATACGGGACAGGATGCCGAGCTCACCAATCTGACGGAGTCGCCCGGTGGTCTCACCTGGTCTCCCGACGGACGCTGGATTGCACTGACGATGTTCGTACCCTCCGCGCCGACGCCCCCACTGGCTCCGATGCCGAGGAAGCCTGAAGGGGCGGACTGGGGGCCGCCGATCAAGATCATCGACCGCCTGCAGTATCGTGCGGATGGACGTGGATACCTCCGCGACGGCTATCAACACGTTTTCGTGCTGCCCGCGGATGGCGGCACACCGCGCCAGCTCACGGACGGAGAGTTCAATCACGGATCTCCGTCGTGGAGCATCGACGGAACCGCCGTGCTCTTCTCCGGCAATCGCCGCGACGGATGGGAATATGACCCGCGGAACAGCGAGATCTACGAGGTGTCGCTAACCGACGGCTCGTTGCGCGCCTTCACCGATCGTCACGGCCCCGACACGAGACCGCTTGTCTCGCCCGACGGCCGCCACATCGCCTACCTCGGTTTCGACGAACAGTATCACGGCTACCAGATAACCCGGCTGTATGTCATGAACCGCGATGGCTCAGGGAGCCGCGTCGTCACTGCGGGCTTGGACCGCCAGGTGAACAGTCCGGTTTGGCGCTCGGACGGTCGCGGCCTCTACTTCCAGTATGACGACCAGGGAAACACGAAGATCGGCTATGTCTCGCTCGACGGCGTGGTCGAGACGCTGGCGGGGGACGTCGGCGGGCTTTCTCTCGGGCGCCCGTATTCCGGCGGATCCTTCTCCGTCGCCGAGAACGGCACGTTCGCGTTCACGTACTCCAGGCCCGACCACCCCTCCGACGTGGCGGTCGGCCGGGAAGGACGGGACGCGGTGCGGCTCACACACCTCAATGAGGATCTCCTCGGACACAAGTCCTTGGCCACGGTGGAGGAGATCTGGTACGAGTCGTCGTTTGAGGGCCGCCGGATTCACGGGTGGATCGCCAAGCCGCCGGATTTCGATCCGTCCGAGAAGTACCCGCTCATCCTCGAGATTCACGGAGGGCCGTTCGCCAACTACGGCGACCGGTTCACCGCCGAGATTCAGCTCTACGCCGCAGCAGGGTACGTGGTCCTCTACGCCAACCCGCGTGGCAGCTCGAGCTACGGCGAGGAGTTCGGCAACCTCATCCATCATGCCTATCCCAGTCAGGACTACGACGATCTCATGTCCGGAGTCGACGCCGTCGTCGCGCGGGGGTACATCGACGAGAACAACATGTTCGTAACCGGAGGCAGCGGCGGCGGCGTGCTCTCGAGTTGGATCGTCGGGCACACGGACCGCTTTCAGGCGGCCGTGGTGCAGAAGCCGGTGATCAACTGGTACAGCTTCGTGCTCACGGCCGACAACACGGCGACCTTCTACAAGTACTGGTTCCCGGGCTTCCCGTGGGATCACCTCCAGCACTACATGGAGCGATCGCCGATATCGTATGCGGGGAACGTGACCACACCGACGATGCTGATCACGGGCGAGGTTGATTATCGGACGCCGATGTGGGAGACCGAGCAGTTCTATCAAGCGCTGAAACTGAGGAAGATTCCGACGGTGATGGTGCGTATCCCGGATGCGCCACACGGGATCGCGGGGCGCCCCAGCAACCTGATTGCCAAGGTCGCGCACATCCTCGCGTGGTTCGACGAGTACCGCACCATGCCAGAGATGTGAAGGGTATGCCGTGATCCGGGCCTCGCCGCTGTTCGAGTCTCGCTCGTCAACTTTCACGAGAACTTCATGGACTCTTGGGACTGTATGATAGAAAGGAAAGGGTCGTTTGGAGCGCCGCTGCTGTGGCCGACCAACTGCACCAACTGAAATGCGCCCTCGCCGACCGTTACCGCATCGAAGGGTCGCCGGGCGTGGAGGACCATGAAACGAGGCGATACGTGTTAGCGTTCTCGGAGTGCGGGAACCGGTCGCAGGCCGCCGAGGTGGGCGAGGCGCCTCGCGTGCGGGCGAGCCCGTGCCGCTGGCCCCGGAGTGCTCGGCCACCCGGCGCCGACGAATCGCCGTGCCGCGCTCCGTGCCGGTGGCATTCGCCCCGGTCGCCACACGGCGCGGGAGGGCGAGGTTGGTGAGACATGCGACGCATCATTCTGACGGCAACCCCGCTCGTCCTCCTGGCCGGAAGGCGTCACGAGACGAGCTGAGAGTCACGGTATGAATGGCCGGGTGCTGTTCACGAGGCGGCTGGACCTTCCGACGGTTCTCCGGACGCCGACGCCCGCTCGCCGTAACCACCGACGACCCTTTATCTTTGCCAGTCATGAACGACCTCGTCGACCGGCTCACTGCCGCACTCGCCGACCGCTACGCCATCGAAGGCCAACTCGGCCAGGGCGGGATGGCGACCGTGTACCTTGCCCACGACGTCAAGCACAACCGCAAAGTAGCGGTGAAGGTCCTCCGGCCTGAACTCTCGGCCATCCTGGGCGGGGAGCGCTTTCTCAAAGAGATCGAGGTGACCGCCAACCTGCAGCACCCGAACATCCTGCCACTCTACGATTCGGGTGAGGCAGACTCGTTCCTGTACTACGTGATGCCGTACGTGGAGGGCGAGTCGCTCCGCGATCGGCTGGACCGGGAAAAACAGTTGGCCGTGGAGGAGGCCATCGAGATTGCTCGTGCGGTCGCGGGTGCGCTCGACTTTGCCCACCAGCGCGGGGTGATCCACCGCGATATCAAACCCGAAAACATCCTGTTGCAGGCGGGCCAAGCGCTCGTAGCCGATTTCGGGATCGCGCTGGCCTTGAGCGCCGCGGCGGGAGCCGGCACGCGCCTCACCGAGACTGGGCTCTCGATCGGGACGCCGCACTACATGTCGCCCGAGCAGGCGTCGGCGGACCGCGAACTCGACGGGCGGACCGACGTCTATTCGCTGGGCGCGATGCTGTACGAGATGTTGGTCGGACAGCCGCCCTTCGTTGGCCCGTCCGCGCAGGCGATCGTCGCAAAGATCCTCACGGAGGATCCGCCACCGGTCTCCAAGGATCGGGCCGCGGTGCCGCCGCACACGGACGCCGCGATTCAGATGAGCCTGGCCAAGTTGCCGGCCGACCGGTTCACGTCGGCCGCGTCGTTTGCTGCAGCGCTCGTGAATCCCGCGTTCACTCGTGCGAGTACCGCGATGACCGCCGCTCCCGCTGCCGCCGTCCCGTCCGCGACCAGCTTCAGGCACGCCGCGTTCGCCGTGGGCTTCGCGGTGGTGGGCGTGATCGTGGGCTTCCTCCTCCTTGGAGGGAACGAGAGCGAGCCACAGGTCGTGCGGTTTGGTCTCCGCGTTCCCGCCGGGCAGCGTCTCGACATTCGGCCGGGCGAAGACGCGCCGTTTGCGATATCGCCGGACGGGACATTGATCGTCTACGCCGCCATCGACTCTGGTGCCGCGCGGAGTCGGTTGTATATCCGGCGGCTCGATCAGATCGAGGGCGTCGCGCTCGCGGGCACCGAGGATGCCGTTGCCCCGTTCTTCTCACCCGACGGGTTGTGGGTGGGCTTCACGACCGCGGAAGACGAGAAGCTCAAGAAGGTGCCGGTGACGGGTGGCCCGCCGATTACGCTGGCCGACGACGTGCAGAATCAATTCGGGAGCGGATCGTGGGGTGACGACGGATATATCGCGTACATATCCAGCAGTTTCGCGCTGTCTCGCGTGAGTGGCGCCGGAGGATTGCCAGAGGTGCTCGTCGACAGCGCGGGGGTCGGGCTGTTGTGGCCTTCGGTCCTCCCCGGTGGTGACGCCGTGTTGATCCAAACCTGTACGGCAGGGTGCAGCCAGACGGACCTTGCGGTCTTGGACGTTGCATCGGGAGCGATCGACGTAGTGGTGCCCGGGGGCGCGCGGGGGTGGTATACCGAATCGGGGCACCTCGTGTATACAACCGGCGAAGGTGCCGTGTACGGCGTTGAGTTCGACGCAGGGCGCCGCGTGGTGACGGGATCGCCCGTGCCGCTGCTGGACAACGTGCGCGCGTTTTTCAGCGGTTCCAGGCTCAGCATCTCCAGGTCGGGTACCATGATCTATCTCCCAGGGGCCGCCGAAACGGGCTTCCAGGTGGTCGAGGTCGATCGATCGGGACGGGAAACCGTGGTGGTCGCGCGGACCGGCCGGTACGCGCATCCGAGATGGTCCCCACACAAGGACCGGATCGCGATGAGCGTCACCGGCGACGACGGCTCACAGATTTGGATTTACGACATCGCGTCGGAGACGCTCTCGCAGCTGACGGTCGAGGGCGATAACGTACGGCCCACGTGGTCCCCGGATGGTGATCGCGTTGCCTTCTATTCGACGAGGTCCGACGCCTCGGACCTCTACTGGATACCGGCGGATGGGTCAGGGCCCGCCGAGCGCGTGGCTGAGGGCGAGGATACCGAAAACCCGGGAACGACGTTCTGGACGCGGGACGGAGCCTGGATCGTGTTTGACGGAAACGTGGAGGGTGTCCCTCAGGAAAACATCTACGCGGTCGGAACCGGAGATGATCGCACGCGTCAGGATGTCATTGCCACCGGCGCCGAGGAAGAAACCGGTGCCGTCTCGCCCAATGGGGAGTGGGTTGCCTACGGCTCCGATGAATCCGGTCAATGGCAGGTGTACGTGCGCCCATTCATGGCACCGGGAGGGCGCTGGCTCATTTCGACGGGTGGGGCGGGTGTACCGTTGTGGACGTCGGACACGGAGGTCGTGTACGTCGACTACCCAACGCAAAGCCTCATCGCCGCGACCTTGGAGTTTGGCTCGGCGGTCCGCGTCTCCGAACGCACGCGGCTGTTTGGTTCGGCGCGCTACGCCTTCAGCGAATCATCACCGCAATACGACGTCGCGAGAGATGGGGAATCCTTCCTGGTCTTGAGCGGAGATCAGGACCGCTCGATCGAGACCGAGGCCCACCGTGGTCCTCAACTGGTTTACGGAGATCGAGCGGCGGATGGCGGCGCAGGGAGGGAGATAGGAGTGAGCAGTGAATAGTTGGGATCACGCGATCCCAAGAACAGCCACCATCGTGAGCAGGATGTTCTCGGGCTTGACGTTTCCCTTCCCCCGATCGAGGACCATAAAAAAGCTGAAAAAGGAGGAACCCTCCGGTCGCGGAGGCTAAGTGAATTGCCATTGGCAACGACGCGCCGCGGCACAGGCAGCAGGGCACCGACCGACCAGCCGCGAACAAGACGTCAGCGCCCCAAGGCCGGTGGGCCCTACGGCACCCCCGCCCTACGCCTCGAGTGTCTTGTTCCCGCCCTGCTCGGGCAGATCGACCGTCGAGTGGTCTCCATCTCTGCAGATGGTGCCTACGACACCGAGGGTGTCTACCAGGCCGCTCACGAGCAGGGTGAGGGACGAGCCGTGAGCGTGCGCATCCCACCTGGA
>JBDHDH010000126.1:0-10007 GCA_039591615.1 Gemmatimonadota bacterium | reverse complement strand
TCCGCCGATAAATGCTCCGATGTCCCCGAAGCGGGCACGGCCGAACCAGGCCAGAGAGTCTGACCGCCCGGAGACCCGGGACTCGATCCCGCTGAAGGCCAGACCCCTGATCCCCAACGAGTCGACCACCGCCTCGACGGTAGCGTCCTTGAAAGGTGAGGTCCACTGCGCGGCCCCTCTGAGACGCGACACGTATGCGTCCGCGCGTCGCAGACTGTCTGCCTCGAAGCGGGCCTCCACATCGAACGCGTCGAGCGCACCCCGGAATTCGGCTGCCACGGTCACTGCTCCCTCAGGCACCACGCCGCCGAACTCCGAATCCGGCTGGCCGAAAACTCGCACCAGCAACGGCTCCAGCGCGCCGATGGACCGAGCCTCGACCAAGAGCGCCAGCATCCCGGAGTGAGGCGGGGCCACACCAAAGCTCCCGCCACCGTTCACCCGGATTCCCGGTGCCCACAGCGACAGGGTATCCACCAGCAGCAGCGTATCGGCAATCCCCAACGTCGCCCGGACGCTATCGAGGGGAACGTCTTCGATGCGTGATCGCGCAACGGCAAGCTCCACCGACCAATCGGACGCCCCTCTCTCCGTGCTCACACCCGACACCACCGCCTCTCCGCGCAACGTGCTCACCGGCAGATCGCCGCGCAATGCATGCAGATCGAGCTGGCTGGCCTCGATGCGAAGTGGATGGGTCCCAAGCCGCCCTGCGTGGAGAATGACCGCACCATCGAGAGACATCACGCCCGCCGGGCCTGCTAGACGCCCCTCGATGCCGAGGGAGTCCATGTAGCCGCCCAGCACTACGCGCCCCGCGAAGTTTCCGTCGATCGGAATGGCCGGGTAGCTCGGCCGCAGACCGGCGAACCGCAGCGAATCCAGTTGTACATCGGCCCATACGCCCACCGGGTCACCACGGCCGTCGACCCGCCAAGACCCCCGAAGCGCGCTTTCCGGACCCGAGCTGTCTCGATGCCGCAGTTCGCCTTCGAACTGCATTTCCCGCCACGGGCCCCTGAGGGTGCCGGTCGCGCGAAGCTCGCCTTTGAGCGCAATGGACGGGAGGAGTGTCCGTAGCGTTCCCAAGTCCAACCGCGTGCTGTCCACCGCGAACTCTTCGAACACCAAGTCCCCTGCACCGAGCAGCAAGTGCCCACCCCCGCGAATGCGAGACTCCGGCCAGCCCTCGACCAGTGAATCACGCAAGAGGACGTCCAGCTCGACACGCAAATGCTCCTCCGGGCCCGTCGCCCTGAATGATCCGGTCACTCGCCCGGCGACCGGCAGGGTATCCATAAAGCCTCGGATGTACTCCAGATCGAAATTGCGGAGGTCCAGATCGGTGTCTCGGAATGCCAACGAGTCGCCGGGTCCAACCGCCAAACCGAGCTGCCCGACTGCCTCCCCACCGCCATTGAACCCCTCTACGGTGAGCTCGCGGGCATCGACCTCGATAGCGCCATCCTCCGTGGCTCGCACGTGAAGCGCTGCGTTCGCAGCGAGTCCTGCCGGGAGTTCGCGAATGAGCCCCCGGACCTCGTCTGTCACTACCCGATCGACTTCGAGCTCGAGATCGAACGACAAGCCGTCGGCAGCGAAGCGGATCACTCCCTGGCCGCCCACCCGTGTGTGGCCGAGATGTACTGCGGACAGATCGACGACGAGGGAGTCGCCGACCAAGCGCACCTCGCCGCGCAGGTGCTCGACGGCGATCGCCGGATCCGATATCCGCGCCTCGAGGGACGCGATCTCGCTCCGGATTCCACGCTCGGACGGTCGGGGAGAGGCCAGGCGGAGGTAAGGAAACTCGGCGTTGATCCCATCGATCCGTCGAACGTGGAGAGCGCTCTCGGGACCGAAATCACCTTCAACCACACCCGAATCGGTGGAGCCTGTGGGAGTGCGAACAACAAAGCTGCCGTCCGTGATTTGCACATCGCCAAACGCCACAAACAGCGGCGAGCCGCCGATACGACCGGAGTCTGCCGATAAGAGCAGCTCGAAATCGAACGGCTCCCCGGGACGGGAACGGGTGAAGGTCACTTGCGGTTGGTCCAGGATCAGCTGACCGAGTACGATGCGGCGGCTCAGCAAATCGGCGAGGCGATATCTCAGTCGGAGCCGGCGGAGTTCGAAGATCGGCGATCCATCGGGACCACGAAGCACGATATCCCGAGCTTCCAATCCCTCCACGAACGATCCGCCGAGCTCGCCGATGGATAGCGTGCCGTTGATGCGGTCGTTGATGAAGCTCACCGCTGCCCGGCCCACGAGATTCCGCCCGGCCTCGGTTCGAAGCGCAACGCCCATGGTTCCCAGCACGCATCCGACGAACCAGCAGGCCAGGAGTGCCAGCCACACACCGAGTCGGTTCATCAGAACGCCTGCCCCACCGAGAAATGAATCCGAAAACGGCCGAAGAAACCGCGGTCAGGTGCGAACTGAAAGTCTACCATGCGGTCAGGGTCATCCGGCGTCGGCGCTGGCACCTGCACGAGCTCCAATTCGGTACTGCGCTCTGGATCGGGCGCGGCCAACTTATACAGCTGTCCCGTCAGCGGTGGGTACGGATTGAATCCGATGTCCAGCCGGATCGGCCCGATGGGCGACGCCAGCCGCAGCCCGGCTCCGGGCGTGATCCGAAGCGCCGCACCGCCTTCTTCGCCTTCTCGTTCGAACACCTGGCCGGCATCCACGAAGAGCGCACCGGTCAACCGCCGGGACAGCAGGAATCGATACTCCACGTTCGCGAGCAGCAAGGCTTCCCCACCGCTGGGAGACGTCCGAAGTCTCCCCACCAAGCTATCCACACCACCTTCTGCGTTGGGAACCTCCACCACGTCGTTGCCCTCGCCTTCCTCGATGACCCGCACGAACGGGCCCAACTCGTTCTGACTGAAACCCCGCACACTGTTGGCACCGCCGGAGTAGAACCGCTCTTCGGGCGGCACGAAACGCTCTTCGAGGCCCGCACCGACGTCGATCAGCGGCGAGGTGACACCACCGAGGCGGACCCTCCAGCTCAGGACGCTTGTGCGGCCGGTACGATGGTGTGCCTCGAGGTCGATAATCCCCCTCGTGAATTGTCTGAACTCATCCGCGCCGATGGGCGTGGACGCATGGCGAAAACCGAATCGAACGAGGCTCCCCCTCGTGGGATCTAGCGGCGAGTCGGTCCGATCCCGTACTACGTCGAACGAGACGGCCGACACCAGACGGAAGTCCGTGAACTTGTCCGCCTCACCCACGTCACATACGTCCAAGAACGTACAGAACGTAGCCGGATCGGCGTCCGTCCGTGCAATGGATGCCTCATACCCCACGGTTATAGGGACACGCCCCGGGATCCGACGCGTCAAGGACAATCTGCCACCGTAGGCTTCCCGGAGATACGCCTTGAACTCGGTGACCCGCTCGGCAGAGACGGAAACGGCTGCACTGGTTCTTCGACTTAGGAAGAACGGCTCGCGGAACGTCGCCGCGATCTGGTAGTTGAGTTTGAGAAAGCGCTCGTCTTCATTGCGAAGACCCTGACAGATGTTGTTATCGAATCCCACCCCAAGGGGATCGCCCGCGCCAAGCCTAGACACTCCAGCACTCAGCTCGAGTGTCTGCGCGTCCCCCAGGAAATTGTTGAGCGTCCAGGACCCGCGCGTCCGAAGGCAGTCGATCGTACCATAACCGGCGCTCAAGCGGATGCGACGGAGCGCGCCCTCCGAGACCTGAACTTGTACGGTGACCAGGGAATCATCGAACGTCTCGGGAAGGGAATCCTCGAGCGAGACGTTGACGTAGTTGAAGAGACCCATTCGGTAGAGATCGAGCTGGCTCTCGTCCAAGGCCCGCTGACTGAAGACTTGTCCCTCCCGCACCGGCACTGCCCGGCGGAGCACTCTATCCGAAAGATCCACGTTGCCGACGACCTCAACGCCCGCGATGGAGGCGCGAGGGCCCGGGTCCACCTCGAACCGCACCTCGGCGGTTCGATTCCCCCGGTCTTCATCGAAGTTCCGGAACACCTCGACAAACGGATAACCGCGGTTGCGCAGGACCGTGCGGATGGTGTCCGCGGACGCCTGAATCAGCAACCGGTTGAAGGGATCACCCGCCCGCAACGGAATCCGCTCCATGAGCTGCCGCTCCGCGACGATCCCACCCGTGCCCACGACGGTCAACGCCACGATGCGGATCGGCTGACCCTCGCGGATCCGAAACGTCAGGTTGACGCTCCCTTCACTCCGACGCACCAGGGTGTCAACGCGCACCCCGGCATAGCCGCTTGCGCGATACAGCGTTTGGATGCGCAGGACGTCACGGCGAAATTCCGCGTCGTTGAAGTAGCGCTTTGCTCCGAGTCCTAGCCAGCGGATTACGGGTGCTCGAGCGAAGAATGACGAATTGGATGTCGCGATGGATACCTGAAGCGTGTAATCATCGATCGCATCGTTGCCGGTGAAGGAGAGCCCGCGGACCACGAGATCTCGCTCCTCTTCTTGCGCCGGTATCGAAGCGAGAGGGGTGCCGAGAAGGAACACCACCATGGCGGCGCGGCGGAGGCGTTGGCCAACCCGCCCCATCATACCCAGGCGAATGGATCGTCGATTGACGCTCCCTCCAGGGCACCGTAGTTTGCCATCGCTCGGCTCGGCGAATCCTGTCATCAGTCCTTTCAATATCTCCATGCGCGTAGCTTCGACGGTATACCCCTGGACCTCGCTCGCGGTGCTCCTCTGGGTGGGAGCGCCCGTCGCCGTGGAGGCCCAAGATGGCCCTCCTCGACGGCTCGACCGCTTGTTGGACTCCCCACCCTTCGATCGAGCCACCTGGGGTGTCTACGTCACCGATCACACGGGACAGACCCTCTACGCTCGCAACCCCGATCGTCTGTTCGTCCCGGCGTCCAACATCAAGCTCGTAGTCGCCGCCGCCGCCAGCACGTTGCTGCCACCCGATCATCGCATCATCACCAGCGTCTACGGGACCGGTCCCCTTCGAGACGGCGGCCTAAAAGGGGATCTCGTGATCTACGGTCGCGGCGATCCCACCTTCTCCGAGCGGTGCTACGGGGTCAACACGTTGGCGCCCGGAGTGTGCGACGATCTCTGGACTCGTATCGACGACCTCGCGGACAGCATTGTGCACCGCGGCATCAGACAGGTCGACGGCAGCATAGTAGGCGACGGGAGCTACTTCGAGCAGCAGCTCGTCCACCCTGCTTGGGAAAGCTACGACCTCAATTGGTGGTACGCTGCCCCGGTGTCCGGCCTCGGCTTCAACGACAACAGCGTCAACGTCACGTGGGGGCCAGGGCCGCGGGTCCGAGCGCCCCCTCGCGTGGAGTTCGAGCCCATGCTCGACAACTTCACGTTCGAGAACAGAGCCCGGACCGTCCAGCGGCGTGGACGGCGCACGATCGATTTCTTCCGCGAGCCGGGGACCATGAATGTCTGGGCTGAGGGAACGGTCCCCCTCGGCCACCCGGGGAAAACCGAGTACTTCGCCCTTCCCGATCCCAACCTCTACTTCGTTCAGGCGCTCCGGGCCGCCCTGGAAGCGCGGGGCGTGAGTATCGCCGGCCCTACCAGCTCCACGACCGACAGCCTGCGCTATCGAGGCACACGGATGGACCCGGCGCTCGTCGAGTTCTCCTCCCGCCCTCTAGCCGACCGGATCTTTCCGATCCTCAATTCGAGTCAAAACTGGTTCGCCGAGATGTTCGTGAAGACTCTGGGACGGGAGATCGCCGGCGACGGATCGTGGGATGCGGGGCTCGAGGTGGAACGGCGGTTCCTCATCGATTCGGTCGGCATCGATTCCACCGCGTTCGAGCTGGATGATGCCTCCGGTCTCTCCAGTGGGAATCTCATCACGCCACGAGCGCTCGCACAGCTCCTTCGCTATGTGCATGTGCATCCCCGAAACGCCGCGTTCCTCCATGCTCTGCCCAGATCCGGAGCGCCTGGCTCTCTGGAAGACCGATTCGAGAACACCCCCTTGGCGGGCCGCGTGGTGGCAAAGACCGGGAGCATCAATCACGTGAATGCGCTCTCGGGATACATCGACCGACCTGGGCGGAGCGCCCTCATCTTCTCCGTCATCGCGAACAACCACGCGGCGTCGTACGCTCGAGCGCTCCGGCAGATCGACGCGGTGGTGTTGGAGATAGGCAAGGCAGTGAGCGGTGAGCAGTGAGCGGTGAGCAGTACGGAGACGGGTGAGCCGGCCGGCCTACTGCTCACTGCTTACTGCCCACCGCCTTTCTGCCCCTTTCCCAACGCCTCCAGCATGTCCGCCACTGACGTGAACTTCACCCGCGGTCGCCCCTGTAGCTTCCCCCGTCCCACTTCCTGCTCATTGAGGCGCTGCCAATCCGCGAAGCTCACGTAGGTCGGCTGCCGATCCGCGAGCAACCGCTCGATGGCACCACGATCGACGAAGATCGGCCGCAAAATCCGCTGTTCGGCGAGATCGCCGAGCATCGTCTTCACGGTTTCCGCCGCGTCGGGCTTGTTCGTGCCAATCACTCCCGTGGGGCCCCGCTTGATCCAGCCGCTCACGTAGACGCCGAGCTCCGGCGCGCCGCCCTCGGGATCCACGACCCTTCCCTTCTCGTTGGGCACCACTCCCCAGCCATCGTCAAACGGGAGCCCATCTAGAGGCACCCCATGGTAACCGACGGAGCGGAACACCAGCTGCACGGGGAGCTCCTCGTACTGGTCGGTCGGCTTGGGACGGAGCATTCCGTTCTTGTCCCGATAGAGCTCGTTGCGCACCAATCGCATCCCTGCCACGCCCCCCGTGTCGTCCGCCGTCAACTCAACCGGTGAGACGAGAAACCGAATCGTGAGCTTCTTGGGCTTTCCCGCCGGCTTCCGCCGGGCTAATTCCTGGAGGATCTCTACCTTCTTTGCGATCGTCCGATCTTCGCCTTCCTCCAGCTCAGCCTGGCTCAACGGATCGAGCTCGACCTCCTCGAGCAGCACCTCGATGTCCGCCCCCGGCATCTCGCCCAATTCCCGAATCTCCGGGTTGGTGAACGCGGCCTGCACCGGACCCCGCCGGCCCAGCATGTAGACCTCCTGGACGCGGCTGTTGCTCAGAGCTTCGAGTGCGTAGTCGGCGATGTCCGTCTTGGCCAGCTCCTCCGGGGTACGGCAGAGGATCCGCGCCACATCCACCGCCACGTTCCCCACTCCGACGACCGCCACCCGTTCGACGGAAAGATCGAACTGTTGTTCCCGGAACTCTGGATGACCGTTGAACCAGGCCACGAACTCGGTCGCGGGGTGGCTCCGCCTCAGATCTTCGCCGGGAATCCCCATCCGTCGATCGGTCTGAGCACCCGTGGTGTAGCAGATCTGGTGGTAGTGCCTCCGAAGGTCGGCCAGGGTGACGTGCACACCAACGTCGACATTCCCGTAGAACCGAAAGTCCGGGCGCGCCGCGACCTTGTCGTATGCTCGGGTCACCTTCTTGATCTTCTCGTGATCCGGCGCGACCCCAAACCGGACCAGCCCGTACGGTGTGGGCAGCCGCTCGAACATGTCCACCTGGACCACGAGATCGTCGCGCTTGAGCAAATGCTCAGCCACGAAGAAGCCGGATGGGCCAGAGCCGACGATGGCGACGCGGAGGGGATTGTCAGCGCTGCCGGGCTGGGGCATTGGGCGTCCTCGTTCGCAAGGCACACATCACCATAACGATACAGCCGCGGGAGGGTCTGGGTGACTAAGACCCGAAAGATCTGCGCACACAGCACGCCCCGTCACGACCGCCAAGTCGCAAGAGTGAAGCGCGCTTCATTCGTGATTTTGGGTTTCTGCCCGCACTCGGCTATACTTGCTCCATGCGTTCACTCGGCGTGCTGCGTGCGTTCTCGGCCGTTTTCGTCACCGGTGTGTTGCTGCTTCCCTACGCGAAACCCGTGACATGTCACGTCACCGACCACGCCGGCAACACGACGCATCAAACACATCAGACGGCCGGCGACGTTTGGGACGATGTCGAGAGCCTTGGTGGTTGCCACGACACCGGGGAATGCGCGGCCGCTCACGTCGCGCCCATCGACCACGCAGTAATCAGCGTGTCGGCGTTGCCCAGCCACCGCGAGCCATGCAGGACGCCGGACCGGGGCATCGTCCCACTCCTCTCCGCGAGCCTCACCCCACCTCCCAAAGCCTAGCCTCTCCCTAGCACACGTACGTCCGTAGCCGGGGCTTCGCGGCCTCCGGCGCGCAGGGCATTCGCACGAATCACGTTGGAGAGAGGCTTCTTATGCAGTATCACGTTGGGCGTCGAGGGCTAACGCTCGCCACCACCCGGGCAAGGCTCTTGGCCCTCGCTGGTCTGGTCGTGGCGGCTGGACGGGCCGGCCCGCTTCGCGCTCAGGAGATTGCGGACACGGTTCGCCTAGCGGACGTCATCGCGGTCGCCCAAGAAGTAAACCCAATGCTCAGGGCTGCGCGGCTTCGAGCAGACGCCGCCGCCGAGCGCATACCTCGGGCAGGAGCCTGGCCCGACCCGCAGCTCTCGTTCGCGCTGATGAACCGCCCTCTCAGCAACTTCGGGAGCGACGAGCGAATGACGATGAACCAGGTGCAGCTCACCCAGTTGCTGCCATGGCCGGGGAAACTGGGGTACGCGAGAGAACGGGAGCGGCATCTGGCCGACGCCGGACGTCTCGACGCCGAGGAGACCGAACTGGCGCTGCTGGCTCGGGTGAAGACGGTTTACTTCCAGCTGGCGTATGTGGATCGTGCCCTGGCGATCATGGCGGAGACCCGTGACCTGTTGCGGGATTTTCTCCGGGTGTCGTCTGCTATGTACGGCGTGGGAACGGCTCTACAACAGGACGTCCTCCAAGCACAGGTGGCCGTCGCCTCCATGACCGAGGATATCACAGTGATGGAACAGAGCCGGGTGGCCACGGCCGCTCGGTTGAACGCGCTCCTCGGCCGCGAGGCGACGGCACCGGTAGGGGTGCTGGAGCTGTCGGCTCCCGGCCCAAGGCTCCCGTCTGCCGACTCGCTGATGCACATCGCCAGCCGGCGCCGGCCGGCCCTCGAGGCCGCCCGGGCCCGGAGCGATGCGGCGGAGGACGGATATCGCGCCGCACGCCGCGAGCTCTACCCGGATCTCGTGATCGGCTTCGGGTACGCGCAGCGCCCCCAGTTCGACGACATGGTGACGATCATGCTCGGCGTGCGGGTCCCCCTGTTTGCCGGCTCTCGCCAGCTCCCCATGCGTCGGGAAATGCAGGCACTACATGCCATGGAGGAGGCAAGAGAGCGCGACCTCTACAACGAGACCTTCGCCCAGCTCGCCGAACTCAGGGCCGATGCCGAACGGGCTCGCAACCTCTCACGCCTTTACACGAACGCCATCCTCCCGCAGGCCCGCGCGGCGGTAGAGTCGGCGCTCTCAGCCTACCGGGTCGGAGGGGTCGACTACATGACACTCGTCGAGAGCGAAATGACCGTGAACCGATACGAGATCGAAACCGTCCTCCTAGCAGCGCAATACCACCAGGCCGTGGCCGATATCGAAGCGCTGACGAGGGAAGGTATTGGAGGTACGCAATGAACCGGCTCATCATCATCACGCTCGCCGGCGCGATGGCATTCGGAGGCTGCGGAACAGCCAATGACGAATCCCCCATGGCAGGCATGACCGCCGAGGAGCACGCGCGGATGCAGGCCGGAGGAACCCAGGGCGAGGTGGACAGCGCAGGCATGGCTGTCCGCCAGGCCGTGCACCTGACCGCCCACCAGGAACGAGCGCTCGGTGTGGTATACACGACAACTCGTCGCGAAACGCTAACCCGAACCATCCGGACCGTGGGTCGTATCGAGCCACCAGAACCCAAGATCGCGGACATCACGCCCAAGATCGACGGGTTCGTGGAAGAGCTGTCCGTCAGCTACACCGGGGAGTCGGTGCGCAAAGGTCAACCGCTCCTCACGATTTACAGCCCGATGCTCGTCGCAGCACAGGAGGAACTGCTC
>JBDHDH010000125.1:0-10181 GCA_039591615.1 Gemmatimonadota bacterium | reverse complement strand
TGCCGAGTCTCAGATAGAACCGTGGTTCGCTGCGCGCGACCCCAGCGCTTGTCATTCGTCCAGGTCGGATCGGAAGTCGAATCGAGGTGAACGAGGCGGAAGAAAAAGACTGCGCCGCAGACCCGGAAACACCGCAACGCCTCGTCCCGCACGCAGCCTGGGCTGATTGCCCGGGGCACAAACGCTCAGCAATCAGCGAGGCAGAGGTCCGCCCTTGACACTCGTTCTCATAGAACGACTCTGCCAATCATCTGCGGGCGACCCGCCACCAGGCGGGCAGCAGCCGCAGGCTGCTATGATTGACCTAAACGTGCACAATTGCTGGCTGGCGCACAAACGCATTGGCTTCCTCAATCGAGCCGACGCGCCCAGGTGATTGGGTTAGACGGCTGTCCCCGAGCTGGGGGCCGCTGCGTCAGGCCTCTGCCACCGTCTGACCAGCAAGTTGACCATCACTCCGTGCGCAAGAAACAGGATTGGGAATACGACGGCACTCAGAATGATGAACGCTGGAGGTGCAACGATCCGCCCGCCAAATCCCAGCACCGACCCGACGAACAGGGCTGCCAAGCCCAGAACGACGGCGCCAAATACGAGGCCAGTGGCCCAGTGCCAGCGGGCGCGCAGACCGTCGAGCACAAGGAGCGCAGGTCCGGTGACGGCCCCCCAGGCGGCCCCCGCCCCAAGCACCTGGAGCGTACCGAGCCCCGTGAACCGCGGTGGCGCCGGCTCGGTGTAAGCGATTGCGCGCATGGCCAGGCGACCGCCGACCCCCAGGACCAGGGTGCCCGCCACGAGCCCGGCCACTGCGGCGATCACCACGCGGTGTCCCCGGCTCATCGTTCGCTCGTCGGCAAGAGACTCATGCAGCTCCGTGTTAGACGGCAGCCTATGTCATCTGCGCCGGTTGCGCTCCGCCCTGACCTCGGCGAATTGCGCATGTACGCGTCCTGCTGATACGGCCATGACGATCGCTTGAATGGCGCCGATCTCCGCGTCAGTGATGCCCTCTTTCTTGGCCACGCCAAGGTAGGAATCCATTCAGGGATAGCAGCCTACCGCCATGGCAGTGGCCAGGTGAATCATCAGGGTGCTCTTGGGCTCGAGGATCTTGTTCTGACGAGCTGACTCATAGAAGGTGCTGTAGGCGCGCTTTTGCTCTTCAGGTAACATGCGGTCCCCCCACGGGCTCCCGTCTAACGTCTCGGCGCTTCAGTTGCGGGCGACTCGCTGGCCGGTGTGCCGCCGCAGATGGACTTCGACTCTCGAAACGTGCACAATCCTCCCCAAGCGCACAAACCAACGGCTTCCTTAGCACACCATAGCGCCCGTCAACTGCAAGCGCGTGATTCTATGGAAGCGGCTGGCCTCACTGCGATCGAACTCTTAGCATGGCGTCGCTCGACAGCCGTGCACGCGTTCTTCACCCGAGAGGTCAGTCATGTACATTGCCGGACTTGATGTCCATCAAAGGTATGTCACGGTCGGCGTGCTGGACAGCACCGGCGGCGAGACGAGCATCCTTTTCGCGCTTCATCGGGTCTAAGAGTTGAGTGAATCCGCAACGCGGAGCCAGCCGTAGTGCGTTCAGACTCAAGATCGGAAACGGAACGGTCCACCGCGGAGGAACGCCAATGAAGTACGGACGGAAGTCGGCATACATCTCGAAACTCGTCGGTCTGGCCCTCGCCGGGCTCGTGACCGACAGCGCGCTCGCGCGCCCGCTCGAAGAGAGCCGGTCGGCCGAGACCGGGCGGCCCGCGCCCATATCGGACGTCGCCTACGAGGTCACGTTCGATGAGTCGACGGCCCCGTTCCGCCAGATCTCGGTTGCCATGTCCTTCCGGGCTGCGGGCCCCGAGACCGTCATCCTGTCGCTTCCGGCCTGGACGCCGGGATCCTACGAGCTGGACAACTATGCCAGGAATGTCCTCAACTTCGACGCCCGCTCGGGCGAAACCGTGCTGCGGTGGGACAAGGTCGATTGGGACACGTGGCGGGTCTTCCCCGCCGGCGCGGAACACGTGACCGTCACGTTCGACTACCGTGCGGATGCTCTGGATACGGGCAGCGCCTGGACGGCGCCCGACTTCGCCTTCTTCAACGGTACCAACCTGTTCCTCTACCCCGAGGAGCAGGGGTACGGGTTCTCCTCGCGGGTGAAGTTCCGGACCGAGCCGGGCTGGCGAGTGGTGACCGGCATGACGCCCGGTTCGAGAGCGCGCGAGTACGTGGCGGCGGATTTCCACGAACTGGTCGACATGCCGACGTTCATCGGCCGCTTCGAGGTGGATAGCGCCGAGATCGACGGTGTCCTGCACCGTCTGGCGACCTATCCGGCGGGATTCGTGACGGGAGGGCGTCGCGAAGGCATCTGGGCCCAGCTGCGCGGCATGATGCCGCCCATGGCGGCCGTGTTCGATGAGATGCCGTTCGAGACCTACACGACGTTCATGGTCTTTCCGGAGGACTTCGGGGGCGCGTCCGCGCTCGAGCACCGCAACTCGCACCTGGGCATCTACGCTCCGCAGCTCGTCGAGAGCCCCGTGCTCCCCTCCGTGGTAGCGCACGAGATCTTCCACGCCTGGAACGTGAAGCGACTGCGCCCCGCCCCGTTGGTACCGTACGAATACGGTCGTCCGCAGCCAACCACGCTCCTCTGGGTGAGCGAGGGGATTACCAGCTACTACGACGACCTGTCGCTGGTGCGCGGCGGGGTGTACGGGCGCGACCACTTTTACCGGTCGACCGCCGGTGACATCGGCACGACCGAGAGGGCGGGGGCCGTCGCCCTCGAAGACGCGTCCCTCACGGCGTGGATCGGTTCCCGGGACGGTACCGGCGGGATCTACTATCCCAAGGGCGCAGTGGCGGGCTTCCTCCTGGATATCCTGATTCGCGATGTCACGAACAACGAAGCCTCGCTCGACGACGTGATGCGAGAGCTGTATTGGGGCACCTACAAGGAGACCTTTACGGGCTTCAGCGAAGCCGCATGGTGGGCCACCGTCAAGCGCATCGCGGCGGGCGTGTCGTTCGACGACTTCTACGCTCGCTATGTAGACGGGCGCGAGCCCTACCCCTGGGACGACGTCCTGCCACTCGCCGGACTGACCCTCCACCAGGAAACCACCGTTCGCCCTCTGGTCGGCATCTTCCCCGCCTACGACAGCCTCGGAGTGCGAGTCGACGGTCTCTCGTCCGGTGGGGCGGCGGCGGACGGCGGCGTGCGGGAAGGCGACTACCTGCTCAGGGCCGGTCCCGTCGAGCTCGGTGAGCCCGAGGACTTCGACGAGTTTCGCACCCACTTCTCGAACCTCCCGGAGGGCACGACCTATGAGGTCGTGGTCCGGCGGGGCGCGGAGGAGCTCACGCTCGAGCTGGATCTGCGGCTCTCCGAGGACGTCCAGCACACGCTGGTCGAGGACCCCGACGCCTCGCCCAAGGCGGTCCGAATCAGAGAGAGCATCCTGGCCGGAAGTTAGGGGCCGGGTAGTTGTGCCTTGCCGGGGAGCGCCAGGATGACCGACGTTGCAGCGAGCACAAGCACAGCTCGAACGCCGACGGGGTGCTTCTCAATTGTGTTAGCCGGTAGCCCGATTCGCCGGAAACGTCAGCTCAAGCGTCTCCCCAGGTGCGCGTGCGGACCACTGCGCTTCCAGGTCGCTCCGGAGCGCCCGCACGCGCCCCAACTCGGCGTCGGTAACATCGCGAAAGGCTGGGATCCCTTGACCATTAAGGGAGTCCTCCAACGCGCGGCTGAACTCCTCCGCAGTGAATTGGCGGTTCATCCCGCGCTCCAGGTCGAGAAGTCCAACGATACTCTCGGCCCACAGCGCTTCCACTGGCAGCCTCGCCCCCGCGCCTCGTTCCGCAAACGCATCAATCTCCCAGCCTGAGGCGATCAGGCCGAAGAAAGCCTCCCCAAACCCGAAGACGCTCTCAACAGCATAGTGCGTAAGATCGTGAAGCGGGAAGAACGGATGGAGCCTGCTCCACGTCCGAGTGCCATCGGCCCGCATGCACGCCAGCGACGGTGTACTGTCGCCGACTTTCTTTAGCTGGATACGCATAATGTGAAGTGTTGAACTCTGTTGCCGCTCAACTCCGATTCTACCGTCCTGGGTCTTGGTCTTGTCCGACACGCAACTAGCGCGGTATTCACGGACATGCTCTTCCAAACAGATCACCTTTAGTCTGCACGTGGGGCGTCCGACGTGCCAGAGTCCCCAGCGTGCGAGAAGGCGCGCCGTCGACCTCGAACACACCTCTCGCATTCCCAAGCCCGTGAACCATACGGTGCGCGCGACCGCAAGCCGCTGCCGGTTCGCAAGCGTTACCGCCGGCGGCTCTGGTTCTCAAGCCAAATCGAAGGAACGCCATGCGCGTTCAAAGCCGGTGGTCCCCACCAGCGCGCACGACCTGGGTGCCCCGTGGCTGAAGCACCCACGTAACTCCGAGAGCGTCGACGGTCTCTTGGCGGTTCAACCCGGAGCCGGTGAGCTCTCGCTGAGCGCCTGCAACACAGCTTGTTGTACGCTGCGGCGATTCATCATGAAGCTGTGGCTCGCGGGCACGGCAATCACATGATCGTCGGGTTCCAGGCGCATCTCCTCCACGGCCACCAGTCCGTCGTTTTGCCTGCCGCCAAGTGGGAGCCAACTGAGGCGCAGGCCTCGTGTCCCGCCGATCAGGGTGTACGGTGAGGGTAACCTGGGGAGTGCACGATAGAAATCCTGATCAGCCAGCTTGCGACCCGCTTCGCCCGCTATCCAGCGCCAGGGCGCCAGCCGCACGGCCCATTCGGCCATCCGTGAACGTCGATTCGGCGTACCCAGCATCACTACATGGTATGGAACCGGTATCCCCGAGCCGTCCAAGGCACCCCGTACGAGGAGTCCGCCCAGAGAGTGTGCAACGATCGCGTACGGCCCCTCAGCTGCCAATGTGCGAATGCGAGTTCGCAACCGATCGACAACGCGAGCGTACGGCTCGGCGCATGCTACGTAGCCGAAGTGCGCAACTTGAAATCCTGCTCGCTGCAAAGCCCGTGCTAACCAGAAGAGCGACAACGGCGTCCGGGCCAAGCCATGAACCATCAAGACTTGCATTAGCTCCGGCGGCCTTCACGTTGTGGCCTCATGACCTCGTACACGAGTACGCGTCCTAGACCGGCTCGTCACAAGAAAGAGCGCCGAAACCCGTGGGTCGCGGAGACTCTTTCAGCCGTTCTACGCACCGTGTGAAATCCTCATCGGGCCCGCTCAAGAAACCAAGAGCGTGGTGCTCGAGATCGTGAGCCAGATCTCTGAACGCGTCCAGAGGGTCGCTGGAGAAACCAGGGTATTTGTTCTCACGCCTCGGACCGAGCACGGCCCGCATGTAGTCCTCGTGCGTCAATGCCTCTTCACCAACATGGTACGCGACAAGGCCAAGCGAGTGGCGGAAGTGCAGCTCTAACCGCCGGTCCCCGCGCACGTACTCGAATTGCACGTAGTCACCGCCAGAGCTCGAGCCGCTGGCGCCGATCCGGAAGTCAAAGCCGTAGGCTTATAGGACTGGGTCGAGAATCTGTCGACCCTGCTCCACGGCTGACTGCGCATTCATCGTCGCCTGGGATCCGGCCAAAGGGATTCATGGGTCAGTCCTGTGTGAGCTCCGGTTGCCACATGACGACCGCCACCTTCCACACCCCAAGCTCCTTTCGGAGTACCCAAAGATGCCTGCCGCGGGCTACCTGTGACACGCCGCCACTCGGCGCGCGAAGGCGCGTCTCGTAGCGACAGGTCTTACACGCGATTGCACCGCGCCCATCCACCTCGAGGTCGAGTGTGCGAATCTCCTCGATGGTTGGTCCGTTGGCGCCAAGGAGCGCATTGGCAGCGCGCTTTCCGCTGAGCATGGGGCCGCTGGGAGGAACCCAGCGTACATCCTCGGTGCAGAGATCGAGGATCTCGGGCGCGTCGCCTCGGAGCTCGGCTGCGAGCCAGGCATCGTGGATCTCACGGATCGCTAGCGTGTCGGGCGCTGCCAACATGTCGGCCCCCTGACGTGATCGCCACCTGACGGTCGCGCGGCTCAGCTGCGAGCGGCTGACAGCCAGCGGCACCTCTGGTCACCGAACGATTCACCGAACCGGCGTTGCGCACAACCCAATGGCTTCCTTGGCGAACCGCGGGCTGCCTGCGGCTGCTCGAGCGGCCGCTGTAACCACTCCGTGCACTCGGCCATTCGCTCGTGACAAGGGGAACGGTATCAGGCGCGTCCGAGACGGCGAGAGTGACAATCCACAGAAGCATGATGGACAACGGCACAGGGAAGAAGGAACCTCAGTCCGCGCCGTAGGCGGGACTCCCGATCGCGTATCTTCAATCCGAGGAGTCGCCGCTCAGCGGCCGAAGCTGCCGAACTGAGGAGTCGAGTATCTGCATACTCGAGCTGGAGTCATTCCTCGATCGGAAGAAGCAGATCCAAGACCAGGTCCTGAGGTGGCACGAGGGGATCCCGCGGCTTTTCGAGTTCGTGAGTCTTTCGCCACCGGTAATTGCTCGCTTCAACCCACTCCCAGAGCTTCCGCCAGACCTCTGGCAGCGTCCCTGAGGGATCTCCTTGCAAGCGGCACGTCGTGACAGCATACCGGCCGCCTTCGAAATCCTTCAACACGATCTCCCCTTCAGGCTCCTGGTCGGGATCAACCCGGACCCAGAACTCGTAGCCGTATGTGGGGCGATTGGGAGAAGGATTGGGGTTGTTGAAGCCAAAGACCGGATTGTTCTCGACATCGTTGAGCAGCCCCCGGGGCTCGGCCCACGCACAGAGCGTCTGCCACGCGTCTCGTTCCGGGGACTCGCTGATAGCACGAGCCGCAGCGACTCGCATCGGCTCGAGTCGGACAATCCGTACTTCGATCTCCCGCATCTTCTCCTCCCAAACGCCCCCAAGTGGGGATCCAACTCGCCCTCCGGCAATTATTCTCATGTCGGATCGCCAGACGCCTGGTCAAATCCAGGTCTTGGCTTCCGGAGGCGTAGCGCCTGCCCAGACTTGATGGCGACGTGACTACGCGAACTCCCTCCGCGGCATGGCCTGGTCTGGTCCGACTCGGCCGGACACGATCTCCGCTTTGAAGTAATTCTCGCCCCGCACGGGCAATCCTGCCCGCCGCCGCATCAGCGCGATTTGTCCCACATGCGTCAGGGCGTCTGCGATGGGGCCCTGGAACAGGTGCTCCGGCTCGAACCCGAGTGGGGCCTCCGAGGCCAGGTATACATCCACCCGCTCCAACGTGGCGAAAAACCGCCCTACTTCAGCCTCCCATGGCTGGGCTGTGGAATCCTGCCACACGTGCCGGCCCTCTAGCAGATGCAGAAGCCAGTCCAGCAGGTCATTCACGTGTGCCAGAATCTCGCGTGGCGCGCGGGTTCCCTCACCCAGCCGGTAATCGCCGAATGCCGAAGGTGCGTCGCGAAGCGTCTTCCCACCGCGGTAGGCGAGTGTTGCTAGGGTATGTCGCAGGAAGGCACGCTTCGGATCGCTACGGCTTGTCATGGTCTTGCACCCGGGAAGTCAGGGGTCGGGTTGCGGCACTGCCGCTGTCTGTCCGCTGTGACGCAACGAGCATGGATCGGGATCGCGCGGCGGCAGGCGCCCCGCGCATCCTACGACGCGTCCAGCTTGGTGAGCCTCGCCACGTAACTGCCGCTGCCTAGGTCTACGAGCTGTTCGGTCAGCCACCCTGCCGCCGCCGCGTGGCGCGTCAACGTGGTGAAATCGATGTAGAGCTCTCGAAAGGGCTCTCCGCGCTGACCCGCGTACTCGAGGCACACCCACGCCTCACCGAGATAGTCACCCGCTCGTGGCGGCCACTGCAGCCCGGGAACCGCGACGGAGTCTTCCCGCAGATGAGCCTGGCCCGAATCGACCAATAGTTGCCCACGGGGCTTGAGGAGCTCGGCTGCCCTGGGAAGGAATTGATCCAGCCCGTCGAGGGTTTCCACGAATCCGATTCCGTTCATCATCATCAGCATGGTGTCTACGGGAGGCAACTGCAGTTCTCGGATGTCGCCCTGTGTGACAGTCCGCACGCCCCTCCGCCGCATGATCTCGACGCCCGCCCGAGTGATTTCGACGGCGTGTACCGTGAAGTCACGTTGCTGCAAGGCCAGGGTGTCGACGCCCGTGCCGGCTCCCACGTCGAGCACCGTTCCCCTGCAGTGGTCGAGAGCGACTCGTTCGAACGGGAAGAACGCCTCCGGTTCGCGGAAGAAAATGTCGACGGGCAGCGCGTCGTGCTCACCCAAGTCGCTATAGAGTGTCAAGGTGGCGTCTGTGCGATCGCTGAAAAAATAATCGCGTAAAGCGTGGTCGTAGGGATCGAGGGCCGCGGCGGTTGCCATGGTTGTCAACTTGCACGAACCGGTTCGGGAGCAGAAGCCAGCGCGTGGTCGCCAGCGTGACGCTTCACGAACCCCCCCACGCTTCTCAGCGACCTTGCCACGCAGTATCCAATCCGCCTCACTCCGCCCAGTGTCTCTCGGCGTCATAGCCGCCCCTGATTCACCGGTGCTATAATGTAGCCCGCGCTGCGTGAGTTCCTCGAAGGCGTGGCCGCCCGCGTTGCCCAAGGAGGCTGCATGGTCGAGGTGAGACATCGTGCGACGGGATATCCGCTCTTGCAGGTCGATGCGGATACCCTCGCCGGCGCCAGCCTTGCCGGGAAGGTGCTCTTCTTCGCCAACCTGCGCGGCGCGGACCTGCACGGTGCCGACCTGCGAGGGGCTGACGTGTGTGAGGCCGACCTCCAGGGTGCCGTTCTCACTGGTGCCCATCTTACAGGCGCGGATCTCACCAGCGCGAATCTGCACGAAGCGAATCTCGATCGTGTGACCGCGGTCGACTCGCGCATGTTGGCGGCCGACTTCACGGCGGCAACGGTGCGGAACGCCAACTTCTCCCGCGCCTCGTTCGGGCTTGCAAGGCTGGGTGGAGCTGATCTGTCGAACGCGGTGCTTCAGCGGGCGGACCTCCGGAGGACCGACTTGAGCGGCGCGAACCTCGAGGGTGTGGATCTCTCCCACGCGAACCTCAGCTTCTCGACGATGAAAGGCGCGAGGCTCTATGGTGCCAATCTCGAAGGCGCTCTCCTTAATGCGGTCGATCTGAGTGACTCGGACCTGCGGAGCGTCGAGCTGGCGTTCGCCTGCGTCAATGGTGCCAGACTCTCGGGTGCCGACCTGTCGGGAGCCATGTTCTCGAAGACAGTGCTCGTACGGTGCCTGGGACTGGAAACAGCGCGCGGGCTCGGCGCCGTCAGGCACGGCAATGGCTCGTCGATGGACTTGGCGACTCTCGAACGGGTCGCGTCGCTGCTCCCGAGAGACTTTCTCTCCGGGTTTGGCGTGACGCAGGAGTGGCTCGGGAGGTTGGGGGGCGCCGACGCCGTGCCGTTGGCTGAGGCGAGAAGCCGACCGGCGACCTGAAAGAAGTCTACCGACCTGCTTCGGCTAGTCTGGCCAAGAGCTTCGCTCGAAACCCCTCGGGAATCGCGATCCCGAGTAGCTTGCTTCGCATCTCGTCGACGAAGCTGGCCTCGAATCGATACTCACTGGCGCACTGAGCGCAGGTCTCGAGGTGCTGCTCCACGAGCTGGACGTCTCCTTCGCTGAGTGCCCGGTCGAGATAGTGGTCCAGCTTTCGGAACGTTTCCTCACACGTCAATCTGCTCAGGGTCATGCGCCAACCTTCTCTCCGGTGAGCTCGCTCACAATGCCCTCCTCCACCGCAATGCTCCACAACGCCTTCTGCAACATCCGTCGGCCACGGTGGAGTCTGGAACGCACCGTCCCAACCGGACAGCCGAGTACCTCCGCGATCTCCTCGTACCGCAAGTCCTCCACGAAGTACAGGGCTGCCACCGCACGGTACTCCGCTGGCAGTGCCTCGATGGCCTGGTGCACGTGCTCGACGTCCAGTCGTTCCATGACGAGAGCCGCGGGATTCTCGGTCAACCGGTGGAGGCCGTTCTCGAGCGTCCGGATATACATGTAGAGTTCCGGCACATCGTCGAAGTCCACGGTTTGGGGACGTCGCTTCCGTTGCCGATGGTTGCCGTAGAAGCAGTTCGTGAGAATGCGGAAGAACCACGCCTTGAAGTTCGACCCGGCTTGGAATGATTTGAACCC
>JBDHDH010000124.1:0-10689 GCA_039591615.1 Gemmatimonadota bacterium | reverse complement strand
CGCCGTATGCCGTATTCGCCCTCATTGCGGCGGTGACCGCCCGATTCGGATTCGACATCCTCGGCAGCCTGCTCGTGTACTCGCTCACGGTCGTGCTCGGGCTGTTGCTCCATGCGTTCGGCACGTATGCCGTGATTCTGCGGTCACTCGCACGTTTGAACCCGCTCTACTTCTACCGGCGCATCCGAGAGGCGCAACTGCTGGGCTTTTCCACGTCGAGCTCCAACGCTACCCTGCCCATCACCATCGCGGTAGCTGAGAGGGAACTGGGTGTCTCAACCAGGGTTGCGGGGTTCGTCCTTCCCCTCGGCGCAACGATCAACATGGACGGGACGGCCCTCTACCAGGGGGTGGCCGTCATGTTCATCGCGCAAGTCTTCGGGATCGACCTGCACTGGACTGCCCAGCTCACCGTGGTGCTCACCGCCACCCTCGCCTCCGTGGGCGCGGCCGGCGTGCCGAGCGCGGGCATCATCACGTTGGCATTGGTGCTGCAGCATGGCATTGGTGCTGCAGCAGGCGAACGTCCCTGAGACGGGCATCGCGCTGATCCTGGGCGTCGACCGCATTCTGGACATGCTTCGTACCGCGGTGAACATCACCGGTGACCTCACGGGGGCCACGTTCATCGCCCGAACAGAAGGGGAGTTTGTCGAGACGGACGCCACGTCGCTCGAGCTGGGTGAAGGACCGACGGCACCAGAAGCAGCAGGGGAGGTGCGATAGGGATGAGCGGGATCGGCGGATGCAGTTGCCGTGGCGGGACCCTGTATGAGGCGGGAGCGCCATCGGCTTAGCCGTCTGTCCCTTCCTGGACCAATGGCCCCTCACCGGGAGTCTACTCCCGTCGAACCCACTGCCTGCCGCGCGGCATATAATCGAGCTATATTAGCAGGCTATCATGTTTGAGAGCCTCTCTGGGAGGCTCACGGCCACCCTCAAACAACTCAGCGGTCGGGGCGTCCTCACTGAGGACGCGATCCAGGAGGGCTTGAGGGAGATCCGTCGCGTCCTGCTGGAGGCGGACGTGAGCTTCGAGCTCAGCCGCGCGTTCACCGAGCGGGTACGGGAAAAGGCCGTTGGGCTTCCAACGGTGAAGTCGGTCAACCCGGGGCAACAGCTCGTGAAGATCGTTCATGACGAGCTGGTGGCACTCTTGGGTGAGAAGCGGGAGCCGCTGAGGTTCGCCTCCGTCCCCCCCACCGTGATCTTCCTGGTGGGACTGCAGGGATCCGGAAAAACCACCACGGCCGCGAAATTGGCGAATCGGCTCAAGCGGGAGCAGAAAGCGCCGTTCATGGTCGCGGCGGACGTGTATCGGCCAGCGGCGGAGGAACAGCTGCGGCAGTTGGGAGGCAAGATCGACGTTGGCGTGTGTGGACCGTCGGACAGCCCGACTGCCGGTCCGCCGGACGCGGACGTGGTGGCCCTGGTGGAGCAGGCCGTCGAGACGGCCGGCCACAAGCGGGCTCGCACTGTCATTGTGGATACGGCCGGCCGGCTACAGATCGATGACGAGATGATGAGCGAGCTCGCGCGGCTGAAAGAGGCAGTGCAGCCGCACGAGATTCTCCTCGTCGCCGACGCCATGACGGGGCAAGACGCGGTGCGCATCGCCAAAGGGTTCCATGACCGCCTTGGCGTCACGGGTGTGATTCTCACCAAGATAGAGGGTGATGCGCGAGGCGGCGCGGCGCTGTCCATCTACGGTGTCACGGGCGCGCCCATCAAGTTCGTGGGTGTCGGCGAGGCGGTCGATGCCCTCGAGCCCTTCGACCCGGTCCGCATGGCTGGACGCATCCTCCAGAAGGGTGACGTGGTCGGGTTGGTGGAGCGAGCACAAGAGACGATCAAGGAGGAAGATGCTGAGCGCTTGGCCAAGAAGGCGACCTCGAAGCGGGGGATGGACCTCGAGGACTTCCTCACGGCGATGCGCCAGATCCAGAATATGGGCCCGCTGGAAGGTATCTTGGGGATGCTCCCGGGTGTCAACGCCAAGATGCTCAAGCAGGCCAAGGTCGATCCGAAGCGCATGAAACACGTGGAGGCCATCGTGCTCTCCATGACAGTGCAGGAACGCCGGCGGCCAGACATCCTCAATGGGTCGCGGCGGGCGCGTATTGCCCGCGGATCGGGTCGACCCGTGCAGGAGGTCAACCAACTGTTGAAGCAATTCGATCAGATGCGGAAAATGATGAAGCGGATGGGGAAGATGGGGGCGGGGATGGGTGCTCTGGGGATGCGGGCCTAGTTTCCTGCCGCTGCTCCCGCTGGTGTGGGGAGGGACGGGTACGCGAAGCGGGAGAGTTCGGGGCAGCAGGAGTGTTCGACGGAGAAGGAAGGATCAATGGCAACACGAATCCGTTTGCGCCGTGTAGGTCGGAAAAAGCAACCAGAATTCCGTATCGTCGTTGCGGAGCAGGCGACCGCGCGCGACGGGCGGACCATTGCGACCCTTGGGCACTATAATCCACGGACCGAGCCTCCCACCGTTGCGGTGGACGTACAGAAGGCACAGGCATGGTTGGCCAAGGGCGCGACCCCGACCGACACTGTCCGCTCGCTCCTGAAGAGGGCGGGCGTGTTCGCGCAGCCGACGTCCTGAGCCCGATGGGGGCGGTGGAAGGCGCCTTCCTCGCTGTGGCGCGCTTCCGGAAGCCGCACGGACTGAAGGGCGAAGCGGTCTTGTGGGTGCTCACGGACGATCCCGAAAACGTGCTGCGCGCGGGGCAACGCTTGACGCCGGTCGACGAATCGGGTCGGGTGATGGGTGCACCGCTCACGATCGAGCGGAGCCGGCCGTATCATCGTCAGTGGCTGGTGAAGTTCCAGGAGATCGCCGACCGTACCCAGCTGGAAGGCTGGAACCAGCTCTTGCTCGGAGTCCGGCGAGGGGAGCTCTCGGCTCCGGGGCAAGACGAAGCCTATGTCCACGAGTTGCCGGGGATGCAGGTGGTCGCAGCCGGTCGCACAGTGGGGCGCGTCAAGGAACTGCTGGAAATTCCCACCGGCTGGCTCCTGGCGGTGGACACCGACGGGCGGGAGGTACTCGTACCGTTTCTCAGATCGATCGTGACTCGGATAGACCGGGAGCATCGCTGCATCGAGATCGATCCGCCGGCCGGGTTGCTGGAGTTGTAAGGGCACGCGTCTGCCTCATCTGCCTCTTCCGCGTCCCGCTTGGCGACAGGACGTGCGGAAGAGGGAGGAGAGACAGGATTGAGTGGGGCCCGGCCGGATAGAATGCTCGGCATCGACGTCGTCACGCTGTTCCCGGAGGTGTTTCGGGTCCCATTGGCCACGAGCATTCTGGGCCGAGCGGGTGAGGCTGGACTCTACACGTGCCGGGTCGTGAACCTGCGTGACTACACGCATGACCGCCATCACGTCGTAGATGACTACCCGTATGGCGGTGGTGCGGGGATGGTGCTGAAGCCGGAGCCGTTCTACGAGGCCCTGGACGACCTCGCGTCGCAGTCGCCGGTCGTTTTGCTCTCGGCAAGAGGCCGGCCCTTCACGCATCGGGATGCGGTGCGCTTCAGCGTCGGTGACACGCTGACGCTTCTGTGCGGGCACTACAAGGACGTGGATGCTCGTGTGGCGCAGTACGATGGGGTGGAGGAGGTTTCGGTGGGGGATTTCGTGATGAGCGGTGGCGAGTTCGCGGCGCTCTGTATCATCGATGCCGTGGTTCGATTGCTCCCCGGAGCTCTCGGAGACCACGATTCTGCGGCCGCGGACTCGTTTTACGAGGGTTTGCTCGCACCGCCGACGTACACGCGCCCGGCCGAGTATCGCGGGATGCAGGTTCCCGACGTATTGTTGCAGGGCGATCATGCCAGGATCGAGGCCTGGCGACGTGCCCAGGCCGAGGCGTTGACGAGAGCGCGGCGTGCGGATCTGTGGGAGCGTTACCAAGCCGAACAGGGGTCTCAGGAGACCCGGTGAGTCGAGGATACAGCCATGAGCAGGTTGGAAGAGCTACAGCGCGAAGGATTGCGCGCGGACATTCCCGAGTTCGCTCCAGGAGATACCATTCGCGTCTCCGTTCGCGTGCGCGAAGGTGACAAGGAGCGCGTTCAGGTGTTCGAGGGGGTGTGTATCGGTCGCCGGGGCGGGGGCATCAGCGAGACCTTCACCGTCCGAAAGATATCCGCGGGAATTGGCGTGGAGCGCATCTTTCCCTTGCACTCGCCTAGCATCGCGCAGCTCAAGGTGGTACGGCGTGGCCGAGTGCGCCGCGCCAAGCTCTATTACCTACGTGAGCTCGTCGGCAAGGCCACGCGCATTCCGGAGCGACAAGAGTACTGAGTGCGGCGCCCGACGCTGAGTCGCGAGCGCGCGCTGTGGGCGGCGGGACTGCAGTGGGTTGCCGGTCTCGACGAAGTTGGTAGAGGACCGCTTGCGGGGCCCGTGGTAGCCGGGGCCGTGGTCTTTCCACCAGGTCGAGCGCGTCTCCGAATCACAGGCCTGCGGGATTCGAAACTCATGACGGCGGCCCAACGGGAACGGGCCGCCGTTCTCATTCGCAGGCGTGCAGCCGCATGGAGTGTCGCCGCGGCATCGGTTCGGGAGATCGATCGCTACAACATCCGGCGCGCGAGCGCGCTTGCCATGCGCCGGGCGCTCAGCCGCCTCGGCGTGCAGCCGGACCACGTGATCATCGACGGGATGCCTCTCCCCGAGCTCGGCACCGAGCACGAGGCGCTGGTGCATGGCGATCGGGTATGTGCTTCGATTGCCGCGGCGTCGATCCTGGCCAAATGCGTGCGAGACCGACTCATGGTACGCTTGGCGCGACGGTATCCGGTGTTTCGCTGGGACGCTAATAAGGGATACGCAACCCAGGAACATCTAGACATCCTGGATCTCGAGGGCCCAACCCCCCATCACCGGAAATCGTTTACCCCGGTCGTGCAGCTGCGCGCGTTATGAGGCGTTACCGAGCTCCGTAGCCTTCGCGCGCATCGACTCGGCCCAACTCGCGGCCCCCAATCGCTCGAACGCTGTGGCCGCCGCCTCGAACGCGGCGATCGCCTCGGTCCGCCTTCCTCGAGCCGTACGAACCGTGCCAAGCTCTCGCTGCAGCTCCGCCTCCGCCCATGGGTGCTCAATCTCCTGCGCGATCAGCAGTCCCTGACGGGCCAACTCTTCGGCGCGGCCGAATTCGCCGTTCACGTGCTCAACCTTCGACAGAATGCGAAGCGCATCGGCTTCAGCCAGCGGATCTTCCACCTCGCGGGAGATCTTGAGGGCACGGGCCACCTGTGCCCGCGCGAGGTCGACGTCTCCTAGCGCAACGGACGTCTCGGCGCGGGCGGCAAGTGCCTGCGCAAGGACGCGGCCGTCGCCAGCTCGTTCCGCGGCGGCGATCGCTCGATCGGCCGCGTCGTCCGATTCCTCGAGGTTGCCGTCCTCGTTCCACACAATCGCCGTGTTGAGCCACCCTTCGGCCCGACCCTTCCACGATCCCACCATCTCAAAGCTCGTCGTGGCCAGGCGATAGAAGCTCAACGCCTTGGGGTAGTCGCCGAGGTAGTACGAGACGTTGCCGAGGTTGTTCGCGCAACGTGCCGTCGTGAACCCGTCCCCGAGGTGGTGTGCCAGAGCCAGGGCGCGCTGGAACCCCTGCTGGGCATCGGCGAGGTAGCCGAGGGCAAAGGCGCCTGCCCCCGCCGTGTTCTCTGCGCGCATCTCACCATCGACGTCCCCCTGAGCGCGGAACCCGTCCCGCGCCTGCAAGGCCGCCGCGCGACAGCGTGCGAACTCGCCTAGTCGAAAGTGTGTGACGGCGGCGAGGAGTGACCATTCTGCTGTGCGGCGCACCGATCCCGCCACTTCCGAGAGCGCGTTCCACGCCTCGCGGAACTGCCCTGCCTGCACCGCCAGCCGGGCCTCGCGAAGCGGATCGTCGCGCATGGGCGTTTCGGTGCGATTGGAGCTGGACATGTCTCAGTCCTCCACCAGCTCGAGCAGGCGAGCGAGGCGCGCCCGGGAGATACCGAGTTGGCGGGCCGCAGCGCTCTTGTTCCCGTCATGTTGCGCGAGCGCGGCCCGAGCGGCCGCTGCCATCACCTGGTCCAGGGTCGCGGGGAAGGGGATCGAAGCGGTTCCCGACGGCTGCCGTGCGCGACGTTGTGGGGTGAAGTGCGCGGGGTCCAGGCTGCCCGGCTCTGAGAGCAGGAGCGCGCGCTCGATGGCGTGTCGCAGTTCCCGGACGTTACCGGGCCACGGGTGAGCGTGGAGCGCGGTGCGCACGTCGCGGGACAGTTTCGGTGTCGGCAGCTCGTAGCGTTCCGCGAGCTTCGCCGCGAAGGCCTCCGCCAGCAGCTCCACGTCCGCGCCCCGATCGCGCAGCGGTGGGAGCGTGAGCGTGATGACATTGAGGCGGTAAAAGAGGTCTTCTCGGAACGCGCCGTCCTGAGCGGCCTCGACCAGGTTCACGTGGGTCGCAGTGATGATCCGAACGTCCACGTCGCGACTCTGTGTGGCTCCGACACGTCTGATGCGGTGCTCTTCCAGGGCTCGAAGGAGCTTCCCCTGCAGGCGGAGCGGAAGGTGTCCCACCTCGTCCAAGAAGAGCGTCCCGCCGTGGGCTTCTTCGAACAGGCCCGGTTTGGAGGCGTGGGCGTCGGTGAACGCGCCGCGCTCGTGGCCGAACAGCTCACTCTCCATCAGTTCGCCGGGGATGGCGGCGCAGTTCACCGCGACGAACGGGCCTGCCGCCCGGGGGCTCGCCGTATGCAGCGCGCGTGCGAGCAGCTCTTTCCCGGTGCCGGTTTCCCCCTGGACCAGCACCGTCACAGCCCCGTGGCGGGCCACACGGGCGGCCTGTTCGAGCATTTGTGCCAATGCCGGGCTCTCGCCGAGCAGCTCGGAGAAGGCCTCGTCGAGCGCGGGCCCGGAAGCGGCGCTGGCACTTCTCTGGCGCCCGGCTTCCGTGCGGGCGGAGAGTGTCCGGCGCAAGAGGTTGAGGTCGCCGGGGAGGGCGAAGTAGTCCGCAGCGCCACGCCGCACGGCCTCGACGGCGAACCGGTGGGAGGTCTGCGCTCCGACGATGTAGAGTGGAACGCTGTCGGGCCGTGAGACCGTGGCAAGGAGGTCGAGGGCTCGATCTTCTTCTCCTCCCGCCGCCAGCAGCACCGCGATGGTCTCCGGACCCGATGGGGCTTGTTGAGGTGACAGCGTCGCGAGCTGCACGTCCAATTCCTGCGCGAGGTCCTGCCACGCACTGCGGAACGAATCCGAAAGCTCGATCACCGCGAGGGAGAGCGTCGTCACCAGTTAGCCGTCTCGATCATCGCCATCCTCGTCGCGGTCCTCGAAAGCCCGCATCGAGGTGATGATGTTGTCCTTCACGAGATTCTCGTTCGGCCCGTCCTTGTTCGCGGTCGCAGGATCGACGAGCATCCCGTTGGGCATCCTGAACCAGCTATCGAGCCCGACGAAGATCGTCACGTTGGTGGCGGTGTTCTCGTCCACCACGAGTGGAGGCTGGAGGGTCAATTCCTGCTCCACGTCGAGGTCGGACTCGTAGACGAACGGAGCGTCGTTGAAGGTCCCCTGGACGCGGATACTGATGCGTTCGAACTCGGGGTTCTGTTGGATGAATACTTGGTCGTCTGGGTCACCGTCGTCGGGTTTGTGGACGTCGAATTCGATCTCGTCGTACGAACCGCGTGGGGGCTCGACGGTGAACTTGCGGTCCGCTCCCGGTTGGAGGGGGAGATCAACCAGGACTGGCCCGAACTCCACCTTCTCGCACTCGTCTGCCCCATCGCAGTTGGGGGACTCCACCCGCTTGAGCTCGATCTCTCGGAGCACGAGTTGCGCACGGGTGACGATGATCGTGTCGGCCCCGCTGGTGATCGTATCGTCCAGAGCCTTGGCTCTGGAGAGAGCCGCGGCCTGCGAGGAAACCCGAGGCGACTGTGTTGCCACCGAGACCGCGACATTCCCCGCCATCTGAGTACCCGTGCTGTTGCTGCAGGCCGATCCGATGGCGAAGGCCAAGAGTGCTAACGGTGAGCGGTATCGCATCATTCCTTTCCTTCCCTCCGGCACTTGTGACCGGCTCCCGGGGGACCCGGCCGCAGGGGGCCCGGGCTGCGTGCCCGAGGGCCCCCTGTCTGGGAATCTAGCCCTCGTCCTGGTCGTCGCCGTCCCCGTCCCGATCTTCGAAGGCCTCGATGTTCTGCTTGATGTTCTCCTTGACGAGGCTCTCGAAGGCACCGCCCTTGTTGCCCAGTGCGGGGTTCACGAGGGTCCCAGACCCGTCCCGGAACCAGGCTCCGATGTCCATACGGACGGTCACGTTGGTGGTGACCGTATTCTCGTCGATTACGATCGGTTCGGGCAGATCGAATTCCTGCTCGACATCGAGATCGGTCTCATAGGTGAAGGACGCACCGTTGAAGGTGCCTTCCATCCGGATGCTGAGATCGGCCATTTGAGGGTGCGTCCCCACGAAGGTCGCGTCCTCCGAATCGTCCCCGCTCACCTTGTGAATCTCGAACTCCAGCTCGTCGTACGAGCCCGGATCGATGGGGATGGTCACGGCTACCTCTGTCTGCCCGTCGAGGGGTGGGTTCAGGAGCATGGGGCCGGTCTCGAACTCCTCACAGGCATCTTCGTCGACGGCGCTATCGCAGTCTACGGTCTCCACCCGTTTCAGCTCGATTTCCCGCAAGACGATCTCGGCCTTGGTGACGAGCAGTTCGTTCTGTCCGTCGGTAATGGGTGCCCCGGCAACGGAGCTCAAAGACATTCCCGGACTCGCAGACACAGCCCCCGGGGATTGCGTGGAGAACGACAGTGAAATCTGTGCTCCGCCCGGTCCTGTTCCTTCGCTACACGCCGCTAGGAATGCGGCGAACATCGTGAACCCCAGAGCCTTGTTCATGTGAACCCTCCCGTCAGGCGTTTTCGTGTGGTCCGTTGTGCTGCGTGTCTCTGGCCAGTCTGAAAGGGCAAGCGCGATGCCAGGTCCGGCTCCACGTCGTCTTTCTGGCAAATCGTTGATTCGCAGCGTGTTACGCCTTCGTATGGGATGCACGTGCTCGGGGGTGGTGCTACGAAACGATGCAGCCTGAATTGATTCGGGGCGGGCCTTGCCTGGGGGCCGGCGAGCGCGCCGGCCCCCCATCATGCAGGGCTGGATGACGAAAAACTACTGCAAGGTTGTGCTGTCCGAGGTGCTGGTCACTTCACGTGCTTGTTGACCAGTTTGGTCATCTCGAACATGCTGACCTTGGACTTGCCGCCGAACACCGGTTTGAGATTCGCATCGGCGTTGATCATGCGGCGGTTCTGCGAGTCCTGTAGGCCGTTCCGCTTGATGTACGACCACAGCTTCTTCGTGATCTCGGTACGCGGCAACGGCTTGGTGCCGACAACGGCCGCCAGCTGAGCATCGGGCTGGACGGGCTTCATGAACTGCGGATTCGGCTTCCGCTTCGTCTTCTTCTTTGCTCCTTTTTTGGTGGCCACTCTGCGTCGCGCCCCCTTTCTCTTTGTGGTCTTCTTTTTCGCCCGCTTAGCGGGCTTCCGCGCGGTGCGGCGCTTTTTCGTCGCGCGGCGCTTGGTTGCCTTCTTCTTGCGTTTAGCTCCCATTTGCACCTCGAAAGCCGTGGTGTACGGGTGACAACCAGCCACTGCACGCCCCACAAAGTACAGGTTTCTCACCGGAGGACAAGCTCTTTTCCCTCTGAAAATGTCGGTCTTGCCCCGGGGGAGACGCGAGCCAGCCTCCTGCGTCTGATCCGAACCTGCCTCGGCCGCCTGAGATCGGCGGGATTTGTGGGCTTGGCGGGGAGCCAAGAAGGGCGGTTTTCTGAAACGCCTCAGCTCTCGCCCGGTAAGACCGCCTCGAGGATTTCGGGGTGGATCTTGGCGTCTTCCCTGATCCACTCGTCCACCGCCGACCCGAATCGGTTCGGAAAGTTGAGTTCGAATTCGAGAAGGAGCTTGGTGTGGCCGACATGCTCCACCCGGTAGGTGAAGGCGGGGTCGAAGCTGCGAGCGATGCTCGCGAGCGCGATGGCCGTGCTCATCAGCCGCCCCTGCTCCTCGAGGTCTGATGCAGGGCGAAAGTGAATCTGGACGTTCTTGCGGTAGACGGCGGGAGTGATCTCGCGCTCAACGAAGCTGGAGAAGTGAGGGGCATTCATGGACTCGATTCCTCTTGCATTGCCGACGATCATGAGACAGTGCCGACATGGTCATTCTCAGTCGTCGGTGTTGCCTAATCTACGTGAAGTTCGTCACCGCTTCCAAGGGATTCGGCGAACCTTCGTCTGCGAAGGGGCGCCACAACTCGGTTCCGTGCCAGGCAGGTCCGAGAGATTGCCCTCGGGCGTCCGGCGATTCTCTGACGAGCTGCAGGGGTGCGTGTCTTCCACGCGCTTGTTTAATCGCTTGAGCGCGACGATCTTCCGTAGCCCAGACCGGGTAGCTCAGTTGGTAGAGCAACGGACTTTTAATCCGTAGGTCGTGGGTTCGAGACCCACCCCGGTCATTCGCTTACGGCACTGCCGGCCGCCTGCGGAAAGGTTCGCGTAAAGTACAGAGGATCAAACAATGCCTAGCGAAGAGGAGGGGCTTGCCCGATTCCCCAGCCCCTAATTATCTATCTGGCACGTCTACTGGCTAACGTCATATGTAACGTCATGACGAGCCCAGGGGGCCGCC
>JBDHDH010000123.1:0-10222 GCA_039591615.1 Gemmatimonadota bacterium | reverse complement strand
ACAGCGGACCCAAACCCCCGGCGTGGCGATCGCCTCGCGAATGCTGGCAGCCTCCTCGCGGGAAAACGGGACCGGGGTCGTGGGACGTGGTTCGTCAGGCATCGGAGTTCAGCAATGGGTTGACGAGCAAAGCAGCCACCCTACCGGCGGAAACGGTCCTCATGAGAAGTCCCGGAACATCTCAATTCGCGTCGCGGGGTACTGCGGCGGATCAGACCTCAGCTCAATCCCGTTGTGCCACGCCTGTACGGTATCGGCGACGGCCGGGTAGGCAGTGTCTGCGCGAACGAGACTGCTGTCGGGACGTCGCACGAAGAGCGCGGTCGAGGGCCAGATGATGAGCCACGCCGTGTCCCGCGTAGACGGATTGAACGAGCGCGGTCGGACGACGTCTATCAGGCGGATGCGGCTCGGCGTTGCCTCAGTGGGCCTGCGGCCATCTGTCGATGAGACCACGCCAATGAAGTCCGGCACCACGTAGGCCTCCCAATCGCCGGGACTGCTGGGGCCATCTGAGCAGGCCGGTAGCGTGCCGAAACCGAGAGCGATGACTGTCGGCCGGAGCGTCCGTCTCCCGAACAGTGAGTTCCACATGGCCAAGTGCGGCCTGCCGCTTTGGGCCGCTTCTGTAGGCTACGCGATGGGGATTGCGGGGACAAGGTAGGGTCAGGCTAGAGCGCCTTGGGACGGCGGGGTTCATACTCGGTCGCAGTAGTGTCCGTGGACGTGAAGGAGCATAAAAAGAGAGAATACGTGCTGGCGTTCGCGGAGTGCGGGAACCGGTCGCAGGCCGCCGAGGTGGGTGGGGCGCCACGCGGCCCGTGGTCCCGTCTGGGCCAAGCGCCAGCAAGTACTTCCTCTGTTGAGGGTCGGCGCTGTACGGCTGTTCGACACGGGTACGGTGCGGCGTGCAGCCCAGCGCCTGCGTGCCCCGCCTGGGGCGTGATGGTTGCTCGGCGACCAGTCGGCCGTGGCCAGCCTCGTCCACGATCTCGCCCTACAACGGTCGCGGTCCCGGGTGGAACGCCGGCGGAGTCACATGAACCAGGCCATCCCGACCAGCATGCTGCGCCGTTTGGGACTCGTGAGCCTCCTCGACGAACATCGGAGACTTGCGTGCCTCTCGTAAACCGCCGGATGCCGACCGGCATGTCCGGTGGTGTGGGAGGAGGGGAACCGTAAGGCCCCCTCCTACCCGATTCGCGTTCGAGTGATTGGCGTCTGGTTAGAAGCTCACCTCGACCAAATTCGAGCAATTGTTGTCGTTGCCAGTCTCACATATGAAGTACAGGAACGTCCCTCGAGTCTTCTTTCCGAGGGTATCGGTATACGTATCTCCACTGACACCAGGGGCAATGACGCTCGGGAAGAGATCACCCAGCCTCGCCCGCCACACATCGACGGTCAAGGCCGGAGTCCAATTGAGACGGACTCGCTTCTGCCCCTTGGCCCGCACCTTCGTTGCGGAGAGCGTGAGGGTATTGGGGTCCTGCACCGTGACCGACTCGCTGCTCGGCGGACTGGACGTGCTGCCGTCGTCCATGACCACCAAGGTCACTTGGTACGTCCCGGCCGACGCATAGGTGTGCTGCGGATGCTGCTCAGTCGATGAGTTGCCGTCGCCGAAACCCCAGCTCCAGCCTTCCACCGTACCGTCCGGGTCCCAACTCTGGTCCGTGAACGTGCAGCCGAGGCCCGTGCAGGAAGAGGTGAACCTCGCGACCGGCGACTCGTTCCCCGGAGGGGGCGGCGGTGGTGGCGCCGACCCGTCCAACAGGCTGTACAGGAGATGATTGTTCTGGGTGAGCGCGGCGGCGATCACGTTCTTGGTGGTCGCGTCGTAGAGCGTACTGGTCACCTGCGCCGGGGTTGCACCAGGCGCCAGCTCCAAGTAGATGGCGGCTACACCGGCTGTATGGGGCGACGCCATGGAGGTTCCGCTGCCGACCAGCGTGGCATCGTCGCTCGCGTTCCACGCCGACGTGATGCTCACCCCCGGGGCGAACCAGTCGACGCAGTCCCCGTAGTTGGAGAAGGAGGCTCGGGCATCGTTGTCGTCGCTGGCCCCAACGGTCATCGCGTCTGCAACGCGAGCCGGCGTGTAATAGCAGGCGTCAAACGCATCGTTCGCCGCCGCGACCGCGTAGCTCACACCCGAAGCGGTCGAGTTCTGGACGGCGAGGTCCAGGCCGAAAGCGAAACCCAACCAGTCGAACGCCGCCAACGACATGTTCGCAACCGAGGGCCCCGAACGATCCTGTGTCACCCAATCGACACCCGCGATGACCCCACTCGTCGAGCCCGAGCCGTCGCAGCCAAGAACCCGGACAGCGACGAGCTCCACGTCCTTGGCCACACCGTAGCTGGCACCGCCGACGGTCCCGGCCACATGCGTCCCATGGCCGTTGCAGTCGTTTCCGTTCTGACCGTCGCCCATCGCATCGAAGCCGACTCGTGCCCGACCTCCGAACTCTTCGTGCGAGATGCGAATGCCCGTGTCGATGATGTACGCGGTGACGCCCTGGCCGGAAGCATTCCACGTGTAGCTACCGTCGAGGGACACGGGCCGCTGGTCTATGCGATCCAGGCCCCAACTCGCAGCGGCCTCGGAGCCCGAACTTACGGCACGGACGACGAGGTCCGGTTCCACTGCGGCCACGGTGGGGTTCGTGCGAAGTGCCGTCACGGCGCGTTCCGGCAGTGTTGCGGCAAAGCCCTTGAGGGCGTGCCGGTAGACGAAGTGAAGCTGTCCACGAGATGATTCAACAACCGCTCGTGCCAGCGGCTCGGGGTCGGAGGCGTCATCGACGAGCACGACGACATAGCGATTGGGGATCACTTCCGGCGCACCCTTCGCATGCGAAGGAGTCGCAAGGGATGGGGTGACAGCATCTGGAGGACCGGCAACGTCCTGACAGGCCGTCAGCACGGTAACAGACAGTGCGAACGGAAGCAGCTTCGCGCGGTGCATGTGTAACTCCTTGGGGAACGGCGGGGAGCGAGACGCTTCGCAACAACGCAAGTTTGGGGCCACGCATCCGTTGTCGGTTGTGCGTGTTGCAGAGCGGCTACGGTTTGCCGGCACGTGCAGTCGGCTTCGCAGTCTTAGATCAGCCCCCGACGTTCGCCTCGCCGCGGAGCGTCCAAGAGCAGCACGTGCAATCCGTTGCACGCAGCGGTTGGGGGGGATACCCCCGATCCGCTCTCCGCGGCCAGCGGCCGCCCAGCGCCTGCGTGGGCCGCACGGTCGGCCCTGGCGCGAGGCGCTGGCGGTCCCCTCGCTGTGGAGGATCGGCGCTGGACGGCTGGTCGACCACGGTACGGTGCAGCGTGCCGCCCCTGCCAGAACAGCTGTCCCACGGCGATCCTCCACTGGGAAAGAACGTGCTGGCGCTGGGCCCAGACGGGGACGGCGCTCCGCGCGCCGGCCGCGGAGGCTATCGCACACCGACAAGCACAGCCACCGCGCTCGCCGGCATTCCGCCGGCGGCCCGGGGGGCCTGGGGCAGGTAGAGCATCGACTGTGTCAGAGTGGAGGTCGCGGTCATGTACGAGAGAACCGCAAGTGCTGCAACGTTGTGCCGTCACCCAGACTGTGTCCGGACCAACCAAACCCATCGCACAAGACGCTCGACCTGGCCTGATACCCCGCGGCCGGATTTAGTGACTCGGTAAAAAAAGGGCGAAGCTCCGGATCGAGATGCATGAGCAACGCGCGGCCTGATTAAGCCGCCCACTTGTCGAACAAACCGGGAGCGGTACACGCGCTGCAAGCCCGACTTCATCCCAGCAGCAGGGACGCCTTCTCATGCCAGGAAAGGTCGCGGTAGCTGTGCCTCCCGTTGACAATGCCCAGAAGCTTCTGAAACAGCGGCTGGTCGTGGCTCAGGCGGCGGATTGTCCGGTCGGCGATGCACTTGTACCGGGAGAAGTGCAGGAGGAGGCGAGTGAAGCGGAACACGTCCTCGATGAGCCGAAAGCGCTCTTCGGCATATCGCTGCCCCAAAGACGGCCCGAAATCGCCGACTGCGAATGCCTCGCCGATCAGGGCTACGGCAGCCTGGACGCTCTTCAAACCGAGCGCCATCCCCTCTCCCGTGATCGGGTCCAAGAACCCAGCGCTGTCGCCGATGAGAAGGAGCCCCGGTCGGTAGCACGGCTCTACGGTAAAGCCCAACGGCCCCACTGCGAAGACAGAGCCGACGAGCTCACTGGTCAAGGCTCGTTCGCGAAACCCCGGCGCTGACCTTAGGAACTTCATGTACCGCTTGGGAAGGTCGCCCGCGAAGAACCGCATGAACTTCGCCTCAAGCAGAAGCGCAACAAGGGTAACGCCCTTTCCACATGGAGCGATGTAGATCTCGCCCTCCGGATGCACGACAACTTCCACGTGTGAACCGGCTATGTCGACCCCGCTCAGGTGCCCTGTCACGCCGAATCGCTTGCGCGGCAGGTACGTTTTGGTGAGCCCACAGGCGCCGTGAAAAACCGAATGCCGCCCATCAGCGCCGATCGTGAGAGGAGCATAGAATACTTCGCGCCGAGCGGGAGCATCCACAGCATGTCCTGCGACACCCTTCACGACGTGGTCTTCCTGGACCGCCTCCGTCACCTTGAAGCCCTCCCGGACCGTAACACCGGCGAGGGACGTGGCCCTTCGGAGAAGCAGGTGGTCCAGATACCATCGGCGAATGACCACGCCGAATGCGCCTCCCGGACCGGCGGGAGGGAAGTCGGCCTCTGCCGAGACGCCCTGGCGATTGCGATACCGTATGCCCCGAAACCTGTTGGTCCCCTGATGGGCCAGGATGTCTGGCAGAACACCGAGCTCAGCCAGAACCCGTACGCCCTGGGGCATGATCCCTTCGCCGCAGGGTTTGTCGCGAGGGAAGACTGCGTGATCCAGTAGCAGGATGCGATAACCCTCTCGCGCGAGCGCAATCGCACTCGCAGCACCGGCGATGCTGCCTCCGACAATCACGATGTCATAGTTGGATCTCACCGCGAACAGTCGCCGTTTCTGTGAGAGACTCCGGAGTTGCAGTAGACCGCGTGGAGAGTCCCCCGTTAGCGTTTGGCGTCCCCTTCTCAGGAGGCCCCCTTGGACGGTCTCCGGCCCGGCATTAGGGACCTTAAAAAGATTGGATGAGAAGGTTCAACCTCCAGATTAGCGAAGTCACCCGTCGGGGTGCTTCAAGCAATGAACGGGCTCGAAGCCCAGCACCGGAGGTTGGACCCATGGCGAATCTAACGATCGGCCTGGATGTGGGGGACCGGCACAGCGGGGGTGTGCTGCACTCTACCTACTTCCTTCCTTGACGCGGCGTGGGAGACCCTTTACTCATTCATCCATGTACAACGGTTGCTGTCCTACCACGGTGCTCTCTCTGCGGTCCCTCGACTGCTGCTGTAGTCGGGCCTCCACGGAGGTCGGCACCGGCTAGGTACGAGTACGTATCCCACGAACTCGGTGGCAACCAGCTGGCCCCACCTCCGATCGCGATCAGAGGTGGGTTTTTCATTGGTATGCGTCGCGCGGAGGGGGTCGCAGCGTCTTGCAGTACACAGTGTCTACAGCATACCGCAGTGCAGATTCGGTCGCCGGGTGGCAGGAGCCTGCCCTCTGGCACTTGGTGGGTCGGACTTCCCTGATCCCGCTCGAGGTGCCGGATTCGGTGGGCTCATCGGGGTGCCGCCTCTTTCTGAAGGCCGAGTGGCTCAACCCCGGGGGCTCGGTCAAGGACCGACCGGCCCGTGAGATTCTGCGCACCGGGATTGCCGACGGGGTCTTACCCGAACGGCGGCTGCTGGATGCGTCGAGCGGTAACACGGCGGTGGCGTATGCCATGCTTGGAGCCGCCGCCGGGATCGGCGTCACCGTCTGTGTCCCGGCGAATGCGTCGGTAGAGCGGCGCACCCTGCTGAGGGTCTACGGAGCCGAGCTGATCGAGACCGATCCTCTGGAAGGGAGCGACGGCGCCATTCGGCGAGCTCGGGAGCTGGCAGCGGCCGAGCCGCAGCGGTACTGGTACGCGGACCAGTATAGCCATCCAGCCAATACGGAGGCGCACTACCGCACGACGGGTCCGGAAATCTGGAGCGCGACGCGGGGAGCCGTCACGCACCTCGTGGCAGGGGTCGGAACCAGTGGCACGCTCATGGGTGCCGGGCGATTTCTGCGAGAGAGGCAACCCGATGTGCGCATGGTCGCCGTCGAACCCGACAGTCCGTTTCACGGATTGGAGGGGCTCAAGCACATGGCGAGCGCCATCGTCCCGGCTCTCTACGATCCAGCCGTGATCGATGAAACGGTATTCGCCGTCACCGAGGAGGCCGAGTCCAAAGTCAGGGCGTTGGCACGCGAGCGCGGGCTGTTCGTCGGGTGGTCCACGGGGGCGGCAGTGCGAGCGGCTGAGGCACTGTTGTCGCGGGAAGCCGCAGGTCAGCGCGAGCCGCCGGTCGTGGTCGTCATCGCGCCCGATGGCGGTGCGCGGTATCTGTCGGACGACCGACGACTGCTGGGGGAGTAGGTATGCAGATCGCGCAGTCGGCCCTGACGCCGCTCCGACGGCATCTGGTAGACCGCTACCCGGCGGAAGGGTGTGGCTTCCTCCTCGGGAAACGACAGCCTGATGGCGATGTGATGGTGAGCCACCAGCTTTCCGTCCACAACCACCGGGTTGCCGACGGAGCGGGGCGGGATCGCTACTTCATCTCGCCGGACGATGTCCGATCGGCCGAACGCGACGCCGGGGCGTCCGGGCTCCAGATCGTGGGGGTGTACCACTCGCACCCCAACGTGAGCGCGCGGCCCTCGTCCTACGACCGGGAACACGCATGGCCCTGGTATCGCTACCTCATCGTGTCGGTTGTCGGGGGAGCGGTGCGGGACCAGCGCGTGTGGGAGCTGGCCGACGATCGAAGCCGCTTTGTCGAACACCTACTGCGTATAGAGGATTCGTAACATGTCTGTTTTGGTTCACATTCCAACACCGCTCCGTCCGTATGTCGCGGGGCGCGACGCGGTCGAGGTCGATCACGGGACCGTGGCCCAGGTCCTCGAGCAACTCACGAAGGAATACGGGAAGCTCAGAGGACACCTGTTTCAGCACGACGGACGCCTGCGGAGCTTCGTCAACGTGTACGTGAACGACCGGGACATCCGTGACCTGGATCGGGAAGACACCCCCGCCGTGGACGGTGACGAGATCTCGATCGTGCCCAGTATTGCCGGCGGGGCGGCACCGGTTCGCACGAGCGTGCCCGAGCTCTCGCACGAAGAGATACTCCGCTATTCTCGTCACCTGATCTTGCCCGAAGTCGGGCCTGCGGGCCAACGGCGTTTGAAGGCCGCCCGCGTGGCACTGATCGGGGCCGGCGGCCTCGGATCGCCCGCGTCACTCTATCTCGCGGCCGCCGGTGTCGGGACGCTCGGGTTGGTGGACTTCGACGTGGTGGACGCGACGAATCTCCAGCGCCAAATCGTTCACGGCACCAGCGCGGTCGGCACCTCGAAGCTCGATTCGGCGGACGCGCGGCTCAAGGACCTCAACCCGCACATCCATGTGGAGGCTTTCGATGCGCGACTCACGTCGGAGAACGCCCTGGAGATCTTGCGCGACTTCGATGTGGTGTTGGACGGGACCGACAACTTTCCCACTCGCTACCTGGTGAACGACGCGTGCGTCTTCCTCGGCAAGCCCAACGCGTACGGCTCGATCTACCGGTTCGAGGGCCAGGCGTCAGTGTTCCACGCAGCAGCCGGCCCGTGTTATCGCTGCCTCTTCCGGGAGCCGCCGCCTCCGGGCCTGGTGCCGTCGTGCGCCGAGGGAGGCGTGCTGGGCGTGCTGCCTGGCATCATCGGCAGCATTCAAGCATTGGAAACGCTCAAACTCATCCTCGGCCGGGGCAGCACGCTCATCGGCCGCTTGATTCTGTTCGACGCACTGAAGTTCACTTTCCGCGAACTCACGTTGCGGAAGGATCCCGAGTGTTCAGTGTGCGGCGACAATCCGACCGTCTCCGAGCTCATCGACTACGAGGCCTTCTGCAGCATGGGTGCGACGCGCACGTATGAAGGGCCGGAAGTAACTGCCACCGACCTGGCACAGGAATGGGAGGAGAGCCGCGACCTCGTGGTCATCGATGTCCGGGAACCGCACGAGTGGGAGATTTGCCACCTCCAAGGCGCGATGCTCATTCCGTTGGGTGAGCTCCCCGAACGGTTGAACGAGCTGGACGGACACAAGGAGATCGTCACGCACTGCCACAGTGGCGTCAGGTCGATGCAGGCGCTCGAGATTCTGCGGGCAGCGGGGTTCCCAAAGGTCCGAAGTCTCAACGGGGGGATCGACGCCTGGTCTACCGATGTGGACTCGTCGGTCCCGCGATACTAAGACACACGCCTCGGCAGGGCACCATCACCGATTTGCCCTGCCCGGTTGCGCCGCCGACGGTGGTGTGGTCGACCGTCAGCGCGTCGAAGTCGTCCGTCGTACGCATCGCAACGGTGACAACCTCCCCTCTGCGTTCGTGCAATTGATCGAGCTTGGGTCGCCGCCCGGCTTGATGTCGATGGCGACCTCCACGCAAAGAACTGCTCCTGTCGCCTGTGCACTTCAAGTCGCACCGCCGTAGCCAAGGACAATGCGACGGGGCGTCCTACGGGGCGTCCGTACCACAAGCCTGGGGTCAGCCCCTAGAGCGCCCGACAACACCGTCTCAGGGCAGAGCGGTAATGATCTTCCGGTACTCATCCTCCGTGAACGCGCGAAGCGTCTCGGTGCGGACGTTGCCCAGCGCCCCAATGCTGAGGGCAACCGTAGTTGCGGTTTGGTCGTCGGGCGCTTCGGACACCACGACCGCGTCGTACTGGCCTTGCACCGAGTAGAATGCCTTGAGCTCAGCTCCCATGGCTCGGAATGCTTGCTTTGCTGCGTCGAGCCGCTTGGGACTTTCCTTGATATTCCCGATCCCCTGCCGCGTAAAGCGAAGCAGCGTAATGTAGGTCCCCATCCTGCACCTCCTGTGCGTGATAAGTCAGCGAGCGGGACTTCACGGCAACCGGGGGGTGGTCGACCAGGTCCTCGAGGACGTCCAACTGGTACGGCTCGCCGTTGCTCAACCGGGTCGCGCTCTCGACGCCGAGCACTTGTTGGCAGAAGCGGACGGGATCGTCCCGGTACTGGCTGAACGCGTCCTCGACGAGCTGGGGGAGCTCCAGCGCGTCAGCCTTGGTCTTCATGTCGCGGATAAAGCGGCCGAGTTGACGGTTCATGCTAGCGACTCGCTGGCCTGAATGCCGTGAAGATCTACCATGTACGTCCCAACGAACGGACCGTCTGCAAGTTCGGGTTCCGAACTGAGTGTTACACGAAGTAAGTCCCAAGGTTGAGGTTGAGGGGGCGTACTACCCACCAGCCAGATTGTCGTGCTATGCACACTGCACTCGGTCGCCTGTTGGTCGTAAGAGATCAGGAGGAGTTCTTGGGCAAGAAGACCCTTGGCCGGTTGGCTTGTCGCCAGGTGAACTCGATCGACCTGGCCGCTGAGAATCCGTGCGCTTCCGCTTCTGCTGCGATCCCAACAACCGGCATACACCGGTGGGGCACGGCGACTCACGGAGCCCTCAAGGATCTCCACTTGCGTCTCGAACTCTGCCGCTGCTCCGCGGTTCCGGACAACTAGCAGGAAGCGCCCACCGTCGGCGTCAGTCGAAACCTCGACTTTCGGTCTTCCCTCCTCGAGTCTCTCAAGTTCGGATTGCAGCTGTGCGATTCGTGCCTGGTCAGCCTCGCCGGACCTCATCAGTTCATCAATCCGGTCTTCGGCAAGGCGCCTTGGGGCCCGAAGGAAATTCCAGATGAACTCAAGCGCGGGCCACACGCCAACAGCGACCACCCCAGCGCCGATGGCAATCACCGCAGCTACAAGCCCGGTTTCCCCGTAGGCGCGCAGGCCGACAACGGCAAGAAGTGCTGTAATGGTCCCAGCGCCCACTTCCCGCTTCCAGGCCCGGTAACCCGGTGTGTCCTGTCGCGCTCGGTTCCACCGTTCAGGGAACGCATATCGGTGACGCATCGTCTGATCATAACGCTGCACCCATCACGTCGATACCTGTCCGTCACCGCACCACTCCCAGCTTCCGCTCCTTCGCATGCGGCTAAAGCTCGTCTAGCCGAGCCCGGAGCTCACGCCGCTATTCGAAAAAGTGCTGCAACGG
>JBDHDH010000122.1:0-10341 GCA_039591615.1 Gemmatimonadota bacterium | reverse complement strand
TTGAGATCCGGAGGATCACTCATGGGTGCCACGGCGATCTTGACGGGCGTGCTGTTGCTCGGGGCGGGCGCGACCCCCTCGCATTCGGCCTCGTCCGTCAGTGCGATCCGCTACGAGGTCACCTTCGATGCCACCACCAGACTGCGCAGGGCGCTGGCCGTGAAGATGCGGTTTCGCGTCGATGCTCCTGGCGCGGTGCGTCTCTCGTTACCGGCCTGGACTCCTGGCGCCTACGAGATCAGTAACTTCGCGCGCAAGGTCTCGGGCTTCACGGCGAGCGCCGAAGGGCGCTCTCTCGGATGGGACAAGGCGGACTTCGACACCTGGCGGGTGCAGGTGGACCGGGCGGGCGAGGTCCTGGTCCGGTTCGACGTGTTGGCGGACTCGCTGGACAACGCCATGGCGTGGTCGACTCCCGACTTCACCTTCTTCAACGGCACCAATGTTCTCCTCTTTCCCGAGGAGACCGGGCTCGACTTCTCCGCCCGGCTATCGATCCGGACGGAGAAGGACTGGCAGGTCGCGACGGGGATGACCGAAACGGGGCAACCTCGAGAGTACGTCGCTGCCAGCTACCACGAGCTGGTGGACATGCCGATCTTCGTGGGCCGGTTCGATCTCGATAGCACCCAGATCGCGGGGCGATGGTACCGGTTGGCCTCGTACCCGGAGGGCGCACTGGCCGGCCGAGCGCGTGACACCTTCTGGGAGTGGACGGAGCAAATGTTGCCGCCCATGGTGGCAGTGTTCGAGGAGGTGCCCTGGGAGACCTACACGACGCTGCTCGTGTTCGATGAGCGCTACCCTGGGGGCAGCGCCCTCGAGCACGGCAACTCACACGTCGGGATCTACAACACCCGATTCATCGGGAGCCCGTTACTCGCATCGATCACCGCGCACGAGATCTTCCACGCTTGGAACGTGAAACGTCTCCGCCCCGCGGAATTGCTCCCCTACGACTACGCCCGACCGCAGGCGACGACCCTTCTCTGGGTCAGTGAGGGGATCACCGATTACTACGCCGATCTCGCCCTGGTTCGCGGGGGGATCATCCCGCCGGCGTTCTTCTACCGAATGACCAGCGACAAGGTGCAAACCGTGTCCGATGCCCAGCCCGTCGCCCTGGAGGACGCGTCGCTCTCCACGTGGATCCAGCCGAGCGACGGCTCCCATTTCATGTATTACCCCAAGGGGTCGCTGGCCGGCTTGCTGCTCGACATCCTCATTCGAGACGAGTCTGATAACCGCAGGTCGCTGGACGACGTGCTGCGCGGTCTCTATCGAACCACGTACAAGAACGGAGCGGGCTTCACCGAAGTGCAGTGGTGGGAGGCAGTCCGCGAGGCTGCAGGCGGGCGATCGTTCGAGCAGTTCTATCGTCGCTACATCGACGGCAGGGATCCGTATCCGTGGACGAGGATCCTCCCGCTTGCGGGTCTCGTCCTGAAAGCCGACACGAGCCGCGTACCCCGCCTGGGTGTTTCCACCAGCCAGGACAGCAATGGCATCCGTGTGGTCCAAGTTGTGCCGGGCAGCGCCGCGGCGGAGGCCGGGGTCGTGCCGGGCGACTACCTCGTTCGCATCGGAGCGGTGAAGGTCGAGGGCCTGGAGTTCGGCTCGGCGTTTCGTGCCCGATACCGTCGTCGACGGGAGGGTTCGGACCTTCCGGTCACGGTGCGGCGCGGCCGTGCTGCTGTGGAACTCCCGGCTCGGCTGGTTTTCGCCGACGATGTGAGTCTCCGGCTCGACGCGGATCAAAGGGCGACCTCGAAGGCTCAGCGGATCCGCGATGGTATCCTTCGTGGCCTGGTCGACCGTTAGTCATGTCGCAGCGCTGCCCCTGGGCGGAGATCAATCCCCTGATGGTCGCGTACCACGACCTGGAGTGGGGCGTGCCCGTACACGAAGACCGGAAGCTCTTCGAGTTTCTCGTGCTCGACGCGTTCCAGGCGGGGTTGAGTTGGGCGGTGGTGTTGAACAAGCGGGAGGGGTTTCGGGAAGCGTTCGCCGACTTCGATCCTCAGAGGGTGGCCCGATTCCCGCGGCGGAAGATCGAGCGTCTGGTGGAGAATTCCACGATCGTCCGCAACCGTCGGAAGATCGAGGCGACCGTGCGGAACGCCAAGGCGTTTCTCCGTATCCAAGATGAGTTCGGGTCGTTCGACGCGTTCATCTGGCTCTTTGTGGACGGCGTACCCAAGCAGAACCGCTGGCGGACGCTCAAACAGCTGCCGGCTCACACCAAGCAGTCGGACCGCATGAGCAAGGACCTCCGCCAGCGAGGGTTCTCCTTCGTCGGCTCCACCATCTGTTATGCCTTCATGCAAGCGGCGGGTATGGTGAACGACCACGTGGTTGGGTGCTTCCGCTACCGGGAAGTGGCAGCGATGGGGCAGCTGTAGGGCGCGGCGTGCAGCGCCCACGCGGGTCACCGTAGGTCGAAGACGTAACTATTCAGATAGTCGATCGTGTCTTTCTGCTCTCGCACTTGATGGGCCAGGATATCGCCGCTGGTGATGATGCCTTCGGGGCCGCCATCGCTGACCACGGGAATATGCCGAATCCGTTTCTCCGTCATGATGCCGACGCACTGATCCAGGGTGGCCTCGAAACGACACGTGACCACGGGAGTGGTCATGACGTCCCCGATCGTCGTCGCGGCCGGGTCGCGCCGTTCCGCCACGACTCGGCGGAGGATGTCCCGCTCGGTGAAGATGCCCACCATCTTGTCCCCGTCGGTGACGACGATGCCACCGATTCCCCGTTCGTTCATGAGCCGAGCGGCATTCAAGACAGAATCCCCGGCGACCATGGAGACGACCTCGGCGCCCTTGTTGGCCAGAATGTCCTTGACGGTGGTCATCGAGCCTCCTGCGGCGGGTAATCCTTCAGTTTAATGGATCAAGGCCGATGGGCGCCAGCACTTGGGGTTGCGGGGGCACATGGCAGAATGGAAGGGCGAGCAGACGCCGCCTCCGGCCCCAACGGGGGAAGAGGGAGCCGGGAACAGAGAGGCCTCCATCGCCCTCGCCACTCCTCTCTCCCCGTTTAGGTTTGTACCCATGGCGGGAACTGCGGCTGAGAACGCGCTGCGCTTTGAGGTGCCGAGCGCGGAAGTACTCCAGTCGCTGGCGACGACCCAGCTCCCCCTCGGACTCAAAGCGGCGCGTCCTACGCGGAGCTTCCACCGCGATATCTATCTCGACACCCCGGACGGGGAGCTTCAGCGTCGTGGCTTGACCTGCCGCTTTCGGATCGGCATGGATGACCGCCGTACGTTGCGCGTGGTGATCCGATCGGCCGTGGCAGGCGGTGTGCTCGTCGAGTACGACTACTTCGAGGCAGAGGTCCCCGAGGTGGATCCCCTCGAATCGCTTCGTGGCTCCTCGGAACCGGCCCGCCGCCTGCGTGCCGTGACCGCTCCCGGCCAGCTGGGGATCCGCATCGAGCTCCAGACGGAGCGCATCTCGCGCACCGCACGGCCGCGATGGCTCCCCATCAAGACGCTCGACATCGCCTACGACACCATCGCCGTGCATAGCGGAGGGCTATCCCGCACGTTTCACGAGGTGCGTGTCCGCCGCCTGGCCCCCGGTGGACCGAGCGTCGATGAGCTCGGTGGGGCGTTCCAGCACCAGCATGGCTTGCATCCAATGCCCTGCCGACGCGTCGAACGCGCCGAGGAGCTCCTCAGCGCCATGGAGGCGGAGGGCCCAGCGGAAGCCGTGACGGGCATCCCCGAGCTCGCCGTGATCGCGGTGGCAGATGGCCGCGTGGCGATGCACTTCGACCGGGGGATGCTTCGGCTTCCGGTTGGGGAGGGAAAGGGGGAGAAATCGTCCCGTCGCATGGTGGACGAGGTAATCGGCTCACAGGCCACAGCCCTGGATTTGCTGGGCACGGTCGCCGCCTCGCCGAGCGCGGCAGCGATGGAAGTGTGGTTGGCGCGATGCGGCACTGCGCACCCGCGAGGTCGGGGCTCGTCGGTGCGCTGGGTGAGCTTCGCCGATGTCCTTTCACTGGTTGGTGCACCGGTGCTGCGCGACGGGCGAACCCTGGCGGCGCTCTCGCTGGCAGCGCGCAACGAGGACTTCGACGTGTTGGGCGGTCTCTCGCCAGGTAGCGGGACGGAACGTGGCGTGCTGACCCGTGCGGAGCTCCGCGAGTCTGCTACGCGGCCTCGCGCCGGTCAGCCTCCAACTTCCCAGCGGTTTCTCAACGACGAGATCAGTCTGCTGGAGTTCAACGGCCGGGTCCTCGAGCTCGCCGAGGATCCCACGATACCGCTGCTGGCTCGGACGCGGTTCCTCGCGATCTACAGCAGCAATACCGACGAATTCTTCATGGTGAAGGTGGGAGGCCTGAAACGGTTGCTGGCGGCGGGCAAGAACGATCACGGTGAAGACGGTCTTGGCGTACACGAACGGATGGACGCCATTGCGGTTCGCCTGCGACAGCAACTGGCTCGGGCGCGACGCTGCCTCGACACGCAGTTGGCTCCTCGGCTCGCGAAGGAAGGCATTCGAATCGTCCGGTGGGCGGAGCTCCAGCCCGCCGATCGCGCGCACGTCAAGCGTTATTACGAGGAGCAGGTCTTTCCACTTCTCACGGCCCATGCCGTGACGCGAGCGCCGGGTCACCCGTTTCCCCACATCGAGAATCTGAGGCTCTCCGTCGCTGCCATCGTTCGTGATGAGGAGACCGGGCGACTGCGGTTTGGCGTGACGACGCTCCCCCTCGCGGTTCCGCGGTTCGCCCCACTTCCAGACGGGCGGAGCTTCGTTCCCCTGGAGGATATCGTCCGAGCCAACTTGGCGAAGCTCTATCCAGGGCGGCGCGTCGAGTCGGCCCACTGTTTTCGGGTCACCCGGATCGGTGATCTCGATCTCGACGAGGAGGGGGCGGAGGATCTCCTCGACGCCGTGGAAGAGCAGGTACGTCGGCGCCCGTTCGCAGGTGTCGTACGGCTGGAGGTCGAACGCTCCATGCCACCGGTGATGCGGGATCTCCTGCTGCGCGAATTGCAGATGGTGGGCGGAGTGCGCGGTACCACGCCGGGAGCGGCGGGGATTTATGAGTTCGAGGGCCTGCTCGACCTGAGCGCGCTCATGGAGATCGCCAGCCTCAACCACCCCGAGCTGGACTATCCGCCGTTCGAGGCAGGGTCACCCATCCCCTCGGACCGGCCCATCTTCGAGTCGCTTCGGGAGCGTGATGTCCTGGTGCATCATCCTTACGATGCGTTCGACACGACCACCCAGCGTCTCTTCGCGGAAGCGGCCGACGACCCGGATGTCGTGTCCATCAAGGCCACCCTCTATCGGATGGGACGACGCTCGCCGGTGGTGGACGCGCTGATACGGGCCGTCGAGGCAGGCAAGGAGGTCGACGCCCTCGTCGAGCTCAAGGCCCGATTCGACGAAGAGCGCAACATCGAGTGGGTGCGCAAGCTCGAGCGGGCGGGAGTGCACGTGGTGTACGGGCTCGTGAAGCTCAAGACCCACTCGAAGTTGTCGATGGTGGTGCGGCAGGAGAATGGGGTGGTGCGACGCTACGTTCACGTGGGGACCGGCAACTACAACGCTGCCACGGCGAGTCTCTACACCGACCTTGGTCTCCTGTCGGCCGACAGCGTGCTCGGCGCCGACGTGAACGATCTCTTCAATCAATTGATGGGATCCTCCCGGCCTTCGCAGGCAGGCTTCCGCCGACTCCTGGTAGCCCCAACCACCATGCTGAACCGTTTCCTCGCGTTGATCGAGCGGGAAGCCGAGCACGCCCAGGCGGGTCGACGAGGGTGGATTCGGGTGAAGATCAACGGGCTCGCTGATACCGCGATCATCGAGGCGCTGTATGCGGCCTCGCAGGCTGGCGTCGGGATCGACCTCGTCGTCCGGGGCATGTGCTCCCTGCGGCCGGGGGTGCCCGGCCTGTCCGATCGCATTCGCGTCGTCTCCATCCTCGGCCGCTTCCTCGAGCACGCCCGGATCTATCATTTCCACAATGGTGGAGACGACGAGTACTTCCTCGGCTCGGCCGACTGGAGGCCGCGCAATCTCCGGCGCCGGGTGGAAGTGGTCACGTCGGTGACGGACCGGGCGGCCCGGGACCGGCTGAATGGCATTCTCGAAGCCGAGCTGGCCGATCCCACGGCGTGGGAGCTCGCTCCCGACGGAACGTACGCGCGGCGTGGTGATGTGATGGGAAAGCGGGCGCGGGTGGAGTCTTCGAGCGGTGATCGCTGAGCCGAATGAGCCTGCGGCGCTCGGCCGACGGCTCGCTGCCCGGGTTGCCCTGTGATCGGGCGTGGGTGATATTTTGGATTCCTGTCGTCGCCGGATATGGCGGTATCGTCTAGGGGCCCAGGACGCTGCCCTCTCAAGGCAGAAACACGGGTTCGAATCCCGTTACCGCTATCGGCCGCAGAAGCCAGCTCCGCGCTGCCGCCCGCCCCCATCGTCTAACGGCTAGGACACCACTCTTTCAAGGTGGGAATAGGGGTTCGATTCCCCTTGGGGGCATTGCCACGCCGTCCTTCGGATGACCTCCGCGGTTTTCGCTGCTACTTCGCCGGCGTCAGGAGAGACTGAGGGGCGGGGGAGGCAGGCTGTCGCCAGCGCTACAGGACTCCCGTCGCGCTCACGCCCACCCACACGTGGCGGCCTGGCGCGTCGACGCCACTGGCGTGGGTGCGGTAGAGTTCGTCGGTGAGGTTCTCCAGTCCCACTGAGAGGTTGACGCGCGGTCGAAGTTCGGTCCCGGCGCGGACGCCCTGGACGACGTAACCCGGCGTTCCTCCTTCGGGAATGCGGGGGTCCATTAGGTCGCGGGTGCCGAGCCGATCCTGACGAACAGCCCAGCGCACCAGGTACTCGATCCAAAGCGGGTGAGAGGGGAGTGTCCATCGGAGTCTCGCGGACCCATTCAAGGGCGGAATCTTTGACATGGGTTCCTCGACTCCGCTGTCCGTTTCCTGATCGCCCTTTGTGTACAGGACGTCCGCCCGCGCTTGGAATGGGCCGATGTATCGCAACCCCTCCAACTCGAAGCCGACGATCCGGGCGGTCCCGACGTTGAGGCCCTGAAAGACCCGCTCGCCGTTGAATAAGGTGTCGCCCTGAAAGGTACTGGGGCGGCGATCGAGGAAGTCCTCGATGCGGGTGTGATACACCGTGAACGCCACGGCGCCGCGCCGCGTGAGGTGCCGCACACCGAAGTCGACGCTCAGCGATCGCTCGGGCATGGCATCGGGATCCGGCACGGCAAGGCCGCCCGGTACCGGCCCGACTCTGGTGAGATCGTACAGGTTGGGCGCACGGAAGCCTTCGGCGAGGCGCACGGCGAGGCGCCATTGCGACGCAGGGATGACGACCAGGCCCACTTGGCCCGTGACATCGGAGGCGTTGTTTTCGACGGAGCCGCCGAAGTCGACCCCGACGTCGGCCTCGTTGCGGAACCGGCTCCACCGAGCGCCGAATTCGAGCCTGATTTCTGGGATGAGGTAGGTCTCCGCCGCCAGGAACAGCCCCACCCGCTCGGCATGTGCTCCGTCGGGGAAGTTGCCGGCCGCGATCGAGCCGCCGCCGGCCGTTTCCCTCACGATAAGGGACGCAGTGCCGGTGGTCATGATCTCTTCGACACCACGGCTGTCGAGCCTGTCGTGGTAGAACTCTCCGCCCCACATGAGCGTGACCGCACGATCGGCGACGTCGACATCGTTGGAGCCCACGATGCTGAACCCGGGCGTATAGACATCGTCCCGCCAGGCGGTTCGAATCGAGTCACTGATTCCGGGATCCAGGAACCTGATCCGATTCCGCCCTTCTCGTTGGATGGCGAGGCTCACCGTCGCCTCGAGTCGGGAGAGCCCTCCAGTGGACGGCGTGAACGCATATCGGACATAACCGAGCTGTCGTGTTTGCGGGTCGAAGAGGTGTTCGGCGTCCCGCCCGATGGCCGGGGGCCTGAAGTCCACGTAGCGATCGAACCGAGGGACCTCGTCCATTCGGAAGTGCTGCGCCACGGCGCGGATCTCGTGCCCGGGGTCGGGCTCGACCCTGAACTCGAAGTCGAGTCCGAAGGCGTCGAACGCGGTGGGATCCTGGTCGATGCCCCCGCCGGCGCGCAGGTCGCTCGCGGAGACGATGGTCCCGCCGGCTGCTGCGCTCCAGCGGGAGCCCATGGCGCCAGCGGACACGCGGGTCCGGTAGCCCATATTCGCTGTCGACCCGTTGGCGGCGACCCGCACGCTCTGGCGGCCGGCGAACTGATGAGTCTTGGTGATGATGTTGACGACGCCGCCCTGGGCATCGGAGCCGTAGAGCACGGACGCCGGCCCTCGAATGATCTCGATACGCTCGATCATCTCGGGATCGATGGTGGCGAGGTATTGCCCCGGGCCATCCCGGTAAGTGCCGTTGTTGAGCGGAACGCCGTCGACGAGGTAGAGCACCTGGTTCCCGATCATGCCACGGAGTATGACGGCCCCTTGGCCAGCCGAGGTCTGTTGCACGTAGACGCCGGGCACGTCCCGCAGGAGATCGACGGCGACCGGTGAGGCCGCGCGATTCGCGACCGAGGGCCGGATCAGCGTGAGCGCTGCGGACTGCTCGAGCCGCGCCTCTCCCACCGAGCGCGTGCCAGTGACCACGATCTCGGACAGGTTGATTGCCGTATCCGCTTGTTGCGTCTGTGGCGCCAGCGCGGTGCTGGCGAGTGCAAGTGTTGCGGCTACGATCATAGGGCTCGAAATGTACTCAGCTCGTCCGAAACTGGACTGGGGGGGCGAACAGCTCCCGCAGGTCGACGGCTAGATATCGGTGCGCCAGGTGCTACACCGACGACGTGGAGAAGTTCGGGGCTAGGACCGACCGGGGTGGCAGGACGGACGGGGGAAGTCAGCGCGTGCCAAAGGCCGGGTTTTGGGGTATGCTAGGATAACGCTCTGTCGCCGGAGGGGATCCGGTATGAACCAGGCAAACGGATTCGGGGGTTGGTTGGCCGTTGCCTCGGCGGTGGCCGTGACGTCCGCTGGTAGGGTGTCCCATGAGGCTAGGGACCGGGAGACCACGCTCGGAGAACGGCGTTTGACGATGCGCACGCTGTGTGGGCCGTTGCTCCTCCTGGTTGCTGTCCTCATTACGGCCGGGGGATGCGGTGCGGGAACGGGTGCGCCCGCCGAGGAGCAGGCGAACCTCGTGGAAGCGGAGACCTTCCGCCGGGAGCTCTCCCTCGAGGTGAGGAACCTCAATTTCTATGATGCGGAGCTCTACGCCGTCGATGAGGGCTACCGGGTTCGCATCGGATCAGTGCGCGGAAACGAAACGAAGACCTACGAATTCCGCTGGCTTCCGGCCCGCGATCTCCGGATCGAGATACGCTTGGTTGCGGTCGGGACCTACTTGAGTGATCGGCTGTTCGTCAACGAGGGAGACGACCTCCAGCTCATCATCGAGCCCGATCTCCACCGCCGCCAGCCCCTCCCCAGGCGGCCGGAGGGCGGCTGATCGGGTGTCGTGAGTGGGAGGATGCGGGCGTGTAGCACGATGAGCCAGTCCGGACCTTCCCGTCTCGCGATCCTGTTCGGTGCGGCCCTGGGTGTGAGCCTCGTGGCCGTTCCGCTCACCGCGCAGGATCCTGACCCTCCACCCGAATCCAACAACGGTACCATGGGCCACGCCCTTCTTGGTGGGGTCGCGGGAGCGTATGGTGGGGTGGTTCTGGGTACGATGGTGTCGCGGCTCAGGTGCCCGCGCCGCACCGATTGCTCCCCCGTGCCCGTGGTGTTGGCGACGGCAGTGGGCATCACACTGGGGTCCTATGCCGGCGCTACGGATCGGAACCGCGCGTATGGAGGTATGATCGGGGTGGGTGTGGGTGTGTTGGGAGGCGCGCTCGTCTACGCCGCGTGGTCGGGGGTCGCCGGGGCGTCGAACGTCGAAAAGCCGGATCCATTCACCGGCTTCGGCATGGCGATCGTTGGTGGGGCATTTGGGGCGATCGTGGGGACGGTGGTGGCGGGGAGCGGGGCGGGGGGAGTGGCGAGCAGTGATCTCCCGGCCCAGCAGGTGATTGTCGAGCTGCCGCTCCGCGTATTCTTTTAATAGTTCAGTCAATAGTCAGGGAATATAGTAGTCAGTTGAATGAGCGGGTTGGTCCACGCCGTCCGGGTTGCATGCCGGTCGATCCGTGGCGATTTTACCACCCGCGCGCCGCTAGCTCAATTGGCAGAGCAACTGACTCTTAATCAGTAGGTTGTAGGTTCGATTCCTACGCGGCGCATAGAGTGAACTGCCCGAGCCACTTCAGGTTAGCTGGAGTGGCTTTTCTGCTGCCGTTTTG
>JBDHDH010000121.1:0-10382 GCA_039591615.1 Gemmatimonadota bacterium | reverse complement strand
CAGCAGCACGATCTTCCATGAGAGGAGACCGGGGCCGAGAACGGCTGCGACCAAGAACGTCACCTGTGCGGCCGGTGGGTAGACGGTCGGCAGTTCCGGATGGTTGATGAGTGGGTGTTCGGGGCCCGCGTATGCGGATGCCTCGGGGGCCGCCGGCGCAAACCGATACGGATTGACGCCGGCCAGCTGCGCCCGGCCGTCATGGAGATAGCGCCAGACGTCGTCCGAGAGTGTGGGGACGGTAGGCAGCCAGGGAATCCTCAGGAACAACGCCAGGGCGAGCGTGATCCAGACGGGCGGCGCGGCACGGTGGACGACAACGAGGACCCCCAGGTACGCTACGAACGCAATGCCATAGGCCGCGAGCACGGTCTCGAGATGAAAGGTCCCCTCGAGGGCCAGCACGGTGAGGGCGATGAGCTCGATCCCGGCGAGAGCGACCAGAACGGCGATCGGCCGTCGTGACTGAGCACGCAAGGTCACGTCAGGTTTCAGCACCGACGATTCACGTGGTCGTTCCGGCTCGCAATGAAGAAGATGCGCTGCCGGATGTTCTGGCCGCGCTCCCGGGAGACCTGGATCTCGACGTGATCGTCGTTGACAACGGATCGACCGATCGAACGGCGATGCTGGCGCGAGAGGGTGGCGCCACGGTGATTGTCGAGTCGAGGGTGGGCTATGGCGCTGCCTGCCTGGCAGCGCTCCATGCGCTGCGAGGGGCGTCTGGTGAAGACATCGTGGTGTTTCTCGATGCCGATGCGAGTGACGATCCTCGACTGCTTCCCGCCCTCATCGAGCCACTGGTGAGGGGCGAGGCGGATTTCGTACTGGCGAGCCGCACCCTGGTTCCGGGTGAGCGGGGGGCCCTGACAGCCGCGCAGCGGTTCGGCAACTGGCTCTCGTGCAAACTGATTGCAGCGCTGTGGGGGGCCCGATTCACCGACCTCGCTCCCTTCCGAGGGGCCCGGCTGGCAACCGTCCGCGCCTTCCAGATGCAGGCACCGGACTTCGGCTGGACCGTCGAGATGCAAATCCGCGCTGTCCGCCTGGGTTTGCGAATTCAGGAAATCCCCAGTCGCTACCGTCGGCGCCAGCGAGGACGCTCGAAGGTGAGCGGCACCGTCACGGGCGCGGTCCGAGCGGGCGTCACCATTCTCGCCACGATAGCGCGCGAACGTCTCCTCGGCGGCCGCCACCGAACTCAGCGCCGCGCAGCCTGAGCTCCCACATCGCCGCGGGCATCTCCCACCGCTCGCCGCTCACCGTCTTTCAACAACACCCGTCGCCGGGTGCACAACAGGCATAGCTCGTCGTGGCGTCGCCGGGCTCGAGGATGGCGAACATATCTCGGTACGGTGGCCGCGAGAGCTTGGCGACCGTGTCGGTGCATATCTCGTATGGCTCGTTTCTCGGAAAGAGGTGCCCCTCCTCGTCGGCGAAGGCCTTGCCTGGCCCGAGATAGACGGCCCGATGGCCCTGGAAAACGCACCCCGCCGTTTTCTCGAACTTGAATCCTCGAACCGTGAGGGAGAAGAACGGGTACCCCTCCACCTCCTTCCAGTACGTTCGCTCGAGGATCGAAAGCCCGTAGAACCCCGCCCGCTCGAGGCGCGCCAAGAACTCTTCCTGCGTGAGGGCGCCCACCAAGCATTCGCCCCACAGCTGCGGATTCACCTTGAGATGCGGCGGCACCTCTCGCTCGCTGACGATATCCGAGATCACGATGCGTCCGTGGTCAGTGAGAATCCGCCAGATCTCCTCGAATACGCGAGGCTTGTCGGGCGACAGGTTGACGACACAATTGGAGGTCACGAGATCGACTGTCTTTGATTCTACGGGGATCTCTTCCAAGAAGCCCTTCCGAAACTCCACTACATCGTATCCCAGCGCTTCCGCCACCGAGGCCTGGTTCTCGGCCGCGATGGCGAGCATGCGATCGGTCATGTCGATACCGATGGCGCGTCCGGTGGGCCCCACGAGCTTCGCCGCGATGAACACGTCGATCCCCGCGCCGCTCCCGAGATCGACGACGGTCTCGCCTGGCTGAATCCCGGCGGTAGTGATGGGCGAACCGCATCCATAAAACCGATCGAGGACGTCCCTTGGAATGTGCGCGATGGCCTGGTCGTCGTACTTGGTGGGGCAGCACAGCTCGGCCCGCGGGCGCTCCGCTGCCTCGCCATAGAACTCTCGGACCTTCGCGCGAGGCCTGTCGACATCGAACGAGAGCACGCAATTCGAATGCAGCGTGAGCACGGGTCGCTCCGCGGCTGCTCCGTCGGCGGTCCCGCAGGCGATTGCTCCCTCCCCCATGGCGTGAAGCACCAGCGGAGCATCATAGCCGGAGCGGCCGTTGCGCCGCCCGAGTTTCTCTTTGCCGAGGGTCGTCATCACATGGCGGACGAGAGCCGTAGCGAGGGGGTAGTAGGGGTCTTCACCGAGCGGATCACCGGTAGCCCACCATGCGTGCTCCCAGTCACCGCCTCCCGTGAAAAACCGAAACGCGTCGGCCTCCATGGATGGCTTTCGAGCCAGCGTGGCCTGGCGGAGCTGCCGGAGGACGGCTGAGCTGGCCAAGATCTCTCCCAGGTCGTGCTCCGCGGTACCGCACAGGAGGCGGGTGTCGCCGACGAGGGCAGCGGTGGGATAGACGTTGCCGTCGTGGAAAACGCACAGCGAGTCCCAGCCACCGTTCCCCAAATCGTACTTCACGCCAGGTACGCCGTTCACCCGGCGTTTGACTGATTCCAGGTTGTCCAGCACGATCCCCTCGCCGGCGGCGCTCGCCGCCGTCGCCAAGACCGCCTGCGTGAGATCCGCGACGGAGGGGAAGAACCCGTTGCCGCTGACCGCCGCCCGACCCCTCCGATGCGCCCACATGAGGTGCTGGCTCTTGGCCCCCACCGACCTGGCGACGGCGGGGAGCTCAGGGAGCTCGGCGAGGTTCTCTTCGGTGGTGACGGTGGAGATCGACACGTCGAACCCCAGGTCGGCGAGCGCCCGTGCCCCAGCCAGGGCCCTAGCGAAGGTGCCGTCTCCGCGTATACGATCACTCGTCGCGGCGCGTGCTCCGTCGACGGAGACCTGGAACCGTACGAGGGAGCGATCGAGCGTCGCCAGGCCTTCACGAACGCGCCCCTGGACGATCGTGGCATTCGTGAGCACAATGACCTCGAGACCGTGTCGGTCTGTGGCGCGCCGGATGAGCGCAACCAGATCTCTGCGGAGGAGCGGTTCTCCTCCCGTGAGGTAGAGCCGCTCGAGCCCCAGCTGCGCCGCGCGATCGAGGAGCCCTGTGAGTCGCTCCGGCGCGAGGCCGGGTTCCTTGCCGGGGCCCGACGAGACCAGACAATGCGTGCAGGCGAGGTTACAGGCGTTGTTGATCTGGATCCACAATTCCCGCAGCCCGTCCGGTGCGATGAGCGACGAGCGACCCGGGTACGGCGTACGTGCAAACGCCTCTTGGGAGAGCATGCCGGCTCGTGCCAATGCATGGGCAAGATCGTGGACCTGCACCCAGGCATTGCCGGCTTCGAGGTGGTGCATCCGAGCGTGGCAGGCAACCAGATCGCCGAGTGTGAGCTTCCCGCCGGCTGCCGCGATCCAGTCGACGAGCTCGCGTCCGGGTCCGTCGAGAGCCACCCAGTTTGGACTCTCTGGATCCACGGCGTAAGATACGCCGTCCTGTTCGAACAGATGCAGGCGCGGAAGATGCAGTGGAGTACGATGTCCAAAGGTAATTGTCATGAGTCGACGTTCGGTGCGGGGGGGTCTCGCATGACCCGACCCGACGCGTTGAGAGTCCGGTCGATCGGTGATTGCATGGCCAACGGCCTTTTCGCCCAGAGAGTTCCCGCGCGAGACGGTGGTGGGGCCCGGTGGGAGTCGCGTCGCTGTGACGTCCTGGTGCCTGGCGCGGGGTCCCATGCCTGACCGCCGTGGCACGGCTGTCCTATTGATGGCGTACGGTAGCGCCCAATCGCTCGATGAAGAGAGCGTGCGGGCCTACCTGACCCACATCCTCCAGTTCTACCGGCACGCGGTTCCGACGGACGACGAGGTCCGCAATCTGCGGGAACGGTATCAGGCGGTCGGGGGCTCACCGCTATACGATATCACCGCGCGGATCATCACTGCCACCCAGCGCGCACTCGATCTGGCGGCGCCAGGGGCGTTCCGGGTCTTCATGGCCATGAAACACTCATCGCCCACCATCGAGGACCGCGTGCGTCGGATCGCCAAAGAAGGATTCTCGCGGGCCATCGGGCTCCCACTTGTCCCGTTTCGTTCGCGCCTGAGCACCGAGGGGTATTACAAGCTCATCCGCGAGGTGAACCGGGAGCTGCCAAAGCCCATCGAATGGTGTTTTCCCGGGGATTGGAACCTGCACCCGATGTTTCTCGCCCTGTGGCACCGGCGGGTCGTGGACGCGCGCCGCTCCATCGATGGTGAGCCCTACGTGGTGTTCACCAATCACAGCCTCCCGGGTCGCATCATGGAATGGGGCGATCCCTATCCCAAGCAGTTCGAGGAGACGGCCAGCGCGTTGGCGAAACGATGCGGACTCCACCAATGGAGCATCGCCTACCAGAGCGCCGGTGGGGGGAGGGGGACGTGGCTCGGGCCCGCCCTCAATGACGTGCTGGCAGAGCTCATCGGCACGGGGTACCGGGCCATCGTGCTGGCCCCCCTGGGGTTCGTCATGGATCACCTCGAAGTGCTCTACGACCTCGACCGGGATGCGGTTCAGATGGGTCGGGAGCACGGCGTCGAGGTCACGAGGGCGCGAATGCCGAACGACGATCCGCTCCTCGTGGCCATGCTGGCGGACGTGGTGCGCGGGGCGCTGCAGGGCACGGCCGTCAAGCCACGTAAGGGAAAGAAGGTGGCTGCGAAGCGGGCGCAGAGGACGCCGGAGCGGCAGAAGACTCCGCACGGATAGGATGGTTCGGTGAGTTCGGACAACAGGGGGCGCTGGGCACCCCCCGCGCAGTCTACTCCGAGCCCTCGAGCCCCGCCACGGCCCCCGTTCTCCCCCGGCCACGGCGGTAGCGGTAGACCGTGAATACCACCACCACAGCGAGCAGTGCCACCAGGAGCGGCAAGATACCCGGGTTGCGCCGGTAGAACGCGGCCAGGCCGCTCCCGGACGCGGTGAAGAGGATTACGCCGGGGACGATGCCGAGAGCCGTTGTCCAGACGAAGGTCCAGCGGGGAATCGCGGTGAGACCGGCGCCCCAGTTCAACGCCGTGAAGGCGATGAGGGGGAACAGCCTGGCTGCCACAAGCGCCGGCCACCCGGCGGACAGGGCCACACGATCGGTCTTCGCCAGGGTCTCCCTGGAGGCCAGCCTCTCGGCCAGCGGGCGTCCGAACCGGCACGCCAGCTCGAAGCTGATCACGGCGCCGACCACCGCTCCGCTCCACGTAATCACCCCCCCCACGACGGTGCCGAAGATCATGCCGTTGAGCATCGCCGGGATCTCGGCTGGGATGGGAAGGACCGCCACGACTACCATGAACAGCGGTGCGAGGAGATACATCCACGCTCCGGACTGTTCGATGATCTGCGCGATCGTGTCGAGCACGGCTGTGACTCCCCAGTGGGATCGAGCTTGGCGGTTATGCTACGACTATACGGTACGAGGCGAGAAGGGTTTCGGGTGATTCCCGAAGTCCCTTCCGACGCCTGCTGCCCCTCACGCTAGATGCTGGGCGACCATGCGCACGAAGGGGCGAAAGGTACGTGCAAGGAGGTGAAACGATGAAAGTCCCTTGGATGGCCGTCCAGGCTCGTCTTGCTTGCGGCGGTAACGGGATGTGCATCCGGAGTGTCGAATTCTGGTACGACGCGCGGACGATCGGAGGACGGAGGGCGGTCGTCCGGCTATTCGGACGCCGGTGACTGCCGGTGAACAATGAGGGGTAAGGACTAGGAAGGTGGTGCCACGGCGACCCACCTTACCCCTTACGCCTCGTTTCTCACTGCTCACTGCTCACTGCTCACTGCTCACTGCTCACTGCTCACTGCTCACTGACTGCTTCTCCTACAGGCTCAGCCAGTAGTTGATCTTCACGACGAGCCGGTTCTCTGCTGGTGCTTCGAAGATCTCGCCGAAGCTTTTTCCCGCCCGGAACCGGTTGTTGTGGTTGTCGTCGCTCCGGTTGTGCTGCCACACGAAGAAGATGGTGGAGCCGAGTTTGTATTCCCACCGCAGCACGACGTTCGACCGGAACGACAGGAACGTGAAGTCGGGGTTACCAAGCTCGATGTCGCCGGATCCGTCTCTGTCCAGATCGATGAAGATCTCGCCCTGGTCGTCGATGATTCGGTCGAGACCGAACACGTCGAACTGGTCGTCGAATCGGGCCGCTCCGGAATTTGTCACTTCCTTGTAGCCGACGTAGTCGCCGGTCGAGACGAAGGGCTCGGCATAGAGCTGGAGTGAGAGGTCCGGCGTGAATGTCACGTTGCCCCGGAACGTCATGCTGAGTGTCGTCTGGCTGAGCTCGCCGAACGTGTAATGTTCGGTGCCAAGGATCTCGTCTGTCTGGAGATATTGCCAGCTGTCAAACTGCCGGAACAGATCGGGCCCGATTGAGAAATCCACGTTGGAGGTGGGGCGAATGGAGATGTTGGCGTGGATGCCGTTCCCCCAGCTGTCGTTCTCGTCCTGAATGAAGAACCAACCGCCCACGCTTCCGCGAATGTCTTTGCGATCATCCGTTTCGATGCCACCCCACCCATTCCATCCGCCGGGGCTGGTGATAGCCGGACCACCTCGAGTGCCGCCGACCGCGAGCGAGCTGAAGCTGCGCTCCAGTCCCCACCAGCCACCCCAATAATTTGCCAGCGTGTAGTTGCCGTTCAGGTTCCCGCCCATGAACCGGCGTTCTCCGCCATACGTCCAGGCGGAATACTGGTTGACGTTGACGTAGAACCGCCGGAAGACCGTGCCCGGCTCGAGCCAGCGACGCTGCAGCCAGACATACTGGAAATGCCGGTCGGCAGTGCGCTGAAACCCGAGGTCGTTCAGCTCGAGACCCGGAGAACGAGTCTCGAATGCGGCGCTGCCCCGCCAATTGCCTTTCTTCTTGGCCACCTCGACATTCCCGCCGAACCCAGACAGCGAAGTCCGCGTGGGATCGAGGCTCACGTGATCGGCATCTGGACGCTGGAAATAGCGCGCCGAGGAACGCTGTGTGTCTTCAATGGCCTCCGCTGAACCGCGCACATGACTTCCGACGACATAGCCCTCGATCGCGTAGGCGTCGTCCTTGAAGCGGTGGCTCCAGTTGATGCCGCCGGTATACGCCGCACTCCGCAAATCCTGGAGGTTCTCCGGAATGGAGCGGTTGGTGGCGGCGCCGAACAGCCCAACCTGCGTGAAGCCATCCCGGAAGTCCTTCGCCAGCCGCCCCACGAAATAGGACGTGCGAGGCTCCACCGCGTCTCGGTGTTGCACGCCCACCGAGTCGACGGCACTCGCCTTCTCCTCGGCCGTCAGCGCCCCGAGGAAGCCCAGTGTCCAGCCGCCCGAGGTCTTCCCCGAGAGCTTCGCCGCGCCGAGGATGGTCGAGTGGTCGATGGTCTGGGCGTAGCCGCCCCGATCATCCGCTGACCCCTGCGGGGCCCGGCCGATCCGCCGAGTATAAAACAGCTGCTCCCGCCCGCCGATGGAGAACTTGAAGACGTCGATTCCCTCATTGAAGAAAGGCCGCTTTTCCGGGAAGAACGTCTCGAACGCGCTGAGGTTGACGACCGCCGGGTCCGCCTCGACCTGACCGAAGTCGGGGTTGATCGTGGCGTTGAGCGTGAGGTTCGAGGTCACGCCCACGTTGATATCAGCGCCGATCGCCGCGTTCTGGTCGCTGCCCGTCCGAAAGGGATTGCCGCTCTCGGCAGGCTCGAATGCGCTGGTGGAGGAAATGTAGGGCATGATCTCCACCCGACGGGGAGGTTCGATGCCCTCGATCCCGATGAGGTCTCCGAACTTCGAGACGAATCCAGATTCGTTCTTTGGGAGCAGCTTCCAGTACTGCTCCTCGTTGAGCCGATTGATACGGCGGTAGATGTTGAATCCGAAGCGCTGCTCGTGGCCGTTGCCGAACCGGAGCTGGCTCCAGGGAATCCGAAACTCCGCGGTCCATCCTTCGGCGTCCAGGCTCGTGGCTACGTCCCACACCGCGTCCCAGCCCCGATCCTCGTCGTTGTCATCGTAGCGATAGATGTCGAGCTTCACGCCCGCTGGGTTCACCGAGAACTCGAAGGCCGTCCGACGATCGTAGTACGAATCGATCATGATGCTGATCCAGTCGGACGGTGACCATTCGTCGCGGCGGGTGAGGTTCGCCTTGATCTCGCTCGCCCTCGAGTCGAATGCCCGAATGCCTACGAAGAGCGCGTTGTCGGTGTACAGGATCTTGGCTTCGGTACGCTCCGTGGCCGGCTCTCCTTCGTCGGGATCCCGTTGGATGAAGTCGGAGATGACCGGGGCGGACAGCCATGCCTCATCGTCCAACATGCCGTCGATACTCGGGGCGCTCGGAATTGCCCGGATCGCCGTGGCGACCTCAGCGGACGCTGGGAGTCGGCGCAAGCCGTCCTTTGACAGTTGGGCCTGGGCTGGTGTGGACAGTGCCACCAGTCCGGCGATCGCCACCCCTCCCGCGGCGAAAAGCCAGCTCGAGCCCGCTTGGCACCGCTCACCGTTGGTTGCGGTCACTGGTCCTCCCTCCCGATGCAAGGCCTGGCGACTATCAGTCACTACGAACTGCCTGTGGTGTGGTTTCGAAGGGTTAGACGCCCTCGAGCTCCAAAAGGTTGCTTCTACGCTCCGTGAGGTACCGAGGCGGTGAATCTACTGGGGATTCTTCGCTTGGCGGTGATGGGCCAGTCTCCGTCGGGTATGAAAACAGTCCGTACCGTGTAAGGGTTTCGTCAGGCCGTGCCGTGGCCGTTATCTTTCCTCGGGGAAATCGGTGGGTGGACGGAGGAGGGCAACTGGAGCTGGCTGGCTACGGTGGTGAGGGATGAAACGTCTCGTTTTGTTACGTCACGGCGAGAGTACGTGGAACAAGGAGAACAGGTTCACCGGTTGGACCGACGTGGGGTTGACGGAGAGGGGGGTGCAAGAGGCGGAGGAAGCCGGCCGGACGCTTCTGGCTGAGGGGCTCACATTCGACGTGGCGTACACGTCTGTCCTCCAGCGCGCTATCAAGACACTGTGGATCGTCCAGGAGGAGATGGACCTCATGTGGATCCCAGTGTACCGCAGCTGGCGGCTCAACGAGCGGCACTACGGGGCCCTCCAGGGCCTCAACAAGGCGGAGACCGCCGCCAAGCACGGGGAGCAGCAGGTGAAGCTCTGGCGGCGGAGCTACGACATCCGCCCGCCGGCGCTCGAGCCGGACGATCCGCGACACCCCAAGCACGATCCCCGGTATGCGCGCCTCCGGCCCGATGAGGTTCCCCGCACCGAGTGCCTCAAGGACACGGTGACGCGGTTCCTTCCTTATTGGAAGGAGACCATCGCCCCGGCGGTGTTGGGTGGTGAGCGGGTGCTGATCTCGGCCCACGGCAACAGCCTCAGGGCGCTGGTGAAGTACCTGGACGGCATCTCGGACGAGGAGATCGTCGGGCTCAACATCCCCACGGGGATCCCGCTGGTCTACGAGTTGGACAACGATCTTCGGGCGGTGCAGAGCTACTACCTGGGTGATCCTGAGGCGGTCAAGGCGGCGCAGCAGGCGGTGGCGGCGCAGGGAAAGGCCGGATCGGTGGGGTAGGCGGGAGCCGCGATCGGCCGAGTCTCCCGCTTCTCCCGACGGCGGTGTGGTGAGGGTCTCAGGCCATCTAATTTCTGTTGACCCTCCAATCGAGGGCCAGTAGGTTCCATTGCTCGCCCTGTGGGGCGGGGCCGTGGTGGCTGTAGCTCAATCGGTCAGAGCGCCGGACTGTGGCTCCGGAGGTTGCGGGTTCGATCCCCGTCAGCCACCCTGCCCGGCCAACCGGGCCGCCCGCGTGATCAGTGATCAGGGCCGGCAATCGGTTCGGGGTTCGTAACTGATTCACCGATCACTGATGGGGGAGTGTGGTTGGGGGTGGTGTAGGCTCGTAGCTCAATTGGTAGAGCACCGGTCTCCAAAACCGGGGGTTGCAGGTTCGAGTCCTGCCCGGCCTGTCGCAAGAGCCTCAGCGAGTTAGCGCTCGTTCCGGCTTTCGCTTCTTAACAGCACCAGCGCGTATGTTCGCCTACCGATTGCAACTCTTAACCACCGCAACCATTAATCCCGACGCTTGCGCTCCGGTTTGCAGCGAATACCTTCAGCCATCCGGTACCGCCACTCCTCGGTGCGACACATCCCGCTAAGGTGTCCCT
>JBDHDH010000120.1:0-10682 GCA_039591615.1 Gemmatimonadota bacterium | reverse complement strand
CTCACCGGATTCCCGTTGCTGTCTTGCAACTGAATCACCGGTTGCTGCCCAAACACCGTCCCGTTCGACGCCGACGCCGATGGCTGTGTCGTGATCGCCAGCTGCGTCGCCGGGCCGACCACGTCGATCATCTGGGGCTCGCTCGGCACGCCCACCGAGCCAAACTCGCTGATCGCCCTCACCCGCACGTGGTACCGCCCGGCCTCCGCAACCGTCACCGTTGCGCTCGTTGTTATGACCGACATCGAATCGGGATTCGCGAACCCGGCGTCCGTGTCCCACTCCACCACGTACCGCGACGCCCCCGTCACACCGCCGAACGTGACCTCGAAACTGTTGTCTGACGTTGAGGCAGGCAGGGGGCTCACGGATGGAACGAATGATGCAGTGATGAGCGTCACTGACGTGTTTTGACCCGCCGTTACCTGCACCCCCGCCCGAACCGCGTACTCCTCAACTTCCCCCGCAGTGAGCCCCTCCACCGCGACGGTGTAGCTGCCGGGCTCCAGTCCTGCAATCGTCTTTGTTTCTCCCCGCTGGATCGACACCGTTGTGTTAGTGGGACCCCGTACCTGAACCTGGCCCTGCTCTGCCCGAGCCTGACCCCCCTCCACGCTGCGAATGCGCAACGCGATCCCGCCGGTCTCCGGCGCAGACGGGTCGCCGCAGGCGACGAACGCGCCGGTGCAAAGGATCAGAAGAAAGTGGAGATACCGCATCAGCAGCTCGAGGTCATGGCCACGTCACGGTGATCCCACCGGTCGGTTGGCCGTTGCCATTCCCGTCGCCGCCACCACCTCCAAGCCCCATCGCAGCGGCGACGCCGCCCGCCGCGACGGCCCCAAGGACCGCGATCACCCACGGGAACCGGCCCTTCGCGACCTCTGTCCGCAAGACGATATCGTCAGTAGCTCCCGGCCTCACCGCCACTTGCTGCCGGTGACGGACCTCACCGGCCACCACGAGATCGGCCTGATACGATCCCATCGGGCCGTAAAACGTGAACGGCAGGCTGTCCATGCGACCCACCTCAGGCCAGTGCCAGGGCTCGAGCCCCGTGATCCTGGCAACGGCCGCCGGCAGATCCGAAGACAGCTCCACAGCCCCATATGAATGATTCTCGCGGCGGGCCACGTCCGCGGCCGAGAGGAGTTGCCGTGCTTGGAGATTCTGTCGCGCCTGCGCCAGCACGTCCCGCGCGGCTGCGATGGGCGCCGCGGAAACGGGATCGATCCCAAGTCCCACCACCTCACCGCGCCCGTTGACGAACGGCCCCCCCTGCCGGCTGTCCCGCAGGGAATCGGCGAGAAAGATCGTCCCAAGCGGCGCGTCCCAGCTGTCGATTTGGGTCTCCGCGGAGACGGCCGTTGCACAGCCCTCGTAGGCCAACCCCCACACGACGTCGCCGCGAGTGGCATCGGCAGCCGCCATGAGCGAATCGCCCCACGCAACCGGCACCGTCACCGCGGCGATATCTCGGCCCACATCGTACGCCGCGACCTCTGCTCGAAACTCCCTCGCGTCCGACGTCGTAATGTCCACGCGCTCGGCGCCGCGGATCGCCTGATACGTCGTGAGGATCAGTCCCTCGCCCGCAAAGAACCCGGCACCACATGTAGGATCTCCCAATCGGACGGGTGTAACGCGAACCAGCTGGCGCGTGACCCTCTCCTCGTCGGCCAGCACCGGACGGGACGCACGAAGGGCAAACGTCAGCAGGGTCGTCACCCCGGGGAGTACTTCACGGGTGACCCACGCGGCCTGGTATCCCTCAGCTGACGCCTCCACGACGTGACTGCCGACGGGTAGGGACAGCTGATCGCCCGGGTCCACAGCCCCTGTCCCGTCCACGCGGATGCGGAGTGGAACCGATGGGACAGCCGCCACCCTCAGGTGGCCCGAGGAATCGCTGACGACCCGAGCCGGCCATTCCCAGGCCACCTGTGCCACGCTGTCGCCGGGACCACGACTCCGACTCACGAACTCCTCCGCCCGCCGGAAAACGGCGATCATCTCGGGAAGGAACTGAAGTGTGTCGAGCCGGAATTCCGGGAGACGGCGAACCGCCCACCGAGCCCACACCGACGCGAGGGAGTCCTGCCGTTGGTCGAGCAGCGTCTGCACGAGGACCTGGATCCCGAAAGTCCACAGGCTGTCGGGAGGCCCGAGCTGCGGGTCGGCGGCGGTGAGCAGTAGCTCGAGGCGCTGCCCGGGATCGAACTCGCCGAACGCCTGGGCGATGAGCTCATCCCGCGGACGCTGCGCGTCAACCATCTGCGGCGAGGCAAGCCATGCCCCCAGGACCAGAGAGGCGCAAAGAATCTGAGTACGGGAGAATCTCGTTCGCACTACGGAGTCCTTGGCGAGAGTTGAATGCTCAGGCGGCGCGACTCGCCCGCTCGCAGCACGATCGTGGTGTCCAAGGGGGAGAACCCACTCCGCTCGAAACGAATCCGGTGACGACCTGCCGACAGCGTATCAATGCGGGGGAGCGCCACCCTGCCTCGACTCACCCCGTCGATCGTGACGAACGCCCATGGACGAACGATCAGTTGCAGCACAGCCGGACGGGGCGGCAGCGGAGGCGGAGGAGGAGCCTTGGTTACGCCGCTTGGCGGCTCTGCCGGCGGTGTGGAGTCCTGTTCGGCCCCGGGAGTCTGCGCGAGAGCGTCCGATGCCAGCGCGCTCTCGGGACTCGCTGGCTGTTGACGTTCGGCAGTCGGAGGCGGCTGGACGTCTGAACCCGACGTCGTCCCCACCGGTGGCTGACTCCGCTCACCGAGTCCCGGGAGGGTCCCCTGCTCCCGCAAGAGATGTAGGGCGCGGTAGCCCCCGACTCCCAACACGGCGACGACCACTACGGCAACGAGCCAACGCAGCGGGCGCCGCCAGCTTCCTTTCTCTGCCGGTGTGCGCTCCCGCGCGCGCGTCCCGATGGGAACGGGGCTCCTCGGTGTCGACGGCAGACTGCGCCGACGCGTAGCGCGTGTCGCGGACTCAGCCAGCCCACGCCGGACGGGGTGTTTTGCGGGGACTTGCTGTCTGCCGAGATGCGTTATCGCGGTGTCGAGGGTGGACCATCGAAGATTGGGATCCTTCTCCAACATTCGCATGATGGTCTCGGCGAGTCGGTGCGGGCAGTCGGGCCGGAACCCGCTCACATCAGGAGGCGGGTCGAGAACCTGTTGCTTCATGAGCTCCTCGAGCGTATCCCCCACGAACGGTGCGCGGCCCGCGATCATCTCGTAGGCGACGATGCCGAGCGCGTACTGATCGGACAGCGCGCTTGCCTTCCCGCCCCATTGCTCGGGGCTCATGTATCGAGGCGATCCAACGGCCGACCCAGTGCTCGTCACGCCCGTCGTGCCCGAGACCTTCGCGATGCCGAAATCCGTCACGACGGCCATCCCGTCGGTGTCGACGATGATGTTGCTGGGCTTGATGTCGCGGTGGACCACGCCGTTTCGGTGGGCGTAATCGAGGGCGTCCGCCACGTCGAGGAGCAGCGCTACCGCCAGATCGATCGGGAGTGCTCCTCGATCCTCGATGACCGAATCGAGGGTTTGCCCCGCGACGTACTCCATCACGAAGTAGAGGAGCCTCGGCGTTTCCCGAAAGCCGAAGATCGAGGTGATGTGGCGATGTCGCAGGGACGCCGCGATCTGGGCTTCCCGACGAAACCGCTCAACCGGCGCGCTCCCTTGGACGAGCGACGGGAGGAGAACCTTGATCGCCACCTTGCGGTTGAGCGCCATGTCGTGAGCCAGAAAGACGATCCCCATCCCACCCCGACCGAGAGACCCGACGATGTCGTACTCGCCAACCGTCGCGTCTCGAAGGTCCGAGAGGAGATCCGCTTCGAGCGCGAAGGGGACAGGTGTCCCGCACGCCACACAGAAACGATCACCCGAAGTGATATCCTGCCCGCAGCCGGGGCACATGATGACCGTTGGGCCGTCACTCGATGCCTGGCGGCGTTTTCGCGCAATCATGAAAACGCTCGGACCGCAGCATCCTCCAACGGCGGATCGGAGCCCGAAGAGCGCGTGTGCAACGCCTCGCGGGGAAAGGACTGTGGCGCTTGTTTCGACTTCGGGAAACTCGAGAGCGTAGCTCGCGCTAGCGGGCTAGATCGCTCACCGCACCACAGGCTAGAACCCGTTTCGGTCTTGCTGCGGCAGACCGTTAGATGTGCGAGGGCGTGACACGAGAAAGGGCGCGGGGCTGCGTCCGCTCGACTGGCAGGGTGACTCGAGTGCGACAAAGCCATCGGTCTGGGGGTGGTCGAACCGATGTGACGGCTCGGACCAACCTCTTTCAACAGCAATATTCACGCCCGGGACGCAGAATGGCTAGGGGAACAAGAGCGCCACGACACTCCCGTGCTCGCGGACAGTGTCGCCCTTCTCTCCGCCCTTCAGGAATGTCGCTTGGAGAAGGTCCTCGGCGTCGGCGGCGTTCTCCACGACCTTTTGTACTCTTTCACTCTGAGAGAGTGCGCGATCCGACTCACTTGCCTCCCCCGAGGTCGCACTTTTCGACCATAATTAGGCCCACAATTAGGCCCACCCCCGGTCGGTAGGTTCTGGCACCCGCGCCCCCCTGGACCCACTGCGTGTCCGGTTCTCCTTCCGGGGTCAGCGGTTGAAACGTTAGGGGGTGGGGTCGCCGTGCAGACGGCCGGGGCCTCCTACCTCGCCAGCGGATCCGGACGCAGCTGGAACTTCACCACCTTGCTCGTCGTGCCCTTGCCCCCCTCCATGTGAAACGGCGCCCGTGTGCTCACGGTGGCCCAGAGCCCCCGCCCCTTCCAGCCCGCGTTGGGTTCGTCGATCCGACCATCTAGCCATTTCGTGTAGAATCCCATCGGATACGGAACCCGCAACACGATCCACTCCCCGCCCGTCAACGCCAATAGTCCTTCGGACGCATTGCCCGTGTTGATCGGCACGTCGCGCCCCAGTCCGAACGTGTCGAACTGATCGACCCACGTGTAATAGCTTGCCTCGGCGCTGCCATCGTCGGTCACGCCCTGTAGTTGCGGCAAGGGCTCCGTGTAGAACGTCCAGCCTTCGGGACAGTGTTGCCCGGTGGCGGTGGGCCCGTTGAGCGGTCCCGTACACTTGCGACGGTCGAAGCTCGCCATGTGTCCGCTCGCCAACGCCACCCACGCGACGCCGTCTCTGTCGATATCCATCCCGCGCGGCGAGAACCCGTGCACGGGTTCGCCGCGGTCATCGAGCGGCAGCTCGTACAATTCCGCCAGTGCGGTCGCCGGTGGATGCGCCCCTGGAACCAACCGCACGACGGCGCCGGGATAGCCCAACGACGATGCCCACACCGAACCGTCCGCGGCAGGGGCCACGGCATAGAACCCGGCCACGATCCGCTTGTCTTGCGTGGGATCGACTGGTTGGTCGGGCTCCACGTACTCGTCCCGTTGGCCGTTGCCGTTCGCGTCGAGGATCAGCGCGGTCCAACCCTGCGACCGCTGTTCGTCGCCGGTCTCGGCGAACATCTTCGTGTTCAGCCAGCCGACCACCTGCCCCCCGCCGCTGGTCCAAAGGGTGTTGTTCGAATCTTCGGCGAACATGAGATGGTGTGTGCTGAAGCAGGTGCTGATGTGGGTGAGCTCGTCGGTCTGCGGATCGTACACCGCCAGATGGCGTCGCGCGCGGGCAAGGGGAAAGAGTCGGGCGGAAGGATGACTCGATCCCTCTCGGCAGAAGTCCGGGTTGTCGGGCCGGCGCACGGTGGACGTGAGCCACACGCGCGCGCGCTCGTCAATCATCGGGTTGTGCACGTTGTTCTTGCTGGTCCAGATGACTTCCTCGCCCCAATACGCCGAGGGTGCTGGCATCGCCGCTCCCGCGGCGGGTTGCGTGTTCGGGTCGCGGACCGTGAGCGGCACCTGGCTCGCCGTGTGGCTCATCGGATCGAGCACGGGGATGTAATCCGCGCTCAACTCCAGGGCCCCGTAGACCGGTCCGTTGGCGTTGACCGTGGGATTCCGCCGGTCGGTCGACACCAGATCGTGGAGATACGCTTTCGGGTCGGCCCAGTCCCACAGCGTGATGACCACGTTTCGCTCGACCCCGTCTGGTCGTGGCGGTGCCGGTGGTACGGCACCGGCCGCGATCCGATCGGTCCAGTCGGCGAACATCGCGAGCGCGCGCTCCTTGCCAAACGCGTTCAACGACCTGATCATGCCGCCGCCGGCCTGTCCGGATTGCAACCGCCGTTCCCACGCCGCCACCGAGCTCGCAAAATGGCCCAGCGTGGATGGAACCTCGCGCGTCCCCTTGGTGCCTAGCTGATGACACGCGGTGCAATTTCCCGACTTCAAGAGCCTGAGCCACTGCGCTTGGTTTTGCATATAGGCCGCGATGCCGTTGCCCGTCGGCTCCGGCCCCGTACCGGGGAACTCGCCCTTGCTCGGCACGCGGAGCAACGAGAACCAGTAGCCGGCGGGGTAGTACTCCGCCGCCGCCCGCTCGTTAGGCGCCGTCACGGACGTCAAGTTCACCGTGCTGCCCGGGGAAGCCTCGACTTTCGGGGCATCCACGAGCCCGTACCCGCGCACCCAGACCGCATAGCTCGCCTGAGGGAGATCCGGTAACACGTAGCGACCCCGATGGTCGGTGGCGACGATTCTCACGAACTTCGTGGGCAGGTCGCTCGTTTCCGCGATCACCCAGACACCCGCTTCGGGTCCATTGGGGCCGGTAACCACCCCCCCGATGTCGTCGCTATCGATTTGGACCGTTTGGCTGACCGCGCAGGCGGCCACCAATGCGCCGGCGCAGATTGCCGTCGCGCTGTAATAAAGGAATCGTGTCGCAGTCAAGAGCACCTCCGGATTGGACGCTTGAGTCCTCGGAGGTGATGTACGGCTGCTGGGCGGGGAGGGCAAGGATGGTGCGCAGGCGGACGGGCGGATCCGCGCACAGGCGATCACGGCGACCTTCTTCGGTTTCCCGGGCTCGATCAGACGCTCGTAGAACGCGCGAAGCTGGGGATTCCACCGGTGCCCACACAACGCGGCCATGTGCAGCGCGGTCCGCACCGGCGCGCGCCCGCCCCATACCATGCGTTTCCCGCGCAGGGTCCCCACTGTCCCGCGCGAGCGCGCCAGGCCAGCGAGTGTGGCGATCTGCCTTATGGGTGAGCGTCCCGAGCTCTGGGAGTTCCCCGAGCAGCGTCGCACTCACGATCGGCCCGATTCCCTGGACGCTTTGCAGCAAGTCGTCCGATCCACTAGCTCCCCGATCCTGGACTCGTCATTCGCGACCTGCCACGTCTCGCCAGTCGGGCGCACCGCCACATCCAGGACGGCCTTCGCCACATCGATCCCCACGAACGCGTGCTCACTCATGATGCTCCTCCCACGCCTCGCTCGTCCTCACTCGACCTTGCTTCATGCGGCTCACTCGCCCCGATCAACTGTTCGAGTTCTCGACGAGGAATGACGGGCGACGTCCTGGCTAACGGACGGTCTCGAGGACCCTAGGCGGCACGGACTATCGCCCGTCGGAATGTGCTCGCAACTTAGGGGAGAGTCGATATACAAGACGGCGGCTACCACTGGTGGGTTCCCCGGCGATGTTTCTCCTCTCGAAATGGTACCACGATTGTGTGACCGATGCCGGGGAGGCGTTCATCGGCTATTGGGCACAGCTTAGACTCGGTGTCTTCACGCTTCCGTATAGCGCTTGCATCTTTCACCCCGCCGCAAAACCCAGCTGGCAACGACTCACCTTCAGGCGTTCCTCTGAACCTGAGATCGTGGGCGGCGAGCTCCGTTGGACGTGCCGTCCGCTGGGCGTGCGAGGTACGTGGGCCACGTGCGCTGCTCCCTATCACCGAACGTTGTTCGCCTCACCGCAAGGTTCGATCGCGTGGAATTGCCACGTGCCGCGCGCACGAGCCCGTGTCTACCTGTCCGACGGCGCGAAGCTGACGGGGCTGGGGTACGTCGAACACCTCCTCCTGTCTCTTAAGCCATCTCGGCTTCCTATGGATGAGCTTCGGTGGGGACGTTTCCTCTCTCCCGAGGACACCGTAGTCTGGATCGAGTGGCTCGGTCAGGCTCCCCGTCACTGGCTCTTTCACAACGGCATCGAGATGCATGAGGCGACGATCACGGGCCAGCGCATCGAGCTTTCTCCAGGTAGCGGGGTCGTCGAGCTCCGTGACGCAGTCGTACTGCGCGATGGACGGCTGGGGACGACCGCGCTTCCCTCGATCCTTGGAGCTGGCCTCCTCCCTCGCAGCCTCCGGAATATGCGGGAGACCAAGTGGCTCGCGCGAGGCACTCTGAAGACAGCCGGGCGCGCGAGTTCGGGGTGGGCGATTCACGAGGTCGTCCGGTGGCGGTGAAGCGACACAGCCTCGGAAAGCTGTTCTACGGGATCGCGTTTGTCGTGGTGCTGCCTGTTGCCCTCGTCGGGTGGGCTGTGGCGACCACGCCCGCCGTACCCCTGCCCGTGATTCCGTATGCCTGGGCAGGCATCATCGTGGGCGGCATGGGTCTGGTATTCCTGGTGGCCGGCGTCTTGACGCTCGTCGCGTACGGTCGCGGGCTCCCGATGAACCCGTACCCCCCACCACAGTATGTGACGCGAGGCATCTACCGCTTCACCCCTCATCCGATCTACGTCGGGTTCGTCATGCTCTGCATCGGAGCCGCGACGTCTATGCGATCCGCCAGTGGGTTGTGGCTGGTCTCCCCGCTGGTGGGATTTGCGGTAACGGCGCTCGTGCTGGGATACGAGCGACATGATCTGCGACGGCGCTTCGGTGTTGCGGTGAACCGCAGGGCGCTCGTCTCGCTCCCCCCAAACCGTGCGGACCCACCCACAGCGTGGAATCGCGCGTCGATCTTCCTCCTCGTGCTCATCCCGTGGTCGGCGGCGTTCGAGGCGGTGTACCGCCTGGGCGTTCCTACCGATGCGGTGATCGCTTATCTCCCGTTGGAACGACACTGGCCCGTACTCGAATGGACCGAGGCGGTCTACGCCAGTGTGTATGTCTTTGTGTTGGCGACGCCGTTTCTGTTACGCACCCAAGGGGCGCTGCGACAGATGGCGGTGACGGGTTTGACCGCGACCGCCGTCGTCACTCTGATCTACCTCACGGTGCCTGTCGTAGCACCGCCGCGACCATTCGAGCCGCGCTCGATCTTCGGCCACGCACTCATGTTCGAGCGCGCTATGTCCAACACAGTCGCCGCCTTCCCAGCCTTTCACGTCATCTGGAGCCTGATCGCGGCCGACGCGTGGGCAACGCGGTCCCGGACGTGGGGTGCGACGGGGTGGGCGTGGGCAGTCCTGATCACCATCAGTTGCGTCACCACGGGTATGCATGCGCTGGCCGATCTCTTCGCCGCCGTCGTCGTCTTTCTCGCGCTCCGCAATGCCCGGCGACTTTGGGAGTGGATGCGACACGCCGCCGAAGCGTTGGCGAACTCCTGGCATGAGTGGCGCTGGCGGGGTGTGCGTCTCATCAATCACGGGTTCTATGCTGCGCTGGCCGGTGCGGTGGGCCTTTGGATCTCGGGCACGCTCGGCGGAGCAGGGGTTTTCTGGCAGCTGGTACTCGTGCACGTGTGCGGTCTGGTGGGCGCCGGGCTGTATGCGCAGCAGTTGGAGGGATCGCCCAAGCTGTCGCGACCATTCGGGTACTACGGGGGTGTCATCGGGGGTGCCGCCGGGTGCGTCGTTATCGGCGCTGTCACCGGCAACACAATGCTGCTCCTCGCCCTCATCGCGATGGAGGGGCCGTGGGTGCAGGCGATCGGCCGGTTGCGATGCCTTGTCCAGGGGTGCTGCCACGGCCACGAAGCCCCCGACGCGGTCGGGATCCGATACTGGCAGCCGCGGTCGCGCGTGTGCGCCCTAGCTGATTTTCGCGGCCTTCCCCTCCATCCGACCCCGCTCTATTCGATCCTGGCGAACGTGACGATTGGGGTGTTGCTGATCCGGCTCTGGTCGGTGGGCGCGGCGCTCGGGCTCATCGCCGGCATCTACCTCATGCTTGCGGGTGTCGCACGCTTCGTCGAGGAATCCTATCGCGGCGAGCCTCAGACTCCCATCGTGGCCGGCTTGCGGGTTTATCAGTGGATGGCCGTGCTGTCATTCTTGTTCGGAATGGTCCTCACCACGATTCCGGGCGGTGCCGGGGGCGGCCTGCGGCTTACTGCAGATCCACCGGTGCTGCTAGCCGCCGTGCTGTACGGTATGGTCACGGGACTTGCCATGGGCGTGGATTTTCCTGACTCCACCAGCCGTTTTGCACGGTTGGCCTCCCCCTAAACAGTGCGAGCTCTGGCTCGTCGGCGTCGTACTCCTGCTCTTGAATACTCGGAAATTTGTTGGGCAAGCCCGGTCAGCCGGCGGCTGGGGGCACGGCGCTGGGTCCGTCTGACGCAGCGCCAGCACGTCCCCTCGCTGTGGAGGATCGCGCTGGACGGCTGTTCGACAAGGGTACGGTGCGGCGTGCAGCCCAGCGCCTGCGTGCCCTGCCTGGGGCGCGACACGTGGTCGGTGACAAGGGCCGTGGCGGGGGTTTTTCCCTACCATGAGAAGGTTTTTCGTCAAGGGGGCACCTTGGTGCCCTGCGGCCTGAGATGTTCGTCCCGGGTCGCCAGCCTCAGCGGATCCTCGACGTCACCTCCATCCTGT
>JBDHDH010000119.1:0-10746 GCA_039591615.1 Gemmatimonadota bacterium | reverse complement strand
CACGGACAGGGCCACCTACCGGCAACCGCACCAGCTTGCGGAAGGGATGGTCTACGTAATGGTGAACGGCCGCCTCGCCATCGACGGCGGCGAGTCCACGGGCGCGATGGCGGGAAGGGTGCTCGAAAGGGCGGGAACGCGGGAGGTCAGTAAGTGAGCAGTTCTGGACTGACGAGAAAGATGGCGGTGACGGTGCGCCGTCGTGACGCCGTGGTTGCACGGCGCCACGGCTGCCGAGTGTGAGGGTTATCGACGGAGCCTGAGAAGTCGTGCCCGAGGCGCCCGCAACCAACCGTCTCTCAGGCGCATCCGCCACCGCCATCTTCACACCGAGGGACCACGCACCGCCCTGAAATGTTCCGCCGCCGTCTTCCAGCAACCGTACCCGAAACGCTTGCTCCCCCCTATCTTGGTACGTCCAGGGGCGGTAGCTCAGCTGGGAGAGCACCTGCTTTGCACGCAGGGGGTCGTGGGTTCGAGTCCCATCCGCTCCATTCTCCCACCATCCCGACGAACAACGCTCGCCAAGGAGGCGACCCAGCCCCGCAAGCCGGGGTCGTGCTCGAACGCGCGCTCACGACGAAGGTCACGAAGCTGTTCGCTTTCTAAGGATCCCCGGGGCGTTCCCACCATCTCTTGACGGCGCATCCGTCGCTCGTAATCTCAACCGTACGTTCTCTCTTTATCTCTCGCCGGGAGTCAACCATGTCGGGGTGGAAGACCAGCCAATGTCTGTGCGGTGTCCTGGTGCTGTTGCTGGGATTCCCTGTTGCGGGATTCGATGACGCGCAGTCACAAGCACGTCGGAGCGATCCCAACATCGTCTACGATCCAGCACTCTTTCAGGCGCTGGAGTTCCGAAACGCCGGTCCGAGCCGCGGTGGGCGTGTCACGGCGGTTGCCGGTGTACCGGGACAGCCGTTCACGTTCTACATGGGGGGTACGGGAGGTGGCGTCTGGAAGACCACCAGCGGCGGTGAGCGCTGGGACAACGTCAGTGATGGCTACCTCGGTGTGGGCTCTGTGGGGGCGGTCGCGGTGGCCCTCTCCGATCCCAACGTCCTGTACGTGGGGACGGGCTCGGCCTGCATACGCGGCAACGTCTCTCCCGGCGACGGGATATACAAGTCCACCAATGCGGGGCAGACTTGGGGTCACGTCGGGCTGGACGATGTCGGCCAGATCGGTGCCGTCGTGATACACCCGCGGCACCCCGACGTCGTGTACGTCGCCGCCCTCGGACACGCCTTCGGGAAGAACCGGGAGCGCGGCGTGTTCCGTTCCGAAGACGGCGGGAGGACATGGGAGAAGGTGCTCTACCTGAGCGACAGTACGGGAGTCGTGGACCTCACCATCGATCCCCGAAATCCGCGCGTGCTCTTTGCTGCGGCTTGGCGGGGAGCGCGCAAGCCGTGGGCTGTCATCAGTGGTGGTGGCGAATCGGGGATCTACCGCAGTACCGATGGCGGTGACAACTGGACCAAGATCACCGGTGGACTCCCTGAGTTGGTTGGCCGGATCGGTGTCGCGGTCTCCCCGGCGAACTCGCAGCGGGTATACGCCATCGTTGAGGCGCCGAACGACCAGGGTGGCCTGTACCGCTCGGACGATGGTGGAACGACCTTCGCCTTTGTCAATCCCGACAAGGACCTGCAGGCACGCCCCTGGTACTACATGCACGTGCACGCCGATCCAGTCGACGAGAACACCGTGTACGTCAGCAACGAGGGATTCCTCAAGTCGGTGGACGGTGGACGCTCGTTCGAGCGGATTCAGACGCCGCACGGCGATCATCACGCGCTCTGGATCAACCCCGATCACCCGCAGGCGCTGATTCAGGGCAACGATGGTGGCGCGACGATCACGTGGGACGGTGGGCAGACATGGTCCACGATCTACAATCAGCACACGGCCGAGTTCTACCACGTCGTTGTCGACACCCAGTACCCGTATCGGTTGTACGGGGAGCAGCAAGACAACAGCACGCTATCGGTCCCCAGCATCACCACTCGTGGCGTCACACCGTACGAGGAATGGTACGCGGTGGCGGGTTGCGAGACGGGGCCCATCGCCGTGGATCCCCGCAACCCCAACATCGTCTACGGCGGCTGCAAGGGTAGGATCAACCGGTACGACCACGCGGAGAACCAGTTCCGCGAGATCTGGATGTACCCGCAGTTCTGGCACGGTTACCCCAACGCCGAGCTGCGTTATCGCCTCCAGTGGAACACACCCATCGAGATTTCCCCGCACAATCCGGACGTGATCTACCATCCGTCCCAGTTCGTGCATCGATCGACGGATGCGGGGCAGAGTTGGGAGATCATCAGCCCGGATCTGAGCCAGTTCGACGCGGACATGCACAGCGAGCCCCCCGGTGGCCCCATCAGCCACGATCAGACAGGCGTCGAGGTCTACGGGATGGTGTTCGCGCTCGAGGAATCTCCGCACGAGGAAGGGGTTCTCTGGGCGGGCACGGACGACGGGCTGGTGCACATCTCCCGAGATGGTGGTGAAAACTGGACGGATATCACGCCCCGCGGGATGCAGGTGCACTCCACGGTGAACACCATCGAGCTGTCGCCCCACGAGCCGGGAAAGGCTTACGTGGCGGTGCATCGGTACCGCCTAGACGACAACCGTCCCTTGATCTACCGCACAACCGACTATGGCCAGAGTTGGCGGCTCCTCACCAACGGTCGCAACGGCATACCGGCTGGCGAGTGGGTGCGAGTGGTTCGCGAGGATCCGGACCGGCCGGGATTGCTCTACGCCGGCACGGAATTCGGCATCTACGTGTCGTTCGACGACGGAGCGCGCTGGCAGCCGCTCCAGCTGAATCTGCCGCGCACGCCCGTCACCGATCTCAAGGTCCACCGCCAGGACTTGGTGGTGGCGACCCAGGGGCGCTCGTTTTGGATTCTCGACGACGTGACCCCGCTTCACCAGCTCTCAGCCGACGTCGCGGCCGCCGATGGGCATCTCTTCCGGCCCCGGGACGCGTACCGCTGGCGGATCGGGGGGCGTGGGATCCGCGGCAACAGGGCCGGCACGAATCCGCCGTACGGCGCGATGATTTTCGCGTATTTCCGCGACGCGCCCACGGAGCCCGTGACGCTCGAGATTCTCGACGAGGAAGGCCTCGTGGTTCGTCGCTATGCCAGCGAGGGAGGGACGTACGAATCCGGCCGCGCCATCGATCGCATTCGTGCGAAAGCCGGGATGAACCGGTTCATCTGGGATCTCGAATATCCCGGTCCCTATCTCGTGCCCGGCGTGGACGAGGGTCGGCAGTCTCCAATTCGGGGCTACACAGGAGGGCCGCTGGCGGTACCCGGGCTGTACCGCGCACGGCTCCAAGTCGGGGCGTGGTCCCAGGAGCAAACGTTCCGCGTGCAGAAAGACCCACGGTCCGGATCGACGCTCGCCGACATGAGGGAGCAGTTCAGTCTCATGGCGACGGTGCGGGACAAGCTCACCGAGACGCAGCGGGCGGTGTGGACCATCCGAGCGGTGCGAGAGCAGATCGAGAACGTGGCGGGTCTCATGCAGGCGGAGATCGGCGATGCAGCGGACTCCATTGTCCGCAAGCTCACCGCGATCGAAAGGCGCCTGCTTCAGACCCGACAGGGGGATTTGGCGAACATCAAGCCCATGTTGTCGAACCAGTGGGCCTGGTTGTACGGGATGATGGCCGGGAGCGATCACCGGCCGACGAATTCGGCCTTTGCGCGCTTCAACGATCTCGCCGCGGAACTCGACGGCCATCTCGCGGAGCTTCGCAGCGTGTTCACGGCCGATGTGGCGGCCTTCAACGCGCTGGTGGGCTCGCGCGGTGGCGGCCCGGTGATCGTGCCGCGGATGCGGGAGACGGTGACGTCGGAGGGGGGAAGCGGGGGGAATTAGGAGCAGGGAACAGGGAGCAGGGAACAGAGAAGGGAGCCGGGAGCGGTGCTGTGAGTGGGATTGTTGCTCTACTCGCACTCCCGCTCACTGCTCACTGCTCAGTACGGCGTCGCGCTGATCGCCGCCACGAGTTGTGGACCCGCAGGAAAGTTCCGGCCGCTCAACGGAAAGCGGATGCCGACCTCGCTCCAGAGCGACTGTACCAGCCCCACAGCGGCGGTGAGCTGGAGTTGGAGGATCCGCCTCTTGGTGTTTGGTCAGGACCCCTTCAACGATCCAGTTGCGGCTCCAGAACCCGTCCAACGTCGCCTTGACCAGCGTACGGGACGTGGGATTCACCCCTGCCTCTGCCAGGAGCACGTACTCACCGCCGGGGTCCTTCGCTTTCTCGTCGTTCTCGAATCTGGCTCGATACCCCAGCCATAGCTCCGCGTAGGCCGGGGTGGGCCAGAACGAATGGCCGACCTCCGCAAACCCCTCCAGATCCCATTGCCCGTCGCCCACCGGGATGATCTCCGCATCCAGTGGGGAGGAACCGATCGGGGCCTTGGCACCGAAACGCAGAGCGACGGGTGTGCTCTCGTTGAACAGGCCGACGACCTTCCACCGGACCCAGCCGCGGATGTCCCCGAAACCGGTGGTCCGCTTGGCGTCGAAGTCCCGGTTGAAGCGCAGATCGAAGAAGGGGATCTGAAGCCACAAGTCCAGGTCCCGGTGGAGGCCGAGAACGATGTCCGTGTACAATGCCCGAGCATCCGACTCTCCCATGTCGAGCCACGGAACCTTGCTTCCACTTTCATCGAAACGCTGGTCGGTCTTTTGATAGAAGAACGCGGTCTTGACCCACAGCCCACCAACCTTGCCGCGGGTCCATTGGGCGGACGCCGGCGAGCCGGTGGCCAGGAGTAGGATGGAAAGGAACATGGTGCGGCGGCCGCTGATTGCGGGGGAGGGGACTCCGGGCTTCCGAGACGTCATGAGCGCTCACTCCGCGGATGGTCGAACCAATGCAGGCGATCGTCTGCACCAACAGGCACAGCGGTGCCGCGGTTCCCGCCGCCCGGTGGTACGAAAGGCCACCCCCTGAGGGGGTGGCCTGCCCCGAGGCATACCGCTTCGTCTGACATGCCAGGGTCCCACGTACGTCCGTGCTGCCCTTGCTGCCCGTTACTTCGCTTCGTCCAACCTTCTCGCTACCTCGTCCCAGTTGATCACGTTCCACCAGGCTTCGATGTAGTCTGGCCGGCGGTTCTGATACTTCAGGTAGTAGGCATGCTCCCACACGTCGAGCCCCAAGATTGGCGTCTTCCGCTCCATGAACGGACTGTCCTGGTTGGGGCTGCTTTCCACGCCCAGGCCGCCGTTCTCGATGACCAGCCACGCCCAGCCGCTTCCGAAGCGGTTTGCCGCCGCGTCGGAGAACACCTGCTTGAGCTTTCCGAAATCTCCGAACGTTGATCGGATGGCTTCTCCTAGCGTGCCGGTGGGCTCACCGCCGCCACCCTTGGTCATGATGCTCCAAAAGAGTGAGTGATTGGCATGGCCACCGCCGTTGTTCCGAACAGCGGTGCGAATGGCCTCGGGGACCTTGTCGATCCCCCGAAGTAGATCGTGGACGCTCTTCTTCTGGAGGTCGGGGTGGTTCTCGAGGGCGGCGTTTAGCTTGTTGACGTAGCCCTGGTGGTGCTTCGAGTGGTGGATCTCCATCGTGCGCGCGTCGATGTGCGGCTCGAGGGCATCGGACGGGTAGGGTAGCTTGGGAAGTTCATGAGCCATGCGTGCAGCTCCTTTTCTTTGTAAAATCTCGAACGGACCGTCATAATTAGAAGCTGTGGCCGCCGCACCACAAGGGCGATACGCGATCGTCCCATCAGCAGGGCTGCTGGTCGCATCGGCAGCATCAGCGAGGGAGGACTCGATGAAGGGAGAACCTTCGACCGTGATCTCGCTGCCGCCGCAGCCCGGCGAGCAGGCTCCCGACTTCACGCTACCGAGCACGGCCGGCGCCGACGTGACTCTGTCGTCCTATCGAGGCAGCTCCAACGTCCTCCTGGCGTTCTTTCCCCTGGCCTTCACAGACGTCTGCACTGCCGAGATGTGCGACTTCACCGGCGGCTTGGACGCTTTTCGCGACGCGAACGCCGAGGTTCTTGGGATCAGCGTCGATTCCATCCCGACGCTCAAGGAGTTCAAGCACAAGCATGGGATTGCAGTAGATCTGCTCAGCGATTTCCGGCGTGAGGTCTGTCGTCGATATGGGACGTTGATCGACGATTTGTTCTTCTCGCAGCGTGCCTACATCATCATCGACAAGCGAGGAGTCGTTCGGTGGATGCACGTCGAGGAGGAGCCGGGGCACAAACGGGACAACGTGGAACTACTGGCGCAGCTCGCGGCCATCGACTGACGGGCCCCGCAAAGTGGGAGGTCTGGATACCCTCGCGGATGCCGGCTCTACAAGTTGTTGATAAACAATAGGTTGCGTGGGCACGTCGGGTTCCGCCCCGGATCGGCGCGTGGCGTACCCCTTGCCGCGGGTGCTCGTCTTGTGACGACGAGCACGGTTTCATACGTTCCCGATCCATGACCTCCGCCAAACGTGGCATCGAGTCCATCGAGGTCGACCGGCGCGCCGAGCAGCGGGCGCTTCGCATTCTGGCAGACGTGACGTCGTATCTCGCCGGAGGAGCGACGTCCGAAGATGTGCTGGCGGGTGTGATCGGTGCGATGGCTCGTGGCCTCGGCACCGAGGGGTGTCGGGTGTGGATTCGAACCGCTGATGGATCCGCCCTCATGCCAATCGTCCCTGAGGGTGGCCCATCCCCGCCTGCTGAGCTCGTGCACCAGATCCAGACGTTGGTGGGCGGGCGGGAGGCGTGCGAGCTTCGAGGGCAGACGTGGCATCTCCGGATCCCGCTGGCACACGAAGGCGAGCGTCTGGGACTCCTCGAGGCCTGCGTGCAGGACGGTCCCGACGCTGCCACGCTCAAGCAGGTGGTCCATCTCGTCGCGAACATTCTTTCGCCCATGCTCGCCAGCATCGCACTCTCTGAGGATCTCGCCAGCGAGGTGGCCCTTCGCACGCTCGAGATCGACGCGCAACGCCGCTTTACGTCGAAGATCATCGACTCCATGCCCGTCGGGCTCTACGTGATCGATCGCCGGTATCGCATCCAGGCTTGGAACCGCACGCGGGAAACGGGGACCGGAGGTGTCGACCGCCAGGAGGTGATTGGCCGGGCGGTGTTCGACGTGATGCATCGCCAGCCGAAGGCGCTGTTGAAGCGAGAGTTCGATCGCGTCTTCAACACGGGGCAGATGGAGGTGATCGAGGTCGAGTCTACGGGCGACGACGGCCAGGCGCGCTACTATCGCATCACGAAGATCCCCATGCGCCTCGATGATGTTGAGGTGACCCACGTCATCACGATCGGCGAGGAGGTCACGGAGTGGAGGGCCGTGCAGCAGCAGATTGCACAGACAGAGCGTCTCGCGGCGGTGGGCCAACTCGCCGCGGGGGTGATGCACGAGATCAACAATCCCCTCGCTACCATCGGCGCTTGCGTCGAGGCCCTTTCGCTCCGGAGTGGCGAGCGCCAGAAGTTCGAGGAGTATCTTCGCATCATCGACTCCGAGCTCGCCCGGTGCAAGAACATCGTCGACGGCTTGCTGGACTTCTCGCGGCCCAAGGCGCGGGTGAAGCGACAGGTAGATCTGAACCAGATCGTCGAGGATGCGCTGTTCCTCATCAAGCACCACGACAAGTTCAAACACATCAAGTTGGTGCGGGAGCTGCGTCTGGGGCTTCCAACGATCAACGTGAACGCTGAACAGCTGATTCAGGTCTTTCTCGCTCTGATGCTCAACGCCATCGACGCCATGGAAGGGAAGGGCGTGCTGACGGTGCGCACGCGGCTCAGTCTGGAGCGCTCGGACGAGGTGATGGTCGAATTCGGGGATACCGGAGGCGGCATTCCTCGTGATGAGCTGTCGAAAATCTTCGAGCCGTTCTTCACGTCGAAGCAACCGGGGCGGGGGACGGGGCTCGGGCTTTCTATCTGCTACGGCATCGTTCAGCAGCACGGAGGTCGCATACACGTCGATTCACAGATGGGGCGAGGGTCGCTCTTCCAGGTCTTCTTGCCGGTCGTCGCCGCGACCCGGACCACCGCGTGAGGGTGTTGGTCGTTGAGGACGACCGTATGGTCGGCCAGTACGTTCAGCGGGGCCTGGAGGAGCAACGTATGCAGGTGGATCTCGTCGGGGACGGGCAAGAGGGTCTTCAACAGGCCTCCCAGAGCCCATACGACGTCATCGTGCTGGACCTCCGTCTTCCCGGCCTCCCGGGGCTCGAGGTGCTCCGCACCCTCCGTGACCGAGGCGTCACGACGCCGATTCTCGTCCTCACCGCCCAGGACGCCGTCGAATCCAAAGTCCAGGCGCTTCGCATCGGGGCCGACGACTATGTGACCAAGCCGTTTGCCTTCGAAGAGCTGTTGGCTCGGGTGGAGGCATTGGGACGCCGACCCACGGCCATCGCCTCACCGGTAATCACGGTCGTGGATCTGTCCATCGACACTGGGAAGCACGAGGTGCGTCGGGGTGGGAAGGCTCTCGATCTCACGCCGAAGGAATACGCCGTGTTGGAGTACCTGGTGCGGAACAAGGGTCGGGTGCTGTCCAGGACCCTCATCACCGAATATGCATGGGACTACCACTTCGACCCGCAGACCAACATCGTCGACGTGGTCATCAACCGCCTGCGAAAGAAGGTCGATCAGGGCTTCAAACCCAAGCTGATTCACACCGTGCGCGGGGTCGGCTATGTTTTGAAGGGAGAGGAGCGCACGGCGCGGAAGTAGATGCACACCATTCGCGGGCGCCTGGCGGTCTGGTACGCGGTCGCCATCGGTGCCACGATCCTCGCTTTCGCTGGGATCATCTACTCGGTCCAGCGTTCGCGGAGCTTCGCCGAACTGGACAGCCGCATCCGACTCCAGTCCGATCTCATCGCCACCATTCTCAGCGAGTCGTATCGAGCACGCGATGCCGTCGTGGCGTTCGATCCCACGACGAACCGCATGGGTCTCGTGCCCGATGTCCAGGCGCTGCTCGAAGTGGTGCGGGACTACGTGCTGGTGCTGGGTGAGGACAACGAGATCGTGTTCCTGTCCGCCGATGCGCGGGCGCTCCCGTTCAGCGACGTGGCGCGCCTGGGTGAGAACGTCGACAGGTCGGGCGGCGGGTTGCCGGGATACGGCCTCCTTGACCTCGGGCCGCCCGTCGGTGAACTGAGGTACTTCGTTCGTCCCGTGGCGAACGCCGGTCCGTCCGTCCAAGCGGTGCTTTCCGGAGCTCCGCGGGCTACCGGGGCACTGGGCGCCCAGCGGTTGCTCACCGCGATGTTGCTCATCGCGCCCTGGGTCGTCGCTGCATCCACCGTGATCGGATACTCGCTGGTCGGGCGGGCGCTCAAGTCGGTAGACACCATCGTCGACGAAGTGGAAGCCATTACGGACGGACGGAGCCTCCATAAGCGGTTGGCACAACCGACGACCGAAGACGAGCTCGCGCGACTGACCGTGACGCTGAATGCGATGATGGGCCGCCTGGAGCGGAGCTTCCGGATGCTACGGCGCTTCACGGCGGACGCCAGCCATGAGCTCAAGACGCCGTTGACGGTCTTGCGGACCGGTGTCGAGCGGGCGCTCACGCATCCGGCGGCGCCGGAAGAAGTCCTGGAGATCCTCGAAGAGCTCTTAGTAGAGGTCAGCTGGATGTCTGAGTTGGTCGACTCGCTGCTGACGCTGGCTCGGGCTGACGAAGGTCGCGCTCCCCTACACCTGGACAAAGTCGATCTCAGGGATATTCTCAGCGAGGTCTCCGAGACGGCGAGCATCCTCGGCGAGGAAGCGGCCGTGAATGTCGAGGTGGAGGTCCCGCACGCGCCGGCGGTGCTGGAGGTCGATCGGAGTCGGATTCGCCAACTCCTCATGAATCTGTTGACGAATGCCATCAAATACACTCCCGCCGGTGGGCGGGTGTCCATCGATTCGAAGTCGATGAACGGAGCCGTCGTGATCAACGTCCGCGACACCGGGATCGGCATTGCGCCCGGCGAGCTCGCCCATATCTTCGACCGCTTCTGGCGCGCGGATCCCGCGCGGAGCCGCATCGGCGAGCGAGCCGGCGCTGGACTCGGCCTGGCCATCTCAAAGTGGATAGCGGAGGCACATGGCGGCGCCATCACGGTGCAGAGCCGGCAAAAGCGGGGGACCACGTTCACCGTCACCCTTCCGCTTGCGCAGGATGGGATGGAAGGCGCGGCAGCGGACTCGTAATCGGTTTGTAATCGTTTTGTAATGTATTGCCCACTGCGGGGCTAACTGTCGCTCTTCTTTAGGGGTAGATTATGTGAGTGACGGCGAAAACGGAGGTGAGCGGTGTTCGACAACCTCGTTGAATCCGATCCCCGAATTCGGAAACGCGACCGCAAAAGCAACGTCTTCACGACCGTTTGGTCGATCGTCTTCCACGGGGGACTGCTGTACGCGGGCATCGTGGCGACGATGCACGCGACCGAGGCGGTCATGGAGGCCCCTGCCGAGACCACGTTGGTATTCATCGAGGAGCAAAAAGACGAGCCGGAGCCCGAAGACGAGCCACCTCCGGTCATCACGTCGCTCAATCCCCCACCGAAGGGCTTCCAGACAATGGCGGCGCCCATCGACATCCCGACCGAGATTCCACCAATCAATCTCGAGGAACGCTTCGACCCGCGGGATTACACCGGTGTGGGCGTCGAGGGCGGTGTGTTTTCCGGAGTGGAGGGAGCAACCG
>JBDHDH010000118.1:0-10928 GCA_039591615.1 Gemmatimonadota bacterium | reverse complement strand
CGGCTTCGGCCTCCGTCAAGCCGACCTGTGCCGCGATCAGGTCAATGATGGTGGTCGACCCGACACGATACCGCTCCTGTTGGACGCGGAGATTCTCCCGGGCGACGAGGACGGCTCTCGCTGCAAGGGCGGTGCTTGCCCGAGCGGTGTTATAGTTCTCGTAGGCTTCGATCACATCGCGACGTACACCCCGCTGGGTGTCGTCGAGCGCTGCCTGAGCGACGTTGCGGCTCGTGAGAACCCTGGACAGCTGCACCTCCCGCTGCGCGTTATTCCAAATGGGTACGGTGACGCGGAATCCGACGAGTGACCGCGTGGTGGCATTCGGGAAGAATCCCTCGTCAAAGCTCGTGAGCTGTCCGAAAAGATCGACTTGAGGAAGGTACCCGCCCCGGGCAGCAGTCACCGATGCAGTGGCGGCGCGCTCATCGGCACGAGCGGTAACCACGCGAGGGCTTCGCGCCAAGGCCTCCGCCGCAGCTTCTTGCTCCGTAAGGGGCAGAGGCCGAGGGGGAAGCGTGTCGATGGAGGCCGCGTCCACCGGGCCGTCCGCACCCACCCGCCGTCCGAGCTGAAGGCGAGCGATCTTCAGGGCCGCTCGCTGTCGGAGCAAATCTACCTGAGCCCGCGTCAGCTCCAACAGCAGCTGGAGAGAGTCTGTCTGCACGGCCGCACCGGAGAGGACACGCGCTCGTGCCACGGCAAGCTGTTCTTCAGCACGGCGTACTCGCTCGCGAGACACCCGCGTGAGCTCGCGCTGCAGCAGCACGTCATAGTAATCCGATTCGGTGCCGAGAGCCGTCTGAAATCGCGCCTCAACCTCATCCGCCTCCGCACTTTCCAACTCGGCGTTGGCCTGACGAAGCTCCGCGAGCTTGCTGCCACCGCGAAAGAGCGTATAGCTCCCCGCGAGGCGAAAATCCACGATCCGCGATGCCAGCTCCCCGGTCCCGATGTTGAAGAACTCCGAGGAGAACCGCGTGTCCGACGTCTGTACCTGAATAGACGGTAGGAAGAACGCGAGTCGGGCCGAGCGCCGTACCCAGGCGGCGTCTCCCACTTGTCCCAACGCCGAGACGTAGTCCGGGTCCAGCTGACTCGCGCGCTGGAGGGCTTCCTCGAGGGTGATGATCGGGATCGAGTCCGCTTGCCCGTCTGCCGGCACGGTGGCCGCGACGGCGATTTGGAGCAAAGCCGCGACGCCAATCATGTCTGTGCCTCGGCGGGTCGGAGAGCCGGCGCCCGACGGGTGACTCGCGCCTGCAGGGCATCCAACAACACGTACACGACCGGAACCAGGTAGAGCGTCAGCACCGTCGAAAAGAGCATCCCCCCCACGATGGCGTAACCCAGCGGGCGGCGGCTGGCCGAACCGGCGCCCAATCCCAGCGCGATGGGCATCGTCGCCGAAATCGTTGCTACCGACGTCATGAGGATTGGTCGCAGCCGGATGCGCCCCGACTCCAGCACCGCTTCCACCGTCGCCAGGCCTTTTGCCTTCAGCTGATTGGCGTACTCCACTAGCAGAATGGAGTTCTTGGTCACCAGTCCGATCAAGAGAACCATCCCGATCTGCGAGTAGAGGTTAATAGTCGAGCCTGCGACGAGCAGCGTGACCAGCGCTCCCGTCACCGCCAACGGCACGGCCATGAGCACCGTGAACGGGTGAATCAGCGACTCGAACTGCGCTGCCAGTACCATGAATACCACCACCAGCGCCAGCACGAACGCGAAGTAGAGTGCCGACTTGCTCTCCTCGAGCTCACGAGATTCTCCCGCCAGGGCGATGCTGCTCCCACGAGGGAGCACCTCGGCACCGGCCGCGCGGAGCGAATCCAGCGCCTCGCCCAGTGTGAACCCAGGGGAGAGATTCCCCGAGAGCGTAAACGACCGAACGCGACCGAAGTGGTTGAGTTGCCGTGGGCCGATACCTTCCTCGATCCGCGCCACCGCATCCAACTTCACGAGCGCACCATCACGGCCCCGCACATACAACCCGCGCATGTCACTGGGCGTTGCGCGCTCGTCGGGATCCAGCTGCACGATGACGTCATAGACCTTGCTGTTGCGTGTAAACGTGCTGACCCGGCGCCCACCAAGGAGCGACTGCAGCGATGACGAGATATCTCGAATCGGGACACCGATGTCCTCGGCACGATCCCGATCGTAATTCACCGTGAGCTCGGGTTTGTTGACGCGGAGATCGGTATCCACGTTGATCAATCCAGGGATCTGACGGGCCCGAGCCATGAAGCGGTCCATGCCAACTGCCAGCGAGTCGAAGTTTGGATGCCGGACCACAAACTGGACGGGACTCTGAAACCCGAACGCGGGCGGCTGGTTGGCAAAAACCAGGGCTCCGGGAATTGCGAAGAACTGCGGCTGGATCTCGCCGATGACCTCCTGGACATTACGTTTCCGGTCGGCCCAATCTGTCAGTCGTGAGAAGATGATCCCACTGTTCACCCGCCCACTGCCGCTGCTGCCGCGACCGCCCCATGCGACGATGCCGAAATACATCTCGATATCTTCCGTGCGGGCGAGAATCCGCTCCGCGCGTCGCTGATACTCGTCCGTGTATTCCAGTGACGCCCCCTCGGGCGCGATGACCACCGTGACGAAGAAGCCACGATCTTCCGGGGGAATGAACTCGTGCTTGAGGGCCGAAAACACGACGAATGCCAGCATCACCGTCGCGACCGCACCAGTCACCACGTACCACCGATGCCTGAGCGCCCACCCGAGACTGCGGGCATAGGCATTGGCCAGACCGAGGAAGCCGCCTTCCAGCAGATTGAAGAGACGGCCGTGCTGCTTGGGAACGCGCAGGATCTTTGCACTCAACATAGCCGTCAGGGTGAGCGCCACGAACGACGAGACCACCACCGCGCCAGCCAACGCAATGCCGAACTCGTTGAACAGGCGGCCGGTGGTTCCCTGGAGGAACGCTAGTGGCGAGAACACAGCCACCAGGGCGACCGTGGTCGCGATCACCGCGAAGGCGATCTCTCGCGTGCCGTTGGTGGCGGCCGTCACCGGATCGTCACCCAGTTCCTCCTGGTGCCGATAGGCATTCTCCATCACGATGATGGCGTCGTCCACGACGATGCCGATGGCGAGGATGAGCGCCAACAACGTGAGGTTGTTGATGGTGAAACCGAAGAAGTAGAGGAGTCCGAACGCGGCTACAATGGATGTCGGAATCGCTAAGCCGGGAATGATGGTAGCCCGCAGATTCCGCAGGGCCACGAAGATGATGAAAACAACGAGGCCGGCGGCCAAGACTAGCGTCTCTTCGGCCTCCTCGATGGAGCGCCGGACAAACACCGACCCGTCGTAGGCCACCGTGATGTTTACACCGGGTGGAAGAGCTTCTTGGATCGCCGGTAACTCGTCTCGGATCCGGTCCGCCACCTCGATCAGATTGGCCTTGGACTGACGCACCACCCCGATGCCCACCGCCGGCGTCCCCTTGAAACGGAGCAGCGACCGGTCGTCCTCAGGACCCAACTCCACTCGCGCCAGATCCCGGAGCTTGACCGACTGGCCATTCCGGCTCGAGACGGTGAGGTTGGCGAACTCGTCCGGCGTCTTGAGCTCGCCCAGCGAACGTACGGTGAACTCTCGACGCTGTGACTCGATCCGCCCGGCCGGGATTTCCACGTTTCGACTTTGAATCGCCGCCTCAACGTCCTGGGTGGTGAGCCCACGGGCGGCAAGCTCAGCCGGATCGATCCACACGCGCATGGAATAGCGCCGTTGTCCTGCGATCTGCGCCCGCCCCACACCGGGGAGCGACTGCAGCCTCGTCTTCACATCGCGGTCCCCGATGTCGGACAGCTGGAGCAGGTCGTAGTTCTCGCCGGAGAGCGCGAGCCAGAAAAACGGTTGCGCATCGGCGTCCTGCTTGCTCACCACGGGTTCGTCGATTTCCTGCGGGAGACGCCCCCGCACGCGGGAGACTTTGTCGCGCACATCCTGCGCAGATGCCTCGATGTCACGATCGAGGGTGAACTCCAGCGTGATGTTGCTCACCTGTTCGGAACTGGCGCTGGTGAGGGTGCGAAGCCCGGGAATCGTGCTGAGCTCCTCTTCCAGGATTTCGGTCACGGTTGACTCCATCACCCTGGGATTCGCACCCCGGAGGACCGTGCTCACCGAGACGACGGGCGGGTCCACGTCCGGGAATTCTCGGACCGGCAGGCGGGAGAACCCGATGGCTCCGAAAAGCACCAGCGCCGCGCTCATCATGCTTGCCAGCACCGGGCGACGAATAGCAGTATCTGACAGTTTCACGGAAGCCTCATTGATGCGTGGTAAAACGGGCGCCCTCGATCCCGAGGATAACCCCAAAAGGCCGGGGTACAAAAGGCCCCACGGCGAGTTCTAGACCACACCGAGTATTCCTCCAACTCCATTTACGCAAGGGGACCCAGGACTCTATCGGAAAGTTCCCGGTTTGGTCCTTCCAGGTCACGATGAGCGGTTCGAGCAGGCAAGCCAACCGCCGGTCGGTGAATGGGCGTTTGGGACCCCCGAGCGGGCCGCCCACGAATCAAACCGCGTGGGGCGGCGACGTTTCGACTTGGAGTTCGACGTATCGCTCGGGATGGTGGCCCTGGCTTTCGAAGCGTCCGGGATTCTAGTAGGCGATCAGTTCGATCGGCGAGCAATCTGACCCGCCAGGCGTGGGGACGCGCTCGCAACCAGCGCCGCTACGCGCGACCAGCCTCAGAGGCGGCGCAGGAGACCGGCCACAGTGTCGGCCCCACCGCTCGTTACGTACACGAGCTTCCCATGCGAATCGATGATGTAGACCAGACGCGGATGGATGATGTCGCCCGTCGAGGGGTCCCGGGAGCGCGGGACGCTCCATCGATCGAGCACGTCTTCCACGGCCTCGACACTGCCTCCCAGTACGAACGCCTCGCCAGCGAGATTCCACTGTTGCGCGATGGACGGCAAGCGGCTCGGCACGTCGCGCCACGGGTCCAATGTGACCACCAGCACCGCCGGCGCGATGTCTGCAAGTCTCTCGACTGCGGCGCGAACGTCGTGCACCACGGCCGGGCAGACCGTCTCGCAGTGTCCGAATGCAAAGGTGAGAAGCACCGGACGCCCCACGAAGCGCTCCAAGGTCAAGGTCTCTCCGTGCTGGTCGGTGAGCCGCAACCCGGGAGCGGGTCGATCCAGTCGTTCGTAGACCGCCGGATCTGCACTGCCGAGGGCAGTGACCGCTGGGTTCCATCGGCCAGCGGTTACCACCCGCTTTCCCGCCGCACCGATGCCAACCAGCACGGCCGCTGCGACGCCGGCGAGCATCGCACGTCCAGCTCCCGTTCGGGCCAGCGCGCGGAGACGACGTAGCACCGTCTCGCCGGTGATAACGCCCAGGATTCCCAACATGAGCGCTGGCTGGAGAATCAGTGCCAGCCAACCCGACGCGTCCGGCAGCCCATCAGGTTGGGTTCCGAAGCAGACGTACTGGGTGCGGGCCAGCCACGCGGGCGCGTCATTACCCAAGGGCCAGAGCGCAAGCCCCCACCACGCGACGGTGATGAGGGCTACGAGCGCGAAGGCGGTGAGGCCGGAGACATCGCGCCACCGCATTGGTCCGCTAGCCGATTCTCCAGAGGAACGAGAGGAGGTTCCAGTTCACGAAGTAGTACACCACGAACGCCACCAAGAAGACCACCACCAGAATCATGGTCCCCGGTGAGCTGAACCGGCCCCGGTGCTCGGCGCTCGGTTCACTCGCCTCTGGTGGAAGGGGAGCTGGGGGGTTCGCGACTCCTGGAGGAACACCGTGCATCGCCATCATGCCTGCCCTCCTGCCTCGAGCGGTCGCCCAAAGAAGACCGACCACACCGTGATGATCAGGTAGATTGCGCCGCCGAGAGCGGCGATCAGTCCACCCACTGCCGTAATGCCGAGAAGGAGATCGACCGCCGGCGAGAACTGGAGGTCGAATGGAGCCTGTGCGAAGGTGATGTCCCAGTGTCGGCGTGGCACGCCGAAGGTGCCGGCGAAGGTCATCGCCACCGAGAAGATCAACATCCCCAACGCGAAGAGATATGGCTGAATCTTGGCCAGCGGGTAGAACGCCACTTGCTTCCGGAATATGAGCGGTATCACATAGTAGGTGACGCCCATGAACGCCAGCGCCGTGCCACCAACCACGGCCGCGTGGAAGTGGCCAGGAATCCGCAGTGTATTGTGGGCGATGATGTTGATCTGTTCGGTCCCAAAGGTCACGCCGGTAATGCCGGCCACGAACCCGAAGATGATGATCGAGAAGATCAACGAACTGAAGCCGGGATCACCCCAGGGTGCGCGGCGAAGCCACTCGAACATGCCTTTCGTGAGCCCCCGCAGGCGCTGGCCCAACTCGATCCCGGCGGGCACCGTGAACCCGTGAACCATGCTGGCCAGCACCGCCAGGTACATCGCGTAGCTGGTGTTCCAGACTTTCCACGCCGGCCCCATTCCGGGGTCCACCAGGAGATGGTGGGCCGACGCCATGCAGATGAAAAGCACGTAGAGCACGAAGGCAGTGCGGCTGACCTTCTCGTTCAATACCACGGATCCAACCGTGAGGGCACCGAGGAGATACCAGATCGAGACCATTGCGGCCACGTTGATCTGCTGGGACGAATGCCCCAACCCCCACCACACGAGGCGGTAGACCTGGGCATCGACGTTCATGATCCCCAGCGACCAGAGGTAGGTCGGGATGTAGATGGCCGCCCCGTGGCCCAGCGTAATAACGGCGATGATCGCAGCGGCCGCCGCGCCGAAGGTGACCAGCGGGACGGAGCCTTCGTACGTGCGCTCCCGCTTGGCAACCACCAACGTCGCAAAGAAAATGCACACCACCACGAGCGCGCCGACAGCAAACAGGATCACGCCGAGGTAATACCAGGACGTCGCCTTGAGAGGAACGTAGGAGGTGAACAGCACGTCCGCCTGGCCGGTGAACATGGTCCACTCGATGACGAGTGTGCCCACGAGCATCAGCCCGAACGCGGCCCATGCGAGCCGAGGTGCTGCCACTCGGCTGTTCAACAGAACCGCACTGGCGAAGTAGAGCACCGCCATCTCGAAGAACAGGATGAAGAAGATCAACATGTTCATCCCGTGTATCGTGAGCATGCGGTAGAACCACTCCGCGCTCAGGAGGTGCACAGCCTGCCAACGCGTGAGCAGCACCAGGACGGCGGAGATTCCGCCGATGAGCAGCGTCACCGTCGCCACCACGGCGTTCGCCTTGATGAGCCCGTCCGCCTGGGCATGCACCTTCAGCCCGGTGGTCGGGCACACACGGAAGGTCCCGTTCATGGCCCACCTCCGGCGCTCGCGGTCGTCTGGGTGCCGCCGTCGACCACCTCCACCGCCCCCAGCATCAGATGGTGGCCGATCCCGCAGAATTCGTTGCACACGATCCGAAAGTCACCCACCTCAGTGGGCCGCACCCGCAACCCATAGTCGTATCCAGGCACCACTTGGAAATTGATGTTGAGCGGCTGGAGACTGAATCCGTGGTTGACGTCCAACGCGGAGAGGTGGAGCGTATAGTCGGCATCCCGTTGTAGCCGCAGGGCAGGGATCCAGCGCCACATCATCCCGATGAGATAGATGTCACTGCCCGGCGGCGGCTCCACGACGGGAATGCCGTTGACCTCTCCAACCTGATAGGCGCTGATGAACTCCTGTGTGCGGGCCATGAAGGCCTGGGGATCCACCTTCGACCGAATCCCGGAAGGATTCTGCCCTCCCCGAAAATGCCAGAAGGGCATCATGGCGAACATGACGAGACACCAGGCGAAGGCCACCCCGACCCACACCCGCTCCGTGCGGTGAGCAGGCTTCCACCAGATACCTTTCGGCGACTCGATTCCGGTGTTCATGATCAGCCTCCCCCGCTACGGAAGGGGCGCCTGCGGCAGGCTCAGCACCTCCCACAGACCCCAAAGGGTGTAGAATACGACCGTGACCAGGATACCGGCGACGAGAAGAAGGAAGGGGTTGTCGTAGATCCGTTGCCCCAGCGGCGGCTTCTCGTGCGGTCCTCCTGGACTCTCAGGTTGATCCGCCATTCGCAACCTCCTGTGGGATGTGCATCGGGCTGAGTGACTCGGGTGCTGCGGCGAGCGGCCCGACAGCGACAATAGTATTTTCTGATTTCAACATGAACAAGTAGTTTATTTGAAAATGAAGAAACCTTCATACTTTCGCACTACGAGCCCCTCGTGGCCCCAATAGGAGAGCGACTCGAAAGGGCCACGGGTCGCGTCCTCACGCCGGCAGACGCGTTCATGAACCGCCTGTACGGCTGGCGTTACAATCCCTTGTACCACAGCGGCGCGCTCGTCGTCGTGCTCTTGGCTGCTGTGCTGCTCACAGGCGTCTATCTCCTGCTTTTCTACCGAATCGGGTCCCCGTACGCCTCCGTGGCGCGCCTGACGGACCAAGTGTGGGCGGGACGGTGGATGCGCACGCTGCACCGCTACGCTTCCGACGCAGCGGTCGTGGCGGTTGTCGTACACGCATTCCGGCTGTTTGCGGAGCGGCGAAGTTGGGGCCCGCGCGCCCTCGCATGGGTCACGGGCCTCGTGCTCCTCTTCGTGCTATTCGTCTGCGGCTGGACCGGTTACGTAATGGTGTGGGACGTGCAGGGAATCGTCTTGGCCCAAGAGGGAGCCCGCTGGCTCGACGCGTTGCCGCTCTTTTCGGAACCCATCGCCCGAGCGTTCGTGGGTGATCGGGACGTTCCCGGAGCGTTCTTCTTCCTGAATCTGTTTCTCCACGTGGCGCTGCCCATCGGCATGGGGGTCTTGCTGTGGGTGCACGTTTCCCGGGCTGCGCGGCCCGCTTTACTGCCGCCGCGGTGGTTGAGCTGGGGAGTCATCGGCTTGCTCTTCGCCCTTTCCTTAGTCTGGCCGGCGAGCATGGCCCCAGCCGCAGACCTGTTTCGGCTCCCCGAGCGAGCGCCGTTCGACGTCTTCTATTCATTCTGGCTTCCCCTCACGCTTCGATTACCTGCCGGGGCCGTGTGGGGTGTGGGGCTGGCCGCGGCGGCCGTGCTCTCGCTCATCCCGTGGTGGGTGGGGCCTCGAGGCGAGAGCCGCCCCCAGCCGTCGGTCAGCGACGAGCGGCTGTGCGACGCCTGCGAGCAGTGCTATCTGGATTGCCCATATGAGGCAATCGCCATGGTGGAGCGGCAGGACTCTCGCGAGGGCATCGTGGCCCGCGTGAACCCCGACCTTTGCGTGAGCTGCGGCATCTGCGCCGGATCCTGCGCTCCCATGGGGATCGGGCCGCCGGGCCGCACCGGCCGTGACCAGCTTGCGCACGTCAGGGAGTTCATCGGCCAGCGAGATCTGAGCGGGCGGGATATCGTAATCGTGGCGTGCAGTCACGGCGCGGCGGGGGTGACGGCCGGTCCGTCATTTGATGGCGCGCATATCTACGGCGTCGACTGTACAGGCAGCATACATACGTCGGTCGTGGAGTTCCTCGTGCGATCCGGCGTTGGCGGTGTCCTGATCATGGCGTGCCCTCCCCGAGACTGCTGGTATCGCGAAGGTCCCAAGTGGCTCGAGGAGCGTCTCTACCACGATCGAGAGGCGGAGCTCAAGCCGAGGGTCGACCGCCGGCGCGTCCGACTCCGCTTCGCCGGGGCTGGGGACCGCTGGGTCGTGCACGAGGAACTGGACGCCTACCGGCGAGACCTTGCCGCCATGGAATCGGGCGAGCGCGAAGCGCGGATCGACATCGACAAGAGGTGCGATCGGGCGTCTGAAGAGAGCGTAGCCCAGTGAACAAGGGAATCACCAAGGCGTTTGCCACGGTCCTCGCCGTCGGCATGACGGTCGCCCTGGCCGCGTTGTCCCACGTGCCCTACGAGCCGCCCGGAGCCCGCGCCGCCGAGGTGCGCTTCGCATGGCGGGCTCGCGGTGCGAGGGTGGAAGAGTGCCGGCAGCTCACGCCCGAGGAACTGCAGCAGGTCCCCCCCCATATGCGCCAAGACGAGATCTGCGAGGGACGCATTCTCCCGTATTGGCTGGAAGTACGTCTCGACGGCCGAAAGGTCGTAGACCAACTCGTGCGGGGAGCGGGCGCTCGGGAAGATCGGCCGCTCTACGTCTTCGAGAACGTGGCCGTTCCGCCGGGGACGTACGAGCTCGACGTGCGCTTCGTACGCCAGGGGGAGCTCCCCCCGGATGTCGAAGAAGGGGACACTACGCCGGCACGCCTGGAGCTCGTGCGACGCGTCGAACTAGGAATAAAGGACGTGGTGCTCGTCACGTATGACCCGGCAGCGCGAGAGCTCGTATTGAAGGAACGCGGCGAAGGGGCTGGGGCAGAGCAGCGATAGTGGTCGAAGCAAGAACGCCACTGTGGTCTTACACCTCCGCTCCAATCTACCATCAGTATCGATCTACCCCTGACGGACAACGCATCGAGGCCTCATGGGATCACCTCAGACGCTCTGGCGAGTTGCGAAGTGGAGCGCTCTCGTGATAACCGTTGCCCTCGTCACCGGGCCGTTCATCCAGCCTGCGTTGGCACTGCGGGTACTCTGGAGCATCTCGATCCCCCTCATCCCGGCGTCGCTGCTCGTCACTCCCCACCTGTGGCGCAACGTATGTCCTCTCGCCACGCTGAACAAAGCCACCAACTTCTTGGGTGGGCGCAGATTGCTGACTCCGAGGATCGCGGGCGTCACGGGCCCGGCAGGGATCGTCCTCTTGGCCTTGATGGTCCCGGCTCGTCGATTCCTCTTCAACACCGACGCCGCCGTCCTCGCGGTGGCCATCCGGGTGCCTGCGGATCCGAGTGAAGATCTCATGAGATTTCTCTGAATCTCGCTCTGGACACTTGACCAATTCTACCAAATATTCAAAATTTTAACGTACGTTAAAATG
>JBDHDH010000117.1:0-11056 GCA_039591615.1 Gemmatimonadota bacterium | reverse complement strand
CAGCCGAGGGCATCGCTCTACGATCCTCTGCGGCGGTTGGCTCGCGGGGTCCCATTGAGAGCGCAAGAACGACAATGGATGACACGCAATGGCAGGTATCACCTTCGACGATCCAACACCTGACTGTCTGTCCGCCTGTCGGCGATCGGGCATGCGAGACCGATAAAACAGGACCCTCGCCAGCTCATCGAGCGGCTCACCATCTTGCCTTGACACGGATGACGAAGGGACGTATCCGAACCCATCGTCCCCTCAGCCGCGGAGCACCGCGAAAAGGCCGATCACTCCGATCACCACGCCTAGGGCGATTTTGGCTGCCGCAGCCGCCGCCCGCCCCAACACCGCACCCCATCCTGCCCCCATCGCGGTTCTGGTTTTCCAGGTGCGCGTGTACTCGAAGAGCACGGCGCCGAAGAACGACCCCACGAAGGCGCCGATCACACTCCCGAGGATGGGGACTGGCACGCCGAGCACAGCCCCGACGATACCACCCAGGAGGGCACCCCAGCCAGCGCGGCTCGATCCACCGTAACGTTTCGCAAACCGGAAGCCAATCAGAGACTCGGCGATCTCGCCTACGAAGGCGAGACCCAGCACGATGGCAATCGTGGCAATACCCACCGACTTGAAGTCCGTGAGCCAGCCGTAGCCGAGCACACCGAGCACCATCACCCACAGTCCGGGGAGGCCCAGGGGAATGAGCACCAAGCCAACGAAGAAGCAGACGAACAGCGCGAAGACCGGAATGAAGTCGCCGATCATGACGATTCGACCGTGGTCCTGGATCGAGCGTTGCAGCGTGGCTGCGACATTACGTAGCCGTTCGTGGAAGGGTCCTGATCACCTATGGTTGTCCTCTCACAAAACTCGGTACCGTGTGGCGAACACCGAGCGCGGTCGGTAGTGTCATTCTCTGGCTGCGACCTTGGTAGCATGGCACGCGACGGCCAAGGAGGGCAGGCAGGCAGCCCCGGCATGCATGGGAGGGGCTTCAATGATGATAGGAACTGAGTCCCGACGAGGCGAACCAAGGTCAACAACCGCCCGATGACCGAGCCTCGACCGAGCCACACCTCGATCTACCCGATCCTCTCGGTCAACTTCGTTGGCACGCTGGGCTTCAGCATCGTCCTGCCGTTCCTGGTGTTCCTGGTCACGAGACTGGGGGGCAACGCCCTGGTCTATGGGATCATGGGCGCCACCTACTCGTTCTTTCAGCTCATCGGCGCTCCGATTCTCGGACGGTGGTCCGATCGGTACGGTCGGAAGCGCATCCTCATGCTGAGCCAGCTTGGCACCCTCACGTCGTGGGGCATCTTCCTGGTGGCGCTGGCGCTCCCGGTCCGGGCCATGCTGGACGTCGATTCCCGGCTGCTGGGCACGTTTACCATCACCATTCCCTTAGCCGTGCTATTCCTCGCTCGGGCCCTCGATGGCATTACGGGCGGGAACGTGTCGGTGGCAAATGCCTACCTCGCCGACATCACCGAAGACTCCGACCGGAGCGCGAACTTCGGAAAGATGGCCGTGTCGTCGAACCTCGGGTTCATCTTCGGTCCGGCAATTGCCGGCGTCTTGGGCGCCACCGCATTAGGCGAGACGTTACCCGTCCTCGCCGCTTTCCTCATTTCGTTTGTCGCAAGCCTCATCATCGGGTTCAGACTGCAGGAGACCCGGATGTGCGTGCTGGGTGCCGATCCGGAGCGTATGAATGTCCGGAAGGTGCTTGGGCAGGAGCAGAAGGAGTGCTTTCAGCTCAAGGCAGCGCCCAAGCTCTCAATGGGACAGGTCTTGAGCCTACCGTCCGTCACCCTCCTGATGGCACTGCAGTTCTTGGTCTTCCTGGCGTTCAACCTGTTCTATATCGCGTTCCCCGTGCACGCGGCGACGGGGCTCGGGTGGACGCTCACGGAAACCGGCGTGTTCTTCTCGGCCATGGGTTTCATGATGGTCATGGTCCAAGGGCCCCTGTTGAAGCAAGCGTCCAGAACCTGGCCAGACCGGATGCTCGTGCTCGGCGGAAGCGTCATGCTTGCCATCAGCTTCTTGTTTTTCACGTCGCACGCGACGGCGATGATCTACGCGGGCACGGCACTCCTTGCGACGGGGAACGGTCTGATGTGGCCATCCCTCCTGGCTGTCCTCTCGAAATCGACCGATCGCAATGATCAAGGTGCCGTCCAGGGCTTCGCAAGCAGCGCCGCCGCCATCGCCAGCATCGCGGGGCTACTGATTGGAGGCGTCCTGTACGGTGTTCTCGGATCACGGGTGTTTGTCCTGTCGGCCGCGATCACGAGTCTCGTGTTCCTCGTCGCCTTCCGCATCCCACGGTCTAACATCCACATCTCCCAGTGAGCCGCGAGCCCCTACATCTGTCCGTGGGCACCCACCTGCACCAGGCCGCCGGCATCCACGAGTTGCTTGGCCTGCCTGGCGACCTCCACGTGCCAGTGGTCGTCGTAGGGCGTCTCTTGGCGCCGGCCTGACCCGCAACGTCCGCGTGGGAGTCTTCATCGCATGGCGACTCACCTGGCGGGCAGTCTCGCGATCGAGGACGCCCTCGCCGTCCGTGCCAGTCTCCTCATCGCCCCTCCTTCGCGCGTCGGAGCGGGGGATAGAACTGCACAAACACATTGTCGAGCGTGGTTTCCTCGGCGTGACATGAGTAGCATGCGGCATCTCCAGGAATCATCGGAGCGCTCTCGGCCCCGCCGCCGAATGCATAGAATCCCCACCCGCTCTCGTGAAGGCCCTTCTGCTTGAGGTGAATCTCTGCCAACATCCGCTCACCCTCGAAGAATCCGCCACGCGCCGGATCGGCCGTCTGTGCCGCTTGGGACATGGCGAGGATGAACATCGTCTTCTCCGCGAACTCACCCGTCCCTTGGTAATGGCGGTACGCCCAAGGTTGCATGAAGATCGTGTGGAACATCCCCGGACCCGCTCCGGCCACGGGCGCGGGGCCAGATTCGGAGTACGTCAGTCCGATCGAGGCTCCCACCATCACCCACTCCTCCCAACCCTCCGGGCGAATGAGCGACCCATCGGAGGTGAAACGCGGCATGTCTCTCTCTTGCCCTTGGGCATCGAGCTCGCGAGCCGCGCCGCTCGTTACGAGGTTCTCAGGCACCGAGACGGCCGAGGATCCCTTAGACCCCTTCAACGCAGTCGACGATTCGACCGTCGCATATGCAGCTGCAACCACTACGGCGATCGCGGCGATCGCTCCAACTCGCACCGAGACACTCATGACATGCCTCCTTGTTCGTACAGCGGACTCGACGTTCGGGTTTTTGATACCGTCGTTCGGCACGGTTACAATGGTGGGACAGTCTTCCCAATAGATACACGAAAAGACCCGATCGCGCTGCAACTGTCTGTAAGATTCTGATTTGTTGTCATTGCGACAATGCGGACGCCCCGGAAGAGAGAACGGGGCCGAGCCTAGATAGCTGGCGGTCGTCGAAACGCCGGCGGATGACATCGCCGGTGGCCCACTGAGACCGGGCGACGCGGCTGGATGAGGTAGCTTGACCGGCCGAGCCCATGTGGGATCTCGTAGCGGAAGGGACTACGTTGCAGGCATGACCACCACGCCAACCGTCCCCGGCCGATCAGCCACCGTATCCAGCATCGCGATCGTGGGTGTCTTCCTTGGAGTCTCCATGGTCACGGCCTGCGACGGGAAAAAAGGCGTCCCGTCCCCGATTGGCACGCCGGAGCAGCGGGCCGCCCTTTTTGACTACATCCTGGAGCGAACTGCCGACCGTGAAGCCTTCTCCCCCGTCAAGAACGCGACCCTCGGAATCGACCCCCTGGTCGACATGGAGCGGCACCGGGACGCGGTGGTGTCCGCCTCGACAGATATCGAGCTGTTCTACGCCTTGGCCCGCCTCTCCAACGCTCGCCGCGACCGCCATCTCGAGATCGCGCTGGTGCCTGGAGGTGTGGAGCTGCCGGATGCTGCCGGCGTGGCTCGCATCGGATCCGATGCCGAGACCTCGGCCCACCGGGCACCCGTGAAGTTGCTACCTGACTACTCCAATCCCGCCGCCTTGCAGCTGTTCGTGTCGGACGTGGCTGCGGGATGGGAGGACCGGCCGCGGGTGGGCGATCGCGTCCTGTCGGTGAACGGACAACCCGTGGCGACCTATCTCAACGCGATCGAGCCCTATATCCGCTACTCTACCGTGCCCAACCTCTGGTGGAACGCGGCGAATCTGATACCCCAACGGTCGGCACTGCTCCCACCGCAGTTCTACCGTGAAAATCTCCGGATCGAGTTGCAGCGCGCGGACGAGCGGTTCACACTCTCACTGCCCTATCTGCGCCCGGACTCGCTCACCTGGACGGACATTGTCGAGCCGAGATACGACGGGTTCCGGTCAGTGACGGGGACGTCCACCTTCGATCTGCACGTGTCCAACGATGATCTTCCGGTGATTGTGCTGGGGTGGCACGGATTCCGGGAGGACTTGGTCAGGGACATCGACAGCCTGGTGGCGTGGGCCGCCCGGCACGATGCATTGGGCCATTCGGTGATCGTGGATGCCACGCGTTCCCGCGGCGGGTCCAACGGGGCGTACGCTATGCAGCGCCTGGCGTCCCGCCCGTTCAAGGTGCCGTTCGGCAACCTCCGCATGAGCGACGTGATCGCTCCGTTCATCGCGCAGAAGCGGGCGGAGTACGAACGCGGCCGAGTTGACGATGGCGGTGTCGCAGAGACGTTGGACAACGGCTCGTGGCTCATGGATTGGCTGGACACCGATGTGACGAGGGCGTTGGAGGCCGGTGACGAATACTCGAACGATGTACCGTTCAAGCTGGCCCACGCACCCAAGGAGTCGGACGGGGTCCTCGAGCCGGCGCCACTGCATTTCACGGGTTCGCTAGTGGTGTTCTCGGGTCCGCGGCGCGGCTCACATCTGGATCAGTTCGTGGCCACTGTCGTGGACAACGATCTCGGGTACGTGATCGGGATGCCGGCGGGTGGCTACTCCAACACGTGGGAGTGGGAGGAGACCCTGACGTTCCCGGAGACCGATCAGGCAGTGGTACAGTTCATGTGGTCCATCGGGCACACGATCCGACCCAACGGTGAGATACTCGAAGGCAATCCAGCCCAGGTGCATGAGGTCGTCCCCCTCACGCGCGAGAATGCCACGGAGTACTACCAAATCCTCTTGGAACGCGCACTGCACCACCTTGGCCTCTTGCGATGACCACCGGCGCCTCTCCGAGGCTTTCAAGACCTCTTCAAGGTATGTTCATGTACTCAAGTCGATGCTGACCGAGGTATTGGCTTGCGGGCGCTGTCATAGGAGTGCACTGCTATGTGGCTTCTGATCGCTATCATCCTCGCTCTGACAATCATTTCCGTCGCTGGCGTGATCGGATGGGCAAGGGTGAACAGCGCGTATGCAATCGCGCACCCACGCGGCGACCAGCCTGACCCCCTGCTCCGACAGCGAATCGAGGAATTGGCCGCCGCCGTGGAAGAGTTGCAATCGCAGGTGGCCGAGCTGACAGCCAGGCGCGAGGTTGAGTTTCAGGAGTTGGAAGAGCGGGTCGATTTTGCGGAACGACTCCTCACCAAGGCACGAGCACCAGAATAGAACGTCGTTCCCACCGAGCGGCCCACGACGGCGCCCGGCCAGCACTTCGGTGCCCCCAACGTCGTTGGGCGCCGATTGAGCGCCGGCGAAGATGTCATCCTGAAACGGCTTACTGTCGAGTGTTCAACAGCAGTTCCGCTAACAGCCCGAAATCGGCCGCACCGCCGAACGCTATCGACTGACCAGTTCGAGCACGCCGGCTGATGCATACCGTCCCCGAGCTGATCATACGACAGCAGTTGCCGCCCGGACTCTCGGGCAACTCATGCATCTCACGAGATTTGGAGACACCGCGCGACCCGGAACGCCTCCGAACACGGAACGGCGATGACACCTAAACGGCAAGCCCGCCGCGATCCCGTACTCGCGACGGGCCAGCTGAGACAAGGCGCCCTTTCGGTATCAGCGCCTTCCTGGATGCCAGCGAACGCTCTCGCCACGTCAGACTGCGATCGTCAGCTCTCGACTTCCGCCACCTCGGGCTTCTCAGAGGCCCGCGCCTCCCGTTCGGCGAGCTCCTTGATGGTGAGCATCATCTTGCGCTCCATGATGAAGTCCGCCCATTCCCAGAACAGCCTCTGTGAGAGCTTCTTTCCGATCGATGGCTTCCGGCCGCTGCGGTTGCGCATCACGAGACGGCACGTCGTGTCGTCCACCGGCTCGACCTCAAACGCCCAGAAGCCGTGCTTGGCTTCGAGACCTCGCGCCACCCGCTCGGCGTCATCGGGGTCAACGAGCACCATCGCTCGCTCCTTTTCCAGCAGCGCGACGATCACGTGGGCCTTGCCGTCGAACTTGCGTTGCGGCGCCAGCCACACCACCTCGCCTTCTTTACGCTCCTGAAACTCCGGCACGATGCGATCGACGTTGTGGATCTCGTAACCGAACAGATTCTCGAGCCACTCGTAGCTGTAGAACCCAGCCCGATCCTGACCAATCTGGACGATCCAACGCCACACGTCCGCCACCGGCGCCTGAATCGTCACCGCTCGAGTTGTCTCCGTCTCTGGGTCCGGCGAAAACGCGTCGCCGGGCCACTCGCGCTGGAGTTCGTGCTCGGTAGCACCCCAGCGCATCATCCTCGGCCTTGCGCGAGCCGCGTACGCCGCGGTGGCCGCAGCGCCGGCAAACAGCCCGAGCAGGCCGTACCGCATTCCTGCTTGTGTTCGCAACATAGGCCCCCCAATTCTATGACCAAACGGCGGGCGAATCGACGCGCGCCTTCATATAGAGGCGGAACCATGAAGCAATGCTGAGCTTCTCGTGAGAATCTCGACGAGTCGTCTCGGGGTGGGAGATGACGATTCTCGTGGCGTCCGCGGGTCGTCAGGGATGGTTGGCCTGATGGGTGGGAAGCCTGCGTGGGCCCGTGGATCTCAGGGGAGCCGTTCCGCATCCAGAAACTGCTCAGCGGTCTGCGCGTGTCAGCTCCACCCATCCGTCACGCTTCGAGGTCGTGGGCCAGGGGAGTCGTGAAGCGGTTACGTCAGTCGCTCCGGGGCCCCGCCCAACACCCGTCCCGCCGCCACCGCGTGCAACCTGGCCTCGAGTCCATCGCCACCGCCTTGGCGCACCGCCTCCTCAAGTGCGTCACAAGGGAATATCCCCGCTTCCACGATCACTGCCGCCGCGAGCGCGAGCGCGACCTTTCCTTTTGACAGGCGAACGGCAGCCTGCGAAGGGTCGATCACCGATACCGACGCTCGTGTCGTGACGTCGGCATATGCCGGCAACGCAAACACGCGATCGTGCTCGTCCATCGCACCGAGGTATCTGCCGGCCTTCTTGAGGCCATCGCCCGACAGATCTGGTGCCGCACCACGGTCGGATTCCAGCGTCTCACGGCTTGTGCCCTCGGCATACCCAGCGACGTCCACCGTGTTCAACGTCATGTTCAGTTCTTTGTCCGAGAGCAGGAACACCGGGCAGCGGAAGCGCTCCGCCAATGCAAACGCCCTGACAGCGAGATGGTAGCACTCCGATATGGAGGAGGGGGCAAGCGCAATGATGGGGTAGCCACCCGCCGTTCCCCGGCGGGCGAATTGTATGTCTCCCTGTCCGGTGGTCGTGGCACCACCGGTCGCTGGCCCCATGCGCTGCACGTCGACGATGACCAACGGCATCTCGCCCATGATGGCGAGCCCGATGTTCTCGGAGTAGAGACTGATCCCCGGTCCGCTGGTGGCTGTCATGGCGCGAGCACCGGCCAGCGCCGCACCGATGCACATGCCGATCGATGCGATCTCGTCTTCACCTTGGATGGCGACACCCCCCCGCTTCGGCAGCTCGCGCATCATTAGCATGAGGATCGGGGACGCCGGGGTTATGGGATAGCCGGCGAAAAAAGTGCAACCGGCGTCCAACGCCCCGCGGACCATCGCTGTGGAACCGTGGGTGAATTCGCGCATCTGCCTCCACAGTGGCTCAGCGTGCAATAGGAGGCGGTGCTCTCCGTGTAACGGCGTTCCTCACAGCCGCCGTTCCAGCTGGCACCTCCTTTTGGAAGATGGGGTGGGCGAGCGGCGAGGGCTAGCGCAAGACCACCAGGCCGCGGCCGCGCGCCGATGTTATGAAGTGAATGGAACAGCGGTCAGGCGGCCGGCGCTCAGTCTGTCGACATCCCTAGTGACAGGTCCCGCTCCCCGAGTCGGCGAACGTTCCGCCCGAAACGGGCACGAACTGCCAGTCGTATGACCCATCCCGCAGGGTGAAGACAATGACGCCGAAGGTGGAGTTGTCACGCACCTCGCTGTTCGGCGCGATCGCCCAGATCTTGTGGAGGGTATGCCCACCGGTGCCGACAACGAACTGTCGGATGCCGTTGACCGGATCGGCGATACTGTCAGGGGTCTGCGGTGCGAAACGCTCGTAGATGTGCGAGTGGCCGCCTACGACGAGCTCCACGCCGGCGGCATACATGGCCTCCCAGGCATCCTCCGAGCGTCCCTGACCGCCGGCGTTCCCCGAATGGAATCGCGGGTGGTGATAGATGACCATTGTGCACTGGGCCCCACTCGCGGCGAGGTCCGACACCAGCCAGTTGTGCTGAGCCGAGCCGTCGGAGAGGTCTAGCTCCGAGTTCAGCGCGACGACGTGCCAGTTGCCCAGATCGTAGCTATACCAACCCTCGCCGGCGGTGCCGGCGCGCGAGCCGAAATACGCGAAGTACGGGCCCGCGCCCGGCACCAGGTAATCGCGGTTGCCCGGCGTGGGTCGCGTGCGGCTGAGGTGGCGCCCCCAGGTGGGGTCGTAACAGTTGGTGAACTGGTCGGCGGTGCCGTCTGGATTTGCGTTGTCGCCGGCCGTGAACACGGTGCCGGGAATCGTATCGAGGATCGCCGCGGTGCCCTCGTCACCACTGCTGGCATTACAATACCCGATGTCACCCGCTCCCACCATGATCTCCACGCCGATCTCCACGCAGGACACCGAGAAGGTGGTCGTGGCGGTGACGGCGAACGGAACCGGGACCGTCGTGGGATTCGCCGAGAGAACCCAGCAGTTCGGGGCCACTCCTGAGAGCGCCACGCTGTGGTCACCCTCGGTCAGGCCTGTGAACGTCACCGTCCCGTTGACGCCCATCGTCTGGCTCGGTCCGCCGTCCACCGTGACGGTGTATCCCTCCGGATCGAGATCCAGGCCGGTGGTGACGGTGTTTACCTCCAAATCGCCGACCCGCGGGACGCAGTCGACGCCGAAGCTTTCGGTGACGGTGCCGGCGAAGGGCACTGTCACGGTCCGGGGGTTGGTTCCACTCACGGTGCAGTTGTTGGCAACGCCGGTCAGCTCCACGCTGTGATCACCTTCGGCGAGCCCCGTGAGCGTCACCGTCTCATTGATCCCCACCGCCTGACTCGGCCCGCCGTCCACGGTCACCGTGTACCCGTCCGGGTCCAGGTCACTCCCCGTCGTCGTCGTCGTCACCTCGAGATCGCCCGCGCGGACGGCGCACGTCACCGTGAAGGTCGCGGTGGCCGTCCCCCCGAACGGCACCGTGACGGTCTGGGGGTTGGCGCCGCTCACCGTGCAGTTGCTCGCCAGCCCTATCAGCTCCACGCTGTGATCACCCTCGGCGAGCCCCGTAAAGGTCACCGTTTCATTGGTCCCCACCGCCTGGCTCGGCCCGCCATCCACGGTCACCGTGTACCCGTCCGGATCGACATCCTCCCCGGTCGTGCTGGCTGCCACGTCGAGATTTCCTACCCGCGCTACGCAGGTCACTGCGAAGGCCGTGGTGGCCGTCCCCCCGAATGGCACCGTGACCGTCTGTGGGTTGGCGCCGCCTACCGTGCAGTTGCCGGCGAGCCCCGTGAGCTCAACCGCATGATCGCCTTCGGCGAGCCCGATAAACGTGACCGTCCCGTTGACACCTATGACCTGGCTCGGCCCGCCGTCTACTGTAACCGCGTAGCCGTCAGGATCGAGATCCTGGCCGGTGGTGCTGGTGCTCACCTCGAGATCCCCTGCGCGCGAACTGCAAGTCACCGCGAAGGCGGTCGTCGCCGTGCCACCGAACACCACGGTGACCGTCCGAGGATTCATCCCGCTGACGCTGCAGTTGCTGGCGAGCCCCGTTAGCGCCACGCTGTGATCGCCCTCGGCGAGGCCGGTGAACGTCACGCTCCCGTTGATGCCAATCGCTTGGCTCGGCCCGCCATCCACCATCACCGTGTATCCGTCGGGATCGACATCCTCCCCGGTCGTGGTCGCCGCCACGTCGAGATCCCCCACCCGGGCCACGCAGGTGATCCCGAACGCGGTGGTGACCGTGCCGCCAAACGGCACGAGCACCGTGCGGGGATTGGCCCCGCTCACCGTGCAGTTCCCGGCGACACTCGTGAGTTCGACGCTGTGATTCCCCTCGGCCAGCCCGGTGAAGGTGACAGTCCCGTCCACAGCCACCGCCTGGCTCGGCCCGCCATCCACGGTCACCGTGTAGCCGTCCGGGTCCAGGTCATTCCCCGTCGTCGTCGTCGTCACGTCGAGATCGCCCGCGCGGACGGCGCACGTCACCGCAAAGGTCGTGGTGGCTGTACCGCCAAACGGCACCGTCACCGTCTGCGGGCTCGGCCCGCCGAGGCTGCAGTTGCTGGCGACCCCGCTGAGCGCAACCGAATGGTCGCCTTCGGCAAGGCCCGTGAACGTCACCGTCCCGTTGACACCAACCGGCTGGCTCTGCGCCCCGTCGACGGTCACGGTGTAGCCGTCCGGATCGAGATCCTGGCCCGTGGTCGCGGTGGACACGTCGAGATCCCCGATGCGCGGGCTGCAGGTCACCGCAAATGTGGTCGTCGCCGTGCCGCCGAAGGGCACCGTCACGGTCCCGGGGTTGGCGCCGCTCACCGTGCAGTTGCTCGCCAGTCCCATCAGCTCGACGCTGTGGTCGCCTTCGGCGAGACCGGTGAACGTCACGCTCCCGTTCACGCCAATCGCCTGGCTCG
>JBDHDH010000116.1:0-11155 GCA_039591615.1 Gemmatimonadota bacterium | reverse complement strand
GCGGCTCCGACATCCTCGTTGGCGGACCGGCGGCCAATGGTCTCGCGGGCGCGGTGTGGGTATTCCGGCAGGATCGCGCCACGGGTCAATGGAGACAGGCTCAGCAGCTGACGGTCGCGGGCCTCACGCTCGGGGCGTCGTTCGGGAGCTCCATCGCCGCGCAAGGAGATGTCGCCCTCGTGGGCGCCCCTGGCGGCGATTTCTTCGAGGGAGTGGGATACCTCTACACTCGAGATCCGTCCAGCGGCGAGTGGCGGAGGGGCGGCACGGTGATGGATGATGTATCGGGATTCGATCCCATCGTCGGCGGCCAGGTCGAGTGCCGGGACGGCCACGCCCAGCTGTTCGCCTGCTCCGAGGTCGACCTCGTCTCGTTCCTCCCGGTGGGCGCCCTCGGCGGCGAGCGGGGGATCCAGGTGAACGATGTCTGGGGCTGGACCGATCCGGCGACCGGTAGGGAATACGCGATCGTGGGACGTTTCGATGCCACGACATTCCTCGATGTCACCGATCCCGCCAGTCCCGTGTACCTGGGTGAGCTCCCTCTTCACGAGGGGGCGATGCGAAACCTGTGGCGCGACATCAAGGTGTACGCGAACCACGCATTCGTAGTATCGGACGGAGCAGGGCCTCACGGAGTGCAGATCCTCGACCTGACCCAGCTCCGCGATGTGCGGAACCCGCCCGTCACGTTCCAGGAGACGGCACACTACGACCGGATTCACAGCGCGCACAACATCGCAATAAACGAGGCGACGGGATTCGCGTATGTGGTGGGCGCGAGCATGGGAGGGGAGACTTGCGGCGGCGGGCTACACATGATCGACGTGCGAGACCCGAAGAACCCGATCTTCGCGGGCTGCTTCGCCGACAGGCAAACAGGCAACGCCAAGACGGGCTACAGTCACGACGCCATGTGCGTCCTCTACAGCGGGCCAGATCAAGACCATCGGGGAAAGGAGATCTGCTTCGGATCGAACGAAACGGCCCTGAGTATCGCGGACGTCACGGACAAAGCCAACCCGACTCCTCTCGCCTCAGCGGTGTACCCCGATGTGGTATACGCCCACCAGGGATGGATCTCGGAGGATCACCGTCACTTTTTCATGAATGACGAAGGAGACGAGATCGCCGGCGTCACGCCGCGGACCCGCACGCTCGTTTGGGACATCGAGGACCTCGATGACCCCGTCCTGCTCACCGAGTATCTGGGCGAGACGGGCGCCACGGACCACAATCTCTACGTGCGGGGCCCCTACCTGTACGAGTCGAATTACGTGGCGGGGCTTCGTATCATCGATGTCCGTGACCCGGCCCATCCCCAAGAGGTGGGATTCTTCGATACTGTGCCGTTCGGCCCGGATGCCCCCGGCTTCTCGGGATCCTGGAGCAACTATCCCTTCTTCGAAAGCGGGAACATCATAGTGACCAGCATGCGGGAGGGTGTGTTCATCCTGAAGAAGCGACCTCAACGCCTCATGCCGTAGCCACGGATCTGCCGGAGTGGTGAGGGGAGGCAGCCGAGAGAGCGCTGCGAAACGTCACGGTCCCACACGGGTGTCGCGAGGCAACGAGGCTGAGCCGGTCCGGCGTTCCCGAACAGCTCGCTGATATCCCGGCAACAGGCAAGCATGCGGTACAGAATGTGACGGGCATCACAATCCGGCCCGGTCCTTGCTGCGTCATCCTGCAGTCGCGGCGGGCCTGCCATGGTGTGGAGGCAGTCCATCGCGTCGATTATCGAATCATGCAATCTCGCACTGACAGGACACGCTCAACGGCAGAGAGTCAACGGCGCGTCGACGGCGTCTCTTGGCGATCCGCGCCGTGGCTCGCAGCCGTGCTGTACCTGGCTGGCGCGGTGGCCGCGTGCGGAGAGACCTTGGTCGAAGCGGAGGACCTCGAGCCCTTCGCGCCCCTCCCGGTCTATCGCCAGTGGTGGGTGGACCTGAGGCGGTGTGCGGGGTTCGACGGCGATTTCCGAGATATCCGATGGTACACGGGCGAGTCGGTCAGTCTCGACGGGCAAGACATGTTTGGCTTCTGGGCGGCTCCCGCCACCATTGTTCTGGATCGTTTCTACACCACCTCGGCGCCGGTCGTGAAACACGAGATGCTGCACCATCTCACTATGGGCGGAATGCCTCATTCCCACCCCGCTTTTCTCATGTGTACCTCGGACAGCCCCACTATCGCGACACCGTAACGACATGGGTACACATCTCGCCTATTGATTGATATCATGTGATGGTCGAAGCTCGGTGACGTAGCCGGCTTCCGGCACGAGGGTTGATCGGCTCGTCCTCGAAGTGGGTCGAGGTGAGGCGATGTCGCTTATCGAGAACTCGGTCTCCACCGCCCGACTCGAATGGTACACCGCTCCTGGCGTGTTGCCTCTGTCACGCTCGCAGCTCCTTGTTGAGCCAGGCCCGGGCGGCCGTCCACTCCCGCTTCACCGTGGCCGGCGAGATGCCCAGCGCTGCGCTGGTTTCTTCCACCCCCATGCCGGCGAAGAACCGGCATTCGACGATTCGAGCCTGTCGCTCGCTCATCTCCTCGAGTCTCGTGAGGGCATCGTCTAGCGCAATGAGATCACCTGGTCGGCTCTGGGCGGCCACCATCACGTCGTCGATGGGAACGTGCTCGGAACCCGCACCGCGCTTCCCGGCCTTCTTCATCCGGGCGTAGCTGATGAGGATGCGGCGCATCGCTTGGGCGCAGGCGCCGAAAAAGTGAGCCCGTCCGCGCCAGTTGATCCGGTCGAGCTGAACCAGCTTGAGATAGGCCTCGTGAACGAGGCCGGTGGGGGTGAGCGTGTGGCCTGGCCGTTCCCGACGGAGCTCCCGCTCCGCGATGCCTCGGAGATGGTCGTACACCAGGGGCAGGAGGCGGTCGAGGGCGCTCCGGTCGCCGTCGGACAACGCAACCAAAGCTTGCGTGACGTTGGGGTTTGGTGGCATAGGCTCCGAGCCGGAATTTCACAAAGAGCGACGTCTCGGTCTAGGCTCGCCCGCCAAGGGCCCGGTCTGGGAGGGAATCTCAGCGCGCCGCCGAGCGGTCCTTCAACGTGGTGCCGGGGGGAGCGACGCTGCTCCCTTCTCGAGCACCCAGTAGCACGGCGCAACCAAGTACGCGGTCCCCGCCAAGCGGCCTCCGGTGAAGGCGATCACGGCTGCCGTGACTCCCACCATGTCGAATCCTGCGCTCAGGCCCACGAACAACAGAGCAATGCCGATGACTTCCAGCACGGTGGCCCACGTGATGGGACGCGTGGCGTTTCCCCGAACCAGAATCGCCCGCTGGAGGGAGAGGAATACGGATAGCGCTGGCACGAGGACGAAGATCCGTGTCGGCGTGATGGCGACGGAGGCGAGTTCGGGACTCAATCCCGAGACCGTCTCGAACCAGACGTTGACAAGCGGCGTGAAGGCGATGAAGGCGAGGCCGAGCGACGCAGCGAGCGCCAGCCCGAGCGCAAAGCGCCCGATCTCCCTCGCATGCTCCTGCTCTTTGCCCAGCAGTGCAATGGCGACCTCCTGGTAGCTCAGACCGAATGCGCGGAACATGAACGCTAGCGCGTTCACGACCGGGAAAACGGCCAACGATTCGACCGGAGCTCGTGCCCGTCCCATGAAGAACGTGAGCATCGGGGGAACGACGAGGCCGATGATCGAGGTCATGGCCAGCGGGTAGTAGAACTCCAGAATGCGTCGGTAGTCGAGGGCTCTGCCCGTCTCCTCTGACCTGTGGATGGACACGAAGGCGCGGACCGTCCGGTGCGCCATCAGCCGGCTGGCGAGTGCTTCCGCGCAGACGCCCACCGACAATGCTGCAGCTCCGACGTACGCCCCAGGCAGCGCGTAAGCCACGTACAGGACGATGGCCGTTGCAGTCATCGTCGTGAGTCTGAGCACGGTGCCGTACGCGACGAGTCGAGTCTTGCCCCCACGGATCAATAGGCCCTGAAAGAACCGCCGGTATCCGATGGCACCCGGCCAGGGGAGCAGGATGATCAACGCTCCATACGTGAGGCGTGCGACCTCGTCGGTGAGCCCAATGAGCGTTTGCGCAATACCGGAGAAGACTGGTGGAATCAGCACCACGACCATGGCGCCGGTCACCAGGGCGTTGAGGGAGTAGGTGAAGTTGCGGAGCTTGCGAAAGCTGCTCGCATCCTCCACCAGAGCGGTGGAGGCGCTCATGAGCATGATGACCGGAGCCTCGACGAGGATCGCAAAGGCCACCGCGACGCCGAAGGCTGCCAGATTGAATTTGGCTTCCGGAAGCCGCGCGATGACGGCAGCCAAGAAAGGTCCCTCGAACGCCATCATCAGCCAGGTGGCGGCGAGGGGCGCCCAGAACACGAAAATGGACCAGCCCGATCGGCGAAGCGGCGGAGCTCCCGTCACGATTGCCCGGCAGTATAACCGAGTTGGTGGGTGACGGCGACAGCGATCCCTGGGATCTCAGGCGGAGAGGCAGGATAGGGCTCGACCCCGCGAGGGTCCCCGCTCCCATTCATGTGACCCTCCCGCCATCTGCAGACCGTAGCGCCCATTCGGGCGAGAGAATCGCCCGCTTGCCCGATCCGAGTTGGCCGCGCGGGACGAATCGTCGATTCTTACCGTCGCGAGGCCGACTGAGCGTCTCGGGGGGGCCTTGGTGAAACGGCACGACAACAGCGCACTCGGAATGCAGGTGAGACGGGGGAGACCGGTGCGACGCATTTCCCGCTATGCGGCGGCGGACGATCGCTATCGCCTCTACGACCGGACGGGATGCTACGTCGGCGTCGTTCTCGCTCCCACCGGCGAACCGGTTCTTGGTCGAAATGCACCAACGGTATATCTGCGGCGTCCCTGACCGAACGTCGAAGGCACCCATGACGGCCCCCGCGCGCCCCACCGCCGCGGGGAGCCCGCCGGGGCCGGTTCCCCATGCCTTTGTGGGCTTCGTGAGTCGCTGGCTCATCCAGGCGATGGGGATGCCGGGAATGGCGCGGCCAACGAGTAACGACGACCACCACGCCGACACGTAACCGCGCTCCTCGCCCTTGCATCCCTCCCGCACCGGCCAGAATATCAACGGAGTCCAGCCGAAGGGTCGTTGACGCATGAACCCCCAGTCGCATCGCGTACGCTTCTGGCTGCTGTACGCCGCGGCATGGATCCCTTTTCTGGCGATCTACACGTCGGCTTTTGCGCTCAGCGGCGAGCTCCCGTTGCAAGCGTCCCTCATCGCTGGTCTCGACAACGCCCTCCCGTTCGCGTTTTTGGGACTCGGAGTCGTCTGGATCTGCAGCCGCCTCCGGTGGCGCCCGGGACACGCTGTCCGATTCCTCGCAATCCACACGGGCATCGCTGTGCTTTACTCCGGGCTGTCGGCGCTCGGGTCCCTCGGCCTGTTCATGCTCTCCAAGCCGCTTCTCGTCCTGCGCGAGGCCGAGGCGGCGTGCACCAGCTGTCTCCTCGTGTGGCAGTTCTTCATGGGGTTGATGCTTTACACGATCTTGGCGAGTCTCACGTACGCCTTCCGAACCACCGCGCGTCTGCAGGAGGAAGAGCGACGCGCCAGGCAGGCAGAGACCCTCAAGGCCCAAGCAGAGCTCCAGGCGCTCCGCGCGCAACTGAACCCGCACTTCTTGTTCAACACTCTCCATACCCTCATCGTCCTTGTCCGTCGCGACCCAGCTGCCGCAGAGGACGCGATCGAACAGTTCGCCGACCTCCTCCGCTACGCGTCGCGGGTGCATCAGGAAACACGTGACGAAGTCTCACTTGCCGAGGAATGGGAGTTCGTCCGGAATTACCTCGCCCTCGAGACGTTGCGATTGGGGAGTCGGTTGCGCGTCGACGCCGCCATCGAGGAGGACGGGCTGGAGTGCGTGGTTCCCGCGTTTTGCCTCCAGCCCCTCGTCGAAAACGCTATCCGCCACGCCGTCGCTCCGCGGGCCGGCGGCGGGACGATATGGATCAAGGCTGCGTTGGGTAACGGCAAGTTGCGGTTGGAGGTCCAGGATGACGGTCCCGGCACCGTTCCCGATGCCGGACGCACCAACGAGCGGCTCGGCCTGCGGCTCGTGCGACAACGCCTCGAAGCGCTCTACGGCGAACGGGCGCAGTTCGAAGTGGCAACGTCTCCGGGAGCCGGCTTCCGCGTACTGCTGACCATCCCCGTGGCCCGCCGAACGCCCGTCGTTGCGCCGGCTGATGCTACGAGCGCTGATCGCTGAAGACGAGCCCTTGGCTCGCCAGGCATTGCGCGAACTGGCCAGCGAAGTCGACTGGCTGGAGATCGTGGGTGAAGCGCAAGATGGACGCGTGGCGCTCCGGCTCATCAACAAGCTCGAACCGGACCTGGTCTTTCTCGATGTCCAGATGCCCGAGCTCACGGGACTCGAGGTGCTCGAGCACGCCCACCATCAGCCAGCGGTGGTCTTCACGACCGCGTACGACCATTACGCCGTGGCGGCGTTCGAGTTGGAGGCCATCGACTACTTGGTCAAGCCGTTCGGTCGAAGGCGTTTTCACCGGACCCTCGAGCGGGTCCGGCGCCGGCTGGACGATCCTGAAGGTGGGACCACCATGCTGGCCCGCGCTCGAGAAGCATTGGGGGAGGGTGCCGTCAAGCGATTGTTCGCGCGACTCGGGAACACCATCGTGCCGATCGCAGTGGCCTCGGTGGTACGCTTCGAAGCCAGTGGGAGCTACGTCGCGGCGCACACGGCACGAGGGCGTTACCGGCTGAATGTCTCTCTCAGCGAGCTCGAAGGGCGGCTGGATGCCGAACGGTTCCGCAGGGTCCACCGCCAGCACATCGTCAACCTCGATTTCGTGACATCCATCGAGCCGTACGACGACCGGCGTGTCACCGTGAAGCTGAATGATGGCTCGTCGGTGGTAGCGAGCCGCGCGGGGTCACAGGTCCTTCGTGGGATGGTGACCTGAGGGCATCCGGTCTCGGTCGCCCAGCGTTCTTCGCCACCCTCCGGTTCCCTTGCGATCCGTGCTGGGATGTGGTTCGTCTGGCCTCTCTGACGACGCCACCGATGGCTTCGAGATCGCGTTCGGATTTGCGCGTCCGGACGTGACCAGTTGCCCACCTCCGCACCGCTCCGTACGCTTTCTCACATGCGTTTCACGAGCACGAGAGGTTTGGCGCCACTCTGTAATCTCCGGGCGGCATTGTTCCGTGGCCTTGCCCCCGACGGCGGACTCTACATGCCCAGCACGCTCGTACCGCTCGGTGAACGGACGATGCAGGAGCTCCGCGGTGCCACTTTCCACACGACGGCCGTCACCGTCGCACGCCACCTGTTCGGCGACGGCCTCGAGAATGACGACCTCGAGCGTGTGGTGCACGAAAGCCTGGGTTTCGCAATCCCCCTCGTGGAGTTGGACGAGAAGGTCTTTGTGCTCGAGCTGTTTCACGGGCCCACGCTCGCGTTCAAGGACGTCGGCGCCCGCTTCATGGCGCGGCTGATGGCCCATTATCACCGGAAATCCGACCGTCCCCTCATGGTGCTCGCTGCGACGTCGGGCGACACGGGCGGTGCTGTTGCACACGCGTTTGCCGCTTTGCCCAACACGCGCGTCGTGATCCTCTTTCCCGGGGATCAGGTGAGTCCGATTCAGCGACGCCAGTTCACGACGTTGGGGGGGAACGTCTGCGCAGTGTCCGTGAGGGGCACGTTCGACGACTGCCAGCGTCTGACGAAGGAGGCGCTGAGCGACGAGTCGTTCTCCGAGGCGTTTTGTCTCACGTCCGCCAACTCCATCAACGTCGGCAGGCTGCTTCCGCAGGTCTTGTATCACGTTCACGGATGGTCGCAGTTACCGGAGGGACGGGGCGAGATCGTCGTCAGCGTACCCTCGGGCAACTTCGGAAATCTGACCGCAGGACTCATCGCGAAGCGTCTTGGGATTCCGGTGCGGCGCTTCGTCGCTGCCACAAACGCCAACGACGTGGTGCCCCAATACCTTCGCACAGGTGCCTTCACGCCACGCCCGTCGTTCCGCACCATCTCGAGCGCCATGGATGTTGGAAACCCGAGCAACTTCGATCGCATCCTCGCCCTCTACGCACGCCGCGAGGACGAGCTCCGCAGGGATGTGCTCGGGAGTTGGCACTCCGATGACGAGACGCGTCGCGCGATCGTCGACGTTCAGCAGCGGTTCGGCTACCTCCTCGATCCGCACTCCGCCGTAGGATATCTCGGCATGGCTGACGGCCTTTCCCGTGTGCAGAAGGGCGTGGGCGTGTTCCTGGCCACGGCTCATCCCGCCAAGTTCGCTGAGACCGTGGCGTCGATCATCGGGCGGCCAATCCCTCTTCCCGAGCAGCTGGCGACGCTGCTCGCGCGCCAGGAGCAAGTGATGGAAGTCGGACCCACTTTGACGAATCTCAAAGCCGTGTTGGCGCAGGAATAGACTATGCGTGCACGCCGGTACCTTGTCGGGTCCCCACCTCGGGGTTGCCATGCTGCGGACGACGAGTTACGACCTATCGGTGCGGCAACTGTTGCGCGTGCTCATCGCGGTTGAGGAGCCCGGGATTCCACGGGGGGAGATCAAATGCCAACGGATGGAAACGCGCGGCTCTATCGGTGGGAGGAGATGCCGAAAGAGCCGGTCACCGACCTCATTCGTCGACGGTACGTCACGGGTGATCGCACGATGGTGGCGCAGATCTTCCTCGACAAGGGAAGTGTGGTGCCAACCCATTCCCATGAGAACGAGCAGATCAGCTACCTGCTTTGTGGGGCGTTGCGGTTCTGGATCGGTGAGGGCGGATCCAAAGAGCTCGTTCAGCGGATGGGGGACGTGCTGGTCATCCCGCCCAACGTCCCGCACAAGGCGGAAGCACTCGAGGACACCCTGAGCCTGGACATCTTCACACCGCCGCGAAAGGACTGGTTAGACGGGACGGATACGTATTTCCAGGGCAGCAAGTGAGTCGAGCCTGCCTCTGCCGGGGGAGGGTACCAGTGCACCAGGGGTAGAGGTGGGGAACCCCTACTCGCGCAGGGCTCGCATGCGGGCGAAAGGATACGCGCCGGGCGGGTGCTATCGAAAGAGCCACGCGGCCGTTCCCAGCGGTACCACGACGTAGAGGACGAGGTCGCGGATGAGGTAGACCAACACCAGCACGAGCAGCAGCTTCCAGCCGCGCTTCCTGAGCACGCCTTTCCATCCCACCGCTCGTCGCTCGTCGCGTAGCGTCCGTGCCAGCTTTAGGAATCCCACCGCTCGCTCGCTGTGCCCTGGTTCGTCGCTCCCTGGCCCTGTGCTGAGGTATGGCCCCGCCGGCTGTCCGGGGACAATCTATCTTCTAGGGGAGTGTCTGCGCGAGCCCGGCTGATGCCGGGGCCCCTTTTGCCTCAGCGCCCAGTGCTCCGTAGCTTTCACGACAGTGGCGGCACTTAGCTTGCGAAGCGGAGAGCAACGTGGTCAAGGTCGCAACGCTGAAGGAACAGGCCCGCGAGTTCGAGCGCCAGGGCGATGTTGGGAAGGCCCTGGCGATCTACGGCCACATCTTGAAGCACCTGGAAGGGACCCCAGCGATCAAGGGGCAGCTTCCGCTCTACGTCAAGGTCGGGGACCTCCATCTGAAGCAAGATGATCTGGAGGGCGCCATCGGGATGTACGAGCGGGCTGCGGAGCACTATGCCGAGCACGGCTCGGCCAAGAGTGTCATCGCCCTGTGCCTCAAGATTCTCCGAGTGGCGCCCAAGCACACCACGGTCTATCTCAACTACGCCTACCAGCTCTTGGAGTACGGACATGTCGGGGCTGCCCGGGATGTCCTGGCCGATTTCGCCGAGCGGGCTAACCTCGTCCAACCGTTGGAAACGCTGCAGTACCTTGCCGATAGACCGGACGAGGAGGTGCGCCCCATCCTCGACCGGATGCTGGCAGGTGTGAGGAAGCCGCCCGGAGCGGCGGGTCAACCGATACCCGAGGTGACTGCCGACGGGCCCGCTTCCCGACCCGAGCCACACGTCTCGGAGCCCGCGGTTTCGACCCCGGACGAGCCAGTGTCGCCGGATGCGCGGCGCGACGAGCGCAGTTACGCCGGATTTGCTCCGGATACCTACGCGGATGTCGAAGGGGTGCCTGGGGAGTACGAGGCAGAGTCCGCCCAGGCGGGGATCTCCTTCGAGTCAGAGCCCGATGCTGAGCCACGGGACGCGCCGGCGGAGGTGTTTCCCCCTCCTGCGCGAGAACGGGAGCCTTCCCCCTGGGAGGAGCTGGAGCGGGACGAGTCCACCGCGGAAGAGCCGCCGCTGTTGGGGACGGAAGAGACCGTGGAGGCGGCACCTGTGGCCGAACAGCGTCGGCCGTTTTCCAGCTTCGCGGAGGAGGCCGAGCGTCGGAAGTCGGGCTCCAGGGTCTGGCTGTTTGCCGCCATCTTCGTGATTCTCACTGCCCTGGTCGGGGCGTTTGTGAAGCTGGGTGTGATCCCCGTCGATTTAGGGGGAATCCTCGGAGGCACCCCAGGGGGCGAACCGCCACCGGGAGCGACCAGCGACCCCCGGTCCACAGTAGGAGGTGATGCGCCAGCCGCGGTCCTGGATTCGGCCTCTCCGGGTGCTTCTGGAGACTCGCTGGCCGTCCCATCCGACACTGCCCCCTCCGGAGATACGAGCGCTACGGACTCCCTCCCCGGGCTCGAGGTGTCTGATAGCGTGCCGATTCCAGCTGGGCCCGATACGGCGACCGGCGGCATTGTTGTCGCGGACAGCCAGCCGGGGGACTCGGCCGTCGAGGATACCGCCATCCCGAAACCCACTCCATTGGACCCTGTCGCGATCGAGACACCGGTCACCCCCCCGGTGCCGGACACACGCCCCCTGCCGCCTGAGGCGGCAGAGTTGACCGGGCCCGTCATTCTCGTGGCGGGGTTACCCGTGGACAGCGTGTCGGAGTTCCCTTCGGGGGAATTGGTGGGATCCCGCGTGATCCACCGACTCGAGTCGGGGGACGCGCTGATCCTTCGGGCCGTGCCGTTTGGAGGGGCGATGGGAGACTCTGCCGCTGCGGGGATACCTCGAGTCACGATGCTCCGCGGCGATACAGCGTTCGGAACGGTGATGTTCGCAGGGTATCTGGTGAACGCGCGGGGGAAGATCCCGGCCGACCAGTTGGACGCGCTC
>JBDHDH010000115.1:0-11223 GCA_039591615.1 Gemmatimonadota bacterium | reverse complement strand
CTCCTGAGCACGATGGCCGCCCATGACTTCGGCTGGATCGGGATCGTGGATATGGCCCACCGTCTCGAAGCCACGCTGGAGACGATGACCAGCCTGCGCCGGTTTCACGGTCATTTTGTCAACTGGTACGACACCAGGGACCTCCGTCCGCTCGAGCCCCTCTACATCTCCACGGTCGACAGTGGGAATCTGGCGGGGCATCTGATCGCGCTGTCTCAAGGATGCCGCCAGCTCATGCGTCGACCGCTTCTGGGCCCGCACGTCCTGGATGGGATTCGCGACGCGCTTCAGCCGGTGCTCGATACGGTGGAGAAGACCACGTTCCGCCCGCGATCGGAAACGGTCACGGCGTTGCAGGTGCGAGAGGCCTTGAACGCCATGTCGGCCGTCCTGGGGGATCCCCCGACGGCGCTCCCAGAATGGGAGCGCCGGTTCGAGGCGCTCGAGACCAGTGCGGAGAACCTCCTGGACATCGCCAGCACGCTTTCCACCGTCCTGGAGAACGAGGACGGATCGGAGATCCTCACTTGGACTACGGCCGTCCGAGACACCGTCCGGAGTCACGCACGCGATCTCGAGCTGATCCGTCACGCGGATCCCGACGGGTTCGGAACGGCGGCGATCACGCTCGAGCACCGCCTCTCCGCCCTCGCACTCCAGGCGGAACAGATGGCCTGGGCGATGGACTTCCGATTCCTCTTCGACTCCTCTCGCAAGCTGTTCTCGATCGGCTTCCGCGTGGCCGACAACACACTCGACCCGAGCTGCTACGACCTGCTGGCCTCGGAAGCGAGGCTGGCGAGTTTCGTGGCCATCGCCAAGGGAGATGTCCCGCCACGGCACTGGTTCCTCCTCGGCCGGTCCCTCACGCCGGTTGGGCATGGGTCGGCGCTGGTTTCCTGGTCGGGATCGATGTTCGAATACCTGATGCCGCTTCTGGTGATGGAGCAGCCCGCCCGCAGCCTGCTGGATCTCACCAGCCGCCTCGTGGTGTGGCGCCAGGCACGGTACGGCGCGGAACGAGGGGTCCCCTGGGGAGTCTCCGAGTCAGCCTACAACGTGCGCGACGTCGAGCTCACCTATCAATACTCGGATTTCGGCGTGCCCGGCCTGGGACTCAAGCGCGGGCTGTTCGAGGATGTGGTGGTGGCACCCTACGCCACCGCGCTCGCGGCCATGGTGGATCCCAGGGCCGTCGTCGACAACTTCGCTCGTCTCGAGAATGCCGGGGCCGACGGCGGCTACGGGTTCTATGAGGCGTTGGATTTCACACCGTCGAGGCTTCCTGAGAAGGCACGGGTGGCCGTGGTTCGGGCGTACATGGCCCACCATCAGGGAATGACGATCGTCTCCTTGGGAAACGTCGTTCACCACGGCCTGACCCGAAGACGCTTCCACGCACATCCCACGATCCAGGCAGCGGAGCAGTTGCTGCAGGAACGTACACCGCGTTCGGTGGCCGTGACGCGACCCAGGGGTGAGGAAGTGCAGGTGACTACCCACGTCCGCGACCTCATTCCACCAACCCTGCGGCGGTTCGAATCGCCGCACGACATCCCGCCGCGCACTCATCTCCTCTCGAATGGTCGGTATCTGGTCATGATCACGGCGGCGGGCTCCGGCTTCAGCCGGTGGCGCAACCTCGCCGTCACCCGATGGCGTGAGGACACGACCCGTGACTGCTGGGGCACCTTCATCTTCTTGCGGGACGCGAAAACCGGCGACGTCTGGTCGGCCGGGTTCCAGCCGAGCGGCACCGAAGTGGACAAGTACACCGTCGTGTATGCCGAAGACCGGGCCAAGATCATGCAGCGCGACCGGTCACTGTCGATCACGCTGGAGATCGTGGTCTCGCCCGAAGACGACGCCGAACTGCGCCAGCTGACGGTGACCAATCTCGAAAACCGCGACCGTGAGATCGATTTCACATCCTATGCAGAAGTCGCCCTTGCCCCGCAGGCCGCGGACGAGGCCCATCCCGCCTTTTCGAACCTCTTTGTGGAAACCGAATTCGTTCCCGAGCTCGAGACGCTATTGGCAACCCGACGCCCCCGTTCGGCTGACGAGCCACAACCATGGCTGGCTCACATGGCCGCGATCGAAGCGGAGCTGGTGGGCCCGTCTCAGTACGAGAGTGACCGCGCCCGCTTCCTGGGCCGGGGCCGCGGGGTCAGGACGCCGGTCTCGGTGATAGATGGCGAACCGCTCACGAACACCGCGGGGACGATTCTGGATCCAATGGTGAGTCTCCGGTATCGGGTGGCGATTCCGCCCGGCGGAACGGTCCGTCTCGTCTTCACCACGCTGGTGGCGCCTTCCCGGGAGGAAGCCCTCGACTTAGCGGAGAAGTACCGCCAGCCGGACACGTTCGAGCGGGAGAGCTCGCTCGCCTGGATGTATGCCCAGGTCCAGCTCCACCACCTCCAGATCACCCAGGATGAGGCACACCTGTTCCAGCGCCTGGCCAATCGGATGCTGTACAACGACGGCACGTTGCGCACCGTCCCTGAGGATCTGGCCGCCAACAGCAGAGGTGCGTCAGGGCTCTGGGCGCATGGTATCTCCGGCGATCTCCCGATCGCCGTCGTCCGCGTCGAGCAGGAAGAAGAGCGTGATGTCGCGAGACAACTGCTGCGGGCGCACGAGTACTGGCACCTGAAGGGGATCTCCGCCGATCTGGTGATCCTCAATGCGAAAGGGGCGTCCTACGCGCAGGATCTCCAGGAGTCGTTCGAGGCCATGGTGCGAGCAAGTCAGTCCGCGATCGGCCGTGAGAGGAACGGGGGGAGCGTCTTCGTGCTCCGGGAGGACCTGTTGGCCTTGCAAGACCTGCTGTTGCTGCGTTCGGCGGCGCGCGTGGTGGTCCTGGCGAGCAGGGGCACGCTGTCCGAGCAGGTGATCAGGCTGCAGCGCTTACGGCCGGGACCGGTGCCGCCCCGGCTCCGCCCGCCGCGCGAGGAAAGGGAACCGGTTCCCCCCCCAACGCTCGATCTCGAGTATTTCAACGGCCTGGGGGGATTCTCGCGGGACGGCCGCGAGTACGTCACGGTGCTGGGCCAGGGACAATGGACGCCGGCTCCCTGGATCAACGTCGTGGCGAATCCAGACTTCGGATTTCAAGTTTCCGAGTCGGGCTCCGGCTACACTTGGTCCGTCAACAGCCGGGAGAACAAGCTGACGCCGTGGTCGAACGATCCGGTCAGCGACACACCGGGCGAGGCGTTCTACGTGCGCGACCTGGACGCCGGTCTGCTGTGGGGGCCGACGTGTCTTCCGATCCGCGAAGAACCTTCGCCCTACGTCATCCGGCACGGTCAGGGTTACAGTCGCTTCGAACATACGTCCCACGGCATCGCGCTGGATCTGCTGCAGTTCGTGCCGCCGCACGACCCCGTCAAGATCTCGCACCTCACGCTGATGAATCGGTCCGGCCGCAAACGGCGCCTTTCCGTCACGGCCTATGTGGAGTGGGTGCTAGGTGTCGCGCGCAGCGGCGCTGCACCCTACGTGGTCACCGAAATCGATCCCGCGACCCGGGCCACCTTCGCGCGCAACGCCTGGAACGGCGAGTTCGCGAGTCGGGTCGCCTTCGCCGATCTCGGTGGGCGCCAAACATCTTGGACCTGCGACCGCCTCGAGTTCCTGGGCCGCAATGCGAGCCTCGACCACCCGGCCTCGCTCGAGCGGGGCGATGAGCTATCGGGAAAGACCGGTGCGACCCTGGACCCCTGCGCCGCGCTGCAGACGGAGGTGGAGCTGGGGCCGGGGCAACGGACGGAGGTGCTGTTCCTCCTTGGACAGGGGGGAAGCCCCGAGCAGGCACGAGCGCTCGTGAAACATTATCGCAAGAACGATTGCGACGCCCTCCTCCGCGAGGTCCAAGAACAGTGGGACACGGTGCTCGGCACAGTACAGGTGCGGACGCCGGACGCTTCGATGGATCTGCTGCTCAATCGCTGGCTACTCCATCAGGTACTGTCCTGCCGCCTCTGGTCCCGCTCGGCCTTCTACCAGTCCGGTGGGGCGTACGGCTTCCGCGATCAGCTGCAGGACGTCCTGGCACTATTGGTGGCGCGGCCCGATATCGCGCGCGAGCACATCCTGCGGGCGGCCGCCCGGCAGTTTCCTGAGGGAGACGTCCAGCATTGGTGGCATCCCCCCAACGGGCGGGGGGTACGGACGCGAATCTCCGATGACCTCCTGTGGCTGCCTTATGCTGTGGCTCAGTATCTAGCGGTGACCGAGGACTGGAGCGTGCTCGACGAGACGATCCCATGGCTCCAGGGCCCGACCCTCGGGGAGCACGAGCAAGAATCCTACTTCGAACCCGACGTATCCGAAGACCGATCGACTCTGTTTGAACATTGTGCGCGGGCCCTGGATCGAAGTCTCGACGTGGGCAGTCATGGTCTTCCTTTGATCGGTGCGGGCGACTGGAACGACGGGATGAACCGTGTCGGCCGAGAGGGTCGCGGAGAAAGCGTGTGGCTGGGTTGGTTTCTCTACGTGAACTTGAGCGAGTTCGCTCAGATCGCCGACGGCCGCGCGGAAGAGGAGCGTGCGGCGCGTTGGCGGAAGAGGGCCAAAGCCCTGCTGACGTCGTTGGAGAATGAAGCATGGGACGGCGAGTGGTACAAGCGCGCTTTCTTCGATGACGGGACGCCGCTCGGATCGGCTCAGAACGACGAGTGCCAGATCGATTCGATTGCGCAGTCCTGGGCGGTTCTCTCGGGCGCAGGTGATCTGGACCGAGCGCGCCAGGCCATGGAATCGGTTGAACGACGGCTGGTCCGTCAGGACGACCGGCTACTGCTACTCTTCTCCCCGCCGTTTGACCAGACACATCTGGATCCCGGTTACATCAAAGGATATGTGCCCGGCATCCGGGAAAACGGCGGGCAGTATACACACGCCGCGATCTGGACGGTCGTTGCATTCGCTCGGCTGGGCGAGGGAGACAAGAGCTTCGATCTCTTCAACCTGCTGAACCCGATTCACCATGCGAGTCGTCGTGCGAGCGCTTACCGTTACAAGGTAGAGCCCTACGTCGTCGCCGCAGATATCTACTCCGCACCCGCCCACGTGGGACGGGGAGGATGGACGTGGTACACCGGGGCTGCGGCTTGGCTTTACCGCGCTGGTTTGGAGTCGATCCTCGGATTCCGAAAGCGAGGTTCCGCTCTCGCCATCGATCCGTGCATTCCTCGACATTGGAAACGCTTCGAGATCGTCTATCGTCATGGCGACACAGTCTATCGGATTGCGGTCGAGAATCCGAACGCAGTCTGTCGCGGTGTTTCCAGCATCAGTCTTGACGGGACCCCCCTTTCGGAAGGGGCGCTCGTTCCCCTATCCGACGACGGGCTGGAGCACCGGATTCAAGTAGTGCTCGGATAGGTGCCACAGGAGCGGGTGTCAGGGCCGGTGGGGCCGCATTGTCTGATTGGAACCGAATTGTCACAACGGCCGCCGACGCTTACAGACGCCAATCGACGCTAAGCAACCGATTCTTGGGGGTTTTATCGACGCCCACAGACGCATTAGCGTCCTCCGGAGCCAACGTTCTATGCTCCATCGAGGGATTCCCAGTCCCAGGTGGCGTCCGTTCGGCAGCGTTTGGGCGCGCACGAGCGATGCGAATGGTGATTGGCCCTACTCTCACCGTCACACCTTCACCTTCCGCGACCTCGGCCATCGTCATAACACATCGCGACACTTGTGGATGGGAGCGGCAAGCAGCTTGCTGCCGCCGGGAATACACCGCAGCTTTGGCGTGGTCATGGCATTATCGAGTTCCGTCGAAGACTAGTGACCCGCCCTTCCCTGCCATATGAAAGTCCGCGCGCTTCAGTCTTCTGATACCTCATGGTTGGAACCCCTTGTGAGGAAGCATTTCGGCTCGTCGCGAGTAGTCTCCCGAGGTGTCCTTCACGACGCATTGTGCTTGCCCGGACTGGTCGCGGAAGAGGACTCCAGGCCTTTGGGTTTGCTTCAGTACCGATTGGATCAAGACCAGTGCGAGGTGGTGATTGTAATCAGCATGGTCCTCCGTCAGGGAATTGGCCGAAGCTTGATGGCGGCTGTGCAGGCAATCGCGACTCATGCCGGATGCACCAGGCTGTGGCTGATCACGACGAATAACAATCGCGGAGCACTTGAGTTCTATCGGGCGATTGGCATGAGACTGGCCGCGATCCATCGAGGAGCGGTTCACAGGGCGAGACGGCTCAAGCCGGAGATACCTGAGTTTGACGAAGACGGTATCCCGATAGAGGATGAAATTGAATTCGAGCTGCCGCTTGAAGGCGGCTGACAACTCGCTGGAGCGGACGCGGCCTCAGGGCGAGAGCCTGACGCCGGCAGCGCAAGGACAGAATCGATGTTCATCGCGGGGATGGGCGTGCCCGAGAACTGACCGGCGTACCCCCCTGGCCGGACCGCGTCACGCCTGATCTGGGGGACGCTGCCTGTCGGCGAGCGTAGAGCACATGCCCGGGTCGCTCGTGGACGCCGAATCACCGAGCCTCACCACGCACCCTATTAATGATCAGGACCTGATGCATTCCGGCCCGCTGAGTCGGTCCACACCCAGACCGACGGACCCCCCCAAGGCGCCCGCACAGGCCAAACACCGAGGATGTCCGCCGGCGCTACTCTTCCCGCAACACGACCGCCGGATCGACGCGGGTTGCGCGGCGGGCCGGCAGGTAGGCGGCGGCCAGCGAGACGGCGATGAGAAACACCGAGAAGCCGGCGTAGGTAACAGGCTCTATCGGATCGACCTCGAACAGAACGCTGGCCAGTAGGCGCGTGAGCGCGAAGGCCGCGAACAGCCCGATGACGACGCCGGTCGCCGTGACGGCCAACCCATGCCGGGCGACCATCTTGACCACGTCGCCGGCGTGGGCCCCGAGCGCCATGCGGATGCCGATCTCACGCAGCCGCTGAACCACGGAGAACGACATCACGCCGAAGATTCCGATCGCCGACAGCATCAACGCGATGGCGCTGAAGACGGTGAGCAGGCTGCTCAACAGCGTCGTGTCGGAGAGTGCGCCCTTCACGTAGCCTTCCATGGTCTCGAGCTGGTAGAGCGGCACCTCGGGGTCCAGGACCGCGAGCTCGCGGCGGACCAGGTCGCTGAGCGACAGCGGGTCGCCCTGCGTCTTGGCGACGATGTGCATGGCGGTGCTCCAGGCGCGCGCGCTCTGGGCCATGGGCACATAGACGGTGATGCGGGACGGGTTCTCCAGCTCGTAGTGCCTGACGTTCCGCACGACGCCCACCACCGTGCGCCAGATCAGCACCGGGTTCTCGCGAGTCGAGCCTTCAGCCTCCTCGAAGTTGACGCGCTTGCCGATCGGGTCTTCGCCCGGCCAGAACTTCTCGGCCATCGTCTCGTCGATGACGCAGACCAACGCCGCGCCGTCACGGTCCTGCTCGCTGAACAGGCGCCCGCGCATCAGGGGGATACCGAGGGTCGCGAAGTGGTCCGGCGTCACCATGTAGAAGAGGACCGACTGGACGTTCTCGGGCTCGCGCGGCGTCCCCTCGGGGATGATACCCTGCTCCCAGCTATTCCCCTGCAGCGGCACGATCTGCGTCATCGATGCCGTCCTCACGCCCGGCAGTGCCCGGACGCGCTCGAGGAACGAATCGAAGAACCGCCAGGCCGGCTCCTTGCCATCGTAACGGATTCGCGGCAGCGATACGCGGGCGGTCAGGACGTCGTCGGCGACGAACCCCTTGTCGACCTCCTGCAGCTTCTGGAAGCTCTGGATCATCAGCCCAGCACCGATCAACAGGACCAGCGAGAGGGCCACCTCGGCGACCACGAGGCCGGAACGGAGGCGCTGCCGCGCCCTCCCCGACGTGCCGCCGCGGCCGCCTTCCTTCAGCTCGCCGACCAGAGCCTGGGAGGAGGCCCGCAGCGCGGGTGCAATCCCGAACAACAGGCCTGCACCCACCGACACGAAAAACGTGAACACGAGTACGGTCCAGTCCAGGCCGATGTTACCAGCCATGACCGACGGGACGCTGTCGCTGACCAGCGGCACGAGCACGCGCGCCCCCGCGTACGCCAGTCCGATGCCGAGCGCGCCGCCGGCGAGCCCGAGTACCACACTCTCGGTGAGCAGCTGCTGGACCACGCGGCCCCGGCCGGCGCCGAGCGCCGTCCGCACCGCCAGCTCGCGGCGTCGGCTCTCGCCGCGTGAGAGCAACAAGGCGGCGACGTTGGCGCAGGCGATGAGCAGGACGAAGCCGACTGCGCCCATCAGGATCAGGATCGGCGTGCGCACGTCGCCCACATAGGCGTCGGTCAACGTCTCAAGCTCGGGGCGCGCGACCTCTTCGCCTTCCTCCGCTTCGATCTCCCGGTGCACGCGGTCCAGGTCGGCCTGCGCCGTCATGAGGTCGACACCGTCCTTCAGCCTAGCGATCGCCCAGGTGCCCTGGGAGCAGCCGCGAACCTCCCAACACAGGTTCTCAGAGATGTGACCCATCGGGAGGAAGACCTCGGTGTCGGCGGACGGGAAGACGAACTCGCGGGGCATGACACCGATGATCTCGAAGGTCTCGCTGTCGAGGGTGATCGTGCGGCCGATGACATCGGGCGCGCCGCCCAGCCGGCGCTCCCAGAACCCGTGGGTCACGACGGCGATCGGCGCGGCGCCGGCCCAGGTCTCGTCCGACGGTATGACGCGCCCGCGGATCGCCGGCACGCCCAGCGTCTCGAAGTAGTCGCCCAGCACGAGGCGCGCGCGGATCACTGCCGGGCGGTCGATCCCGGTCAGCGTCATGTTCCTGGACATGTTGGCGCCGAACGACGCGAACGAGCGGCTCCGCTCGCGCCAGTCCTTGAAGTTCGGGATCGACAGCGAGATCTCGAACCCCCGGGGGCTGATGACGTTGGGCGTGACCAGATGAGCAGGGTCACGCAGCGGCAGCGGCTCGAGCAGCACGCCGTTCATGACGCTGAAGATCGAGGTGTTGGCACCGATCCCCAGCGCGATGGTGGCCACGGCGATCGTGGTGAAGGCTGGGCGCTTGAGCAGCGTGCGCATCCCGTAGCGCACGTCCTGCCAGGTCGAGATCATGGGTGGCTCCGGGTCTTCGACAGGTAGGTGGCCTTGGTGGTTGGATACTCCGTCCGAGCAAACGGTTGCTCCGGGGTCTGGCGGTCATGCCGTGAGATTGCCCGTCCGTTCGCGCCGATGTCAACACATGACTGAGCCCACGGGTCGTGGCACGGCCGCACCTCACAGGCTTCTCGCCGCGGCCGTAGCGAGATGGTGTCCCTCGCGATCGGGATGATGTGCAGGAGGGGAGTCTTTAGATTTCGGGAAGGCGAAGGGGGTAACCTCTGCCGCAGGAAGGCGCGGCGGGTTTCCTCTTCAAGTCGGAACTGACGCGTCATGAGTGACACCGTCCAAGGCAGCTTCCTCGACCGCACCCTGCGCGGCGCGTGGCGTGCTATTGCCGGCATGGCCAGAGGCAAACCGCCTGGGGAGGTGCACCCGGACCTGCCTGATGCCGACAGCAGGCGAATCGCGGAGCAGATGCGCGAGTGTCTGGAGGCGCGTGGCGGGGAGGTTTCCGCGCGGGCCCGCGCTGCCGGCCTGGGAAGAACCTATCTGTCTCTCAACCGGGAGGGCAGACGCCGGTTCTTGGGAGTGCTCGCCCGCGAGATCACGCTCGATGCCGGTCCGGTCGATGCGGCCATCGAAGCGCGGCGCAGCGCCCGGAGCGCCGAGGAGCGACAGCGCGCCGAGCGGGCGTTGCGCGAAGCAGTGCGCCCCCCCAGGTACACCCTCTACACGCAGTTCACCGCGCTCCCGGAAGGGGTCAAGTTCCTGGTCGACCTGCGTGCCGAGATGCTCCAGTTTCGGCGGGAGGGCGACAGCGTGCTGGACGTCGCCGAGGCAGAGCTCAAATCGTTGCTCACCTCGTGGTTCGACGTGGGTTTCCTCGAGCTGACCCGGATGGAATGGGATTCATCCGCAGCCGTGCTCGAGAAGCTGATCGAGTACGAGGCGGTGCACGAGATCTCGAGCTGGGACGACTTGAAGAACCGGCTGCGAGCCGACCGGCGCTGCTTTGCCTTTTTCCACCCGCGCATGCCCAATGAGCCGCTGATATTCGTGTGGGTGGCCCTGGCCGACGGTATGTCGGACAACATCCAGCTGTTGCTCGACACCGAGGCGCCGATGCTGGCCCCGGAGACCGCGGACACCGCCGTCTTCTACTCGATCTCGAACACGCAGAGTGGGCTGGCCGGGATCGGCTTCGGCGATTTTCTCATCAAACGGGTGGCCGAGCTGCTCGCCTCCGAGTTCAAGGGACTCAAGATCTTCGCGACTCTGTCACCGGTACCCGGTTTCAGGCGGTGGCTCGAGGGATATCTCGAATCGCCAGCCGACACTGAGCTCATCAGCGCATCGGAGCGCAAGAAGCTCGGTCCCTTGTGGTCGGGGCTGAGCGGCGCGGAGACACTCAAAGCCCTGCTGAACGAGCCCGAGTGGCATCTGAAGCCGGAGATCCAACAGGCGCTGGAGGGTCCGCTGTCGAGGCTCTGTGCGCGCTACCTCCTGGAAGCGAAACGGGCCGATGGCTTCGCACGCGATCCAGTCGCCCATTTCCACCTGTCCAACGGCGCGCGAGTCGAGCGTCTGAATTGGCTGGGTGACACGTCCGACAACGGCCTCGCGCAGTCCGGGGGCATCATGGTCAACTACCGCTACGAGCTGGACGAGATCGAGGCCAATCACGAGGCGTACAAGGGGGCGGGCGAGATTCGCGCCTCATCTGCGGTCAGGAGCCTGGTCCGCGCCAAGCGGTAGGGCGCCCCTCCAGGGCAGCTCGACGCCACGATTCGCAACGAGTGCCCACGAGACCGCCACCAGCGGTTGCTTGGGGTGGAAGCGAAACTCGGGGTGAGTTGGGCAACCCGTAAGGCGCTGATTACCTTATCATCGAGGGAGGGCTAGACCTAACTGGTAAGGCAGCGGTCTTGAAAACCGCCGGGCGCAAGCCCATCGGGGTTCGAATCCCCGGCCCTCCGTGCTTCAACAAGTTGAAGCAATGGCGCGACTTGGAGGTCGTCCGAGCGTTGCCCCTTCTGCGCCGCTGTTTGATACGCGGCGTGGTTTCCGAACTTGCCTTGACAATGGAGCCGCCGGCTGTGGCGCCGGACAGCCAATGGCGGCTTGCGGTTGCTAATCC
>JBDHDH010000114.1:0-11241 GCA_039591615.1 Gemmatimonadota bacterium | reverse complement strand
CGTCGTGGCCGGCAGGAGATTCTTCTTGAGGGGTGCGGTCCTGGCGGCGGTCGCATGCGCCGGAGGTGAGGGCGCTGCTCGGGTGGAGATCATCGAACCGGCTGACGGGGCCGTTATCAACCGTCGTGATGTTCGTGTCGTGCTCGCCGCCGCCGGTGTCGAGATCGCGCCCACCAGCGAGGAGCGATCCGGCACCGCACACCATCACTTGTTCATCGAACAACACACAAGCCATCTGGCGGGTGATCAAGGGCGGGTGGGTGTTCGATCCGGAGGCCTTGCAGCCGGCGGCCACGAGTAACGAGAACTAACCGCCGTTACGAGGAACACCGCCGACTGTTTCAGAAGTGGATGTTACGTGAGGGGTACAACGGTTGCCGTTATGGTTGCCGTTTCTTCCGGCAGAGTCCGGCATGGAGTCCGGTAAGATGTCGTGCCTACGCTCGGAAGCCCGTGAAATGCCGACATTTTGCCGTGATTGCCTATCCCTGACGCCTGAATGGGTTCAGGGGGTCGCGGGTTCAAATCCCGCCGTCCCAACTAGCGGAAGTTGATCAAAAGCAACAAGTTAGAGGGCGAGGGGATCGAGGCGGATTCTCTCGCTCTCTGCGTTGGTGTGCCAATTGTGCCAAATGAAGCCAGGGTGTCGCGTCGACGGCGCTTTCGTGGCTACACAGGGTCACACTAGGTTGAGACCAATGGGTGAGTCCTTCCGAAGGACTATCGGTGTTGACGGACGGGGACTGGATCGTGTTGCGGGTTCCGTATCCGATGGGATTCTACACGAAATGGCTGGATGGTCGGATCGACGATCCCGGCACCTCGTGTCCCCAAAAGGGACTAGCCGGGTCCCGTTTTCTCCCGCATACTTTCCGCAGCTACCGAACCCCGAGCCGTATCCGGTGGCCCTCCCGGCCCTACTTCCCATCGGTGCGGACCATCGACTCCTAGCACCGTGAGAACCTCGGAGACCACGACTCGGACATGGAGGACCGGCACGTCCGTCTGGTTGACGACGCGGAGAGCGAACCGCTCCCAGGCTGCGGGTTCTGTCACAGTAGGATGAACCGCGACTTGACCGAAGAGATGCGGGGAAACTAGAACCGCAAGGACTGTGCAAGAAACAGAGCAGAAGGTCCGTGGCAACGGGTGTCCGAACATCGTGGTTCCGGGAAGAGTAGCGCCCTAATCTAGGTGCTGGGCCCCTGACAGGAAACTGCAAGAGGCTAGGCCGATGGGAGATAGGAATTGTCACCAGTGAGCGATCAGGGCGTGAAACAGCAGAATGGCGACTTAGAGCGAGCGACTTCTCGGAGAGCTACGACTCATGACAACGACTGATATGGACAAACTGCTGCGGCAGGTACAGGTGACCGACGGTGTGGCCCATGCGAACCTCGACGGAGGCCCAACTCGAGAGATCGAGATCAAGCAGCTACCCGAGAAGTTCGTCGAGTGGCAACTCGGATACAAACGTGGAGTCTACGACGCCATCGAACGCAATGAGTACGTCGCATTCAACGCGGGGCACTTGCCTGTTGTGGGCACATCCGGTGGAACGAACATGGTCCCTAACCTCGCGAACAAGGGAGTCGGGTTCACCCCCCGAGATGAGTACTTGGATCACTACCTGGATTTGGTAAATGCGGCGGTGGACAGGATTCAGGCACTACCAGTCGATGCCGTGAACGAGACGCGCCAACTACGGGTGGACACCGCTCGGGAATTTTACGCGCACCCCGAGCACGTGGATTGGCGTCGGTTGGGACTTCTGGAAATATTCGAGGGCGAGACATTTCGCAATCTGTCGCGGCATCCTCTCGCTTCCGTCCTGTGGACAGGCAATTCGCCGGTGTTCTTGAGTTTCCAAGTCGACTGCGTGGTTGAGATAATTCCTCCCGATCACCCCCGCTATCGCTTCTCGTGGGCGATGCGAAGGCTGTTTGAGTACGAGCCATTCCATGTTGTTCAGACGCTGTTTCCTTACGCCTATACGTTCTGGGTATACGACTGGCATGACAAGACACCCAAGCGGCGCCATGAATAGGCTAGAGCAGCTGTGGAAGGCGATCTGCCCTTGGCGAGAGAGCGGCTCGAGTGTCCAAAGGCTCACCTTCAATGGGGTCTGGGACTCACATCCGCAGTGGTGACCACGCGGACTCTTTGAACTTGCATTGATTGCACGAGATCGAACGGCGCCTCGGTGGCGAGCTGCGCGGGCCAAGTTTCGGCGGGAGTGATCGTGGTCGAGAACTGGTTCGAGGAGTTGAAGGCGAAGCTGGGGAACTAAATCTCGGCGGTCACAAATCGAGTTGGTTCTTCGCGACGTCGCCCGTGAGCACTAACCACTCGGCCACAATCGGGGACCCGGCCTCTTCCCTGTGCAGATGGGACCCTTGGGCAAGGAAGGCATAATCTGACTGAAGTGTGCCCCTCATTGTGCCCCGGAACCCCGTACACGCATGTACCACGATATACAAACGTGACCCCTAAGAAGGCGCGTCGAGTGAACGTCTTCGGTCGAGAGTGTACGTGCGTGCCGGATAAGAGCGGATAGATGCGGGGCTTTTAATCCGTAGGCCGTGGGTTCGAGACCCACCCCGGTCATTGATGGCGAAAAGGACCTACGCCCCGTCCGGCAACCGGCGGGGCGTTCGCGTTGTGGCAAAGTGGTGTCAACGTCCGCGGCCGCCTCAATCTCCTGCGCCGACGATCAGGCCTGGCCCCGTTCCTCGATCCAGGCCTCCACCAGCCGCTCGAGGATGGTGAGCGGCACCGCGCCGTTGGTCAGCACCACGTTGTGGAACTGGCGGATGTCGAACCGGTCGCCCAGGGCATCCATTGCCTGCTGCCGTAGCCCGAGAATCTTGAGTTGTCCCACCTTGTAAGCGCAGGCCTGGCCGGGATCGACGATGTAGCGCTCGATTTCGGCGACCACGTCGGTTTCCGGCATTCCGGTGTTGGCCAGCATGTACTCGATGGCCTCTTCCCGGGTCCACCGCTTCGCGTGGATTCCGGTGTCGACCACCAGCCTCACCGCGCGAAGGACTTGGCCCGTGAGATAGCCGAGCCGGTCGTGGGGATCGTCCTCGAACCCACTCTCCGCGGCCACCATCTCGGCGTAGAGCGCCCAGCCCTCCACGAAGGCGGTGAAGGGGAGTATCCGGCGGAAGAACGGTACGCCCCGCATCTCTTGGGCGATGCCGATCTGGAAATGATGGCCTGGGATTGCCTCGTGGTACGCGAGGGTGCGCATCCCGAACTTGGGGATCTCTTCGACGTTCCGCAAATTGACGAAGAACGTGCCCGGCTTGGAGCCGTCGAGAGGGGACGGTTGATAGTAGGCACCAGGGGCGGTGGCCTGTCTGAACTCGGGAACCCGCTCCACGGCCACCCCGGCCTTGGGCTTGACGTCGAACATGGGAGTGAGGCCTGCGTCGATCTCGGCGATGAGTGCCCGGTAGTCGGCCAGGATCTGCTCCCGCCCCTCGTCGGAGTCCGGATACAGGAAGCGCTCCTCTTCGTTCAGCATGTTCATGGCCGCGGCGAAGTCGGACGCGTCGTACCCCTCCGCCTCGAGGATCCCCCGCATCTCCGCCTGGATGCGGTCCACTTCGGCAAGCCCGAGCTGGTGTATCTCGTCGGCGGCCATGTCCGTCGTGGTGTAGTGGCGGAGCTGGTGGTTATAGAAAGCCTCCCCGTCGGGCAGTTTCCAGACGCCGTCGTCGGTGGTGGCGATCTGCTCCTGGTGCTCGAAGAACTCGATCAGGCGCCCGTACGCGGGGTAGACGGCGTCACGGATCTCTCTCTCCAGCGCCCCGAGTAGCTCTTCGCGCTTCTCGGTATCGAAGCCCTCGATCCCGCCGGTCTCGCTGGCGAAGTGAGTATAGAGGGTCTGCTCGCTGGGATCGGGCGCAGTGAAATCCCTCATCTCCTTGAGCACGTGACGGACCACGAAGAGCGGCGGTACGATGCCCTGCTCCTCCCGGTGTCTCAGGCCCGCGAGCACCTGGTCGAAAGCGACCCCGAACTTGCCCACCCGGGCGACGTAGTCCTTGGCGTCACCGGGATTGTTGATCTGGTGGGTGTTGATCATGAAATCGGGGAGACCGCTCTGGATGCCGAAGAGCTGGTTCACAGGGTAGTCGTGGTACATAAAGCGGTTTCCGTCGTCGATGTCGACCAGGAACCACTCCAGGATGTCGAAGGAGAGCTTGCCGGCATCGTCCATTCTCTCGCGATCGTAGCTCCGCAGAACGTCCAGCTGTTTTCTCACCCAACGCGCCTCGCGTTCGTCGAACTCCATCGACATGTCGTCCAGGTCGTCGTCGTAGAAGTCGATCCCCATCGGCTCGAGAAGCCTCATCGAGGAGAGCATCATCGGGTGGCGCAGGGCGAACGACGCGAAGGTCCTCATGTAGAAGTGGTCGATCGACCAGGGCTTGAACCAGATGGTGGGGATCAGGAAGATCCCCAGGGCCAGCACCACGACGCCCACCGTGCAGAGAATGATCTTCTTCGGACGGCTCATACGAGGCCTCGCTGTTCTGCGGAATCGATCAAATGGACGGGCTCAGAACCGATCTACGACGAATCGGGCGCCCGGGTTTCGCGTGCGACCGCGGCGGCGAGCCCCCCCCGAGGCCGCTTGCCACATGGTGTCGCGGGTCAAGGTGATGGGCTCACACCCACCCACCGCTCCCATCCTCCCCCACGTATCTCGCCGACCTAGTCAGGTGTTCGTCTTACTCATGGGGGCGCGCACCCTCCTGTGCAAGCTCTCGGGTCTCAAACGTCCTACTGAAGTGCAGAGCGACGATTGAGATTGCTGAGAGAGCCGTTGCCTCTCAGCGCGACTTTCAAGGAGAGGACCCATGAAACGCCTGATGAGCTTTCCATTGGTCGCGGCCCTCGCCGCCGGCTTCGTCACCTGCAGCCAGACTTCCCGGGAAGCCGATTCTCCGGAGGAGGTTCACCCCTCCGGAGCCCCGAGCACTGCCCAAGGAGAGGGGCAGCAGCCAGTCGTCGACCAATCAGTTGCGGGGCGTCTGAGCGTCGCGCGGAAAGACGCCGTCAGCACCGCGGCGGTCGCTGCCTATGAGTACGGGCTCGATCTCCGGGGTCGCTACAACCGCAACTTCAATACGGAGTCGTACGGTCATTTGGTCGAGAACCCGTTCCTCGCCGTCGCGGCCAACCCGCTGTCGACGTTTTCCATCGACGTGGACCGGGCATCCTATGGCAACGTCCGACGGTTCATCACGACCGGGCATCGACCCCCTACAGACGCCGTGCGCATCGAAGAACTGGTGAATTATTTCTCTTACGACTATCCGGATCCCGGTAGCGAACATCCTTTTTCCATCACCACAGAGGTCACTGCAGCGCCCTGGAACCCGTTGCATCGCCTGGTGCGGATCGGGCTCCAGGGACGGAAGGTCGATGTCAGGGACCTCCCGCCCAGCAATCTGGTGTTTCTCATTGACGTGTCGGGATCGATGCAGTCGCCCGACAAGCTGCCGCTGCTGAAGTCTGCGTTCCGGCTCCTGGTGAATGAGCTGCGGCCACAGGATCGAGTGGCGATGGTCGTCTATGCCGGCGCTGCGGGACTCGTCCTATCGTCCACTCCAGGCGACGAGAAAGCGACGATCCTGGGTGCGCTCGGTGCTTTGGAGGCCGGCGGGTCCACGGCCGGTGGAGCGGGAATCAAGCTGGCGTACGACGTCGCTCGGGACAATCACATTGAGGGTGGGAACAACCGCGTGATCCTGGCAACGGATGGCGACTTCAACGTCGGGGCGTCGAGCGACGCCGAGATGGTACGTCTCATCGAAGACAAGCGGCAGCAGGGGACGTTCCTCACGGTCCTGGGTTTCGGCACGGGGAATCTCAAGGATTCGAAGATGGAGAAGCTCGCGGATCACGGGAACGGGAACTTCGCCTACATCGACAACATGCTCGAAGCGCGCAAGGTGCTGGTGACGGAGATGGGCGGAACGCTGTTGACGATCGCGAAGGACGTCAAGATCCAGGTGGAGTTCAATCCGGCGCTGGTGCAGGGATACCGCCTCATCGGCTACGAGAACCGGTTGCTTCGAAACGAAGATTTCGAGGACGACACAAAGGACGCCGGCGAGCTGGGGGCAGGACACTCGGTGACCGCCCTCTACGAAGTGATTCTTGCGGGCGAGGAGAGCGATGTGCCCCTTCGGGGGCTCGATTCGCTGCGGTATCAGGCGCCGGGGAGTCGCCGCGCAGTCGCGGGGTCGAGAGAGTTGCTGTACGTGAAGCTGCGCTACAAGGAGCCGGACGGTGACACGAGCCGACTTCTCGAGCACGCTGTCCTCGATGGCGCAGGCGATCCGTCCGTCGATCTCCGGTTTGCGTCGGCCGTGGCGGGTTTTGGGATGCTGCTCAGAGACTCGGAGCACAGCGGGGTGTGGACCATGGCGGACGTCTTGGCAGAAGGGCGGCGCAGCCAGGGCGAAGATCTCCACGGGTATCGTGCCGAGTTCGTCCGGCTGGTGGAGACAGTGGTCCAGGGGGAAATGCTGGCACGCGCCACGCCCTAGCAGACGGCTTGCCATTCAAGCGCCCGGCTCGCGATGGCCGGGCGCTTTGCCGTTGCGGGCGGTAGCTGCAGGTACGCCCGCCAAGCCAACCTGCGGTTCACCCCCGCTTCACCACGGTTTCAGATGTGATCGCCTAGGGTGCATGTGGTAGAAAGGGGGTGATCTCATGAGGATCCGTCGACACCGGAAGCTCGTCCGTCGATTGAGAGCGCGTCGCCGGCGGAGAGCCCTTGCCAAGTTGCTCACTTTCGGGGGAGCGGTGGCCCTCGGCCGCCGGTTCGGCCCCAAAGAGAAGACGCTGTGGCAGCGGGTGTTCGCCAGGATGCCAGATGAGTTTCCGCCCAAAGCAATGCTCTTGAACACCGAGGCGATCCGTGAGCAGAACGAGCGGATCATCCAGCTACTGGAGGAGCAACGGCAAGCCCAGGACGAGACGACGCTGAAGTCCGCAGGTTGAATCGTGACTCGAGCCCGCCCACGAGCCTGACCCGTCAGTGAGTTGAGGTGTCACTTCGCAGGAAGCGGACACAGACACACGCTACACCCCGCTCGGATCACAACGACGGGGGCGTTTGTCGTACCCGGCTCGTTGGACCGTCTTGGAGCCGGTCTGCGCTTACGGCTTTTGCGCGCGGAAGTTGAGCGTCCCGCTCATCCCTGACAGAGCCACTTCGATGGTCCAGGAACCAGTCGACCCCTGGTCGGTGGAGAAAGAGCCCGTTTCATCCAGGCTACGGGAATACACTTGGGCGCCGCCGCCGTCCCGGATTGTCAGGGTGGCCGTCCCTCCACTGAGGACCCCTGACTGATCGACGTTCGCCGCGGTGCCCGTGTTCTGCCACGTGTACGTGAACGTCTGTGTTACGTTCTCGAGCCCAGTTGCCTGAAGTTGGAAGTTGTCGGTCGCGTTCGCTACCTCGGGCTGATTCTCGGGGCCGATTGCGTTGTCACTGCTGCATGCCGCGGCAGCGAGCAGGGACATCCCCATGACGAGTGTGAACGTTTTGCTGGTGCGAATAGCTCTCAAAATACCTCTCCTCCCAGCCGCGGGGGAAACGAAGACGTTCACGGTTTCGGAGCGTGAACTATGGTGTGGGCCCGATAGGTAACGCGGTGATTGACAATGAGGCGGTGACGCGTGTCACCGAACGGTCTTCATGAAGAGAGGACGCTAATCCCGATACGAGGTTCGGTGATTGTTGCGGTGGTCGGGCGATGCCCGAGCACCGACGGACGCAGGGCATCTGCAAAGTCCAACTCTCGTTCCCTCACCGCGCTGGTTGCCGACGGGGCTGCCCTGTCGAACCGGCCTGGTCAGGTTTGCCTTCCCACCGTATTCTTCGCCTCGTTGACCGCCTCGATCTATCACTGGCCTCGGCCGCCGTTCGGGCTTCATGGCGGAGTCGGGCCGAAATCAGGCGCTAGGCGCCCCGGAAAGTGCTGGACTGATGTGGATTCACATCGCCGCGATCGGCTTGGTGCTCCTGCACCTCGTACTTCGGGCGTTGCGTCTCTGGTTACTGCTACCGGACGGCCGGCGTCCACGTTTTTGGCTCCTGGTCGTCGCCAACTCGTATGGCGATCTCGGGGCGTCGGTCACACCGGCGCGCTTGGGCGGTGACCCAGCGCGAGTGGTGGCGCTTCGGCGAACCGGGGTCGAAATGGCGAGCGGAATCGTGGCAATCGGGGCCGAGCGGATCCTGGAATGGATCGCTCTCACGGCGCTGTCCGCGGTGTTCATCATCACCATGGGTGGAGATATCGTCCAGGGAGGTCGGGATGTCTGGAGTCGCGTCGCGACGACGCGTGCGCTCCCATGGCTTGGCTTGTTCGGGATACTAATCGTCGCTGGGTTTGCCGGGATGCACTGGTATCGGAAGCGACACCCTGCCAAACTAAATGACAGTATTGCCCGCGCTTGGTCGTCTGCCCGCGCACTGTCTCCGCGGTTGGTGGCCGCGGCAATGCTTGCAACCATCGGCATAGTCGCCACGCGGGTTGCCATTCTCCCGATCTTACTGGCTGCATTCATACACGATTTCAGCGTGGCTAGCATTCTACTGGGTTCGTTCGTGCTCACCTACGGCCAGCTGCTGCTGCCGACGCCGTCCGGGGTGGGACCTGTCGAGTTGGCCTTTGTCGCCGGCTTTGGCCAATCACTGTCGGCGCCAGACCTGACAATCCTCCTCGTGACGTGGCGGTTCTACACCGTGGCCATGGGTGCGCTGCTGGGTGTCTTTTTCTTTCTCCGGAGTGTCGTTACCAAACGGGGTCTCGCCAATATTGCCGTTCTCTGCCTAGCCATCGGTATCACGCCGATGGCGGTTCGGGCACAAGAGCGGCCGACCGGTTCGCGGTATCTCCCGATGGGACATTGGGCGTATGAGTATGTCCAGCGCCTTCGCACCCGCGGCCTGTTGGCGAGCCTGAATCCCCTTGTCCAGCCATACGATCGGATGGAGATCGCCAGCGATCTGACCAAACTGGATCCCGACACCCTCCGAGCGCCTCTCGCCCGATGGGTGCGACTGCTTCAGGACGAGTTCGCTTTCGAACTGGATCGCATTGAAGGGAGAGGCGGACGAGCGTGGGGTGTCCGCCTGGCCGGAGGCGTGCGCGCATCATCCAGCCAGCGGCTGGATCCGACTCGGCCTCTCGGTGACGGAGACGCGTGGCCGAGATATAATGCAGGAGCCTGGGTGGAAGCTGGGCCCTTCGCCGGGGAAACGCGGCTCTTGGGAGACGCGTACCTGAATGACGATCCCGAGGGCTTGGATCCGCAGACACGACAGGGTGGAAGAACCGATAACGCGTACGTGACCGTATCGATTCCGCACGTCCGGGTCAGTGTGGGGAAGTTCCAGCGTAACTGGTCAGCATTGGGTACGGAGGGTCTGCTGATCTCGGATGAACCGTATGCGTACCCGCAGATCGGGCTCGATGTTCGCGTTGGTCGGTTTAGCCTGCGATCGTTTACGGGCGAGCTCGACACGTTCGCCGATCAAAAGCGGTTCGTCGCGGGCCACAGATTGGATTACGAGGTTGGCGACCTAGTTATCGCGTTCGGGGAATCCATCCTGTATGCAGGTGGATCCGGATTCTCTCTTCGGTTTCTCAACCCCGTTGAGTTTCTCTTCTTCGAGCGAGACGAGCGTCCGGGTGACGTCAAGCAGAACCTGGTGCTGACTGGGCAGGTCTGGTATCAACGAAGCGGTGTTGCGTTGTTCGCCGAAGCCATGGTGGATGACTTCGACATCAGTCCAGGCAGCCGAGATCGGGAACCAACCTTGTACGGCTTTACGCTTGGCTCGAGAGTTACTTCCGTTGCTCCGTGGCTCGAGCTAGACCTCATGTACGAACGGGTTTCAGCTTGGGCGTATCGAACACCGAACGGGTTCGATGAGTACAGCTTCCTGCGGCGTGGGCTGGGCGCCAATTTCTCCGACTTCGACAGGGTGACACTCGCAGCGAACCTCTTTCCGCCGGTGCCGCATATTCGTCTCACACCGTTGGTTCGGTTGCAGCGACAGGGCGAAGGCGATCTCCGCGACTCGGTGCCACCACTCGACGAGTACCTGGGCAGTCGGACGCTGTTTCTCGGTGTCAAGGAGTCGACCTTTCGACTCGCGCTGCAGGGGAGGTTCCAACCGAATCAGTACGTCTGGCTCAGCTGGGATGTCGGTGAGAATGTCGTGACCAATGCCGGCCACGTTCAGGATGCGAACGAGTCGGAGTTTTCTGCCGTCGTGGCTGCAGGTATCTCCATCAATCTGCCGTTGCGGAGGCCGCGCTAGGGCCCAAGCGCTGTTCCCAGCGTTCCTGATTCCTCTTTGCTTCCTGGATGTATCCCGATCGGCGCACCAGCCGGATGACGATGTTGTTCAGTAACGATCCTGGAAACCGGAGTGGCCGGAGGATGTCCATGAACAACACCACCCTCACACCGTTAGTCTCGTTGTGGACCTCGTGCGGATAGGTGTCGTCGAACATCAAGCTCTTCCCCTCCTCCCAGTGAGTCTTTTCGCTGCTGACACGAATCCAGCAGTTGGCCTGGGGTCGGGGCACGATCAATCCCAGGTGGTACCGCAGAAAGCCCTTGTATAGCCCCCGGTGCTCGGGAATGTGCTTGCCCGGTGAGAGAATCGAAAAGAAGGCGGTGGTCATTCCGGGGATGTTCTCGATGAGTCGAGTCGTCTCGGGGCAGCGCTCGCAGTTTCCTTCCGCCTTGTATCCAAACCCGTACAAGAAATAGGTCTTCCACTTATTGTCTGTCGTGATGGCGACCTGATCCTTCGAGATGTCTTGGAAGTTCGGAATTTGATCGTGTAGCTGCAGGATGGTGTCCAGTTCCGTCCGAATATCTCGCCAGTGACGCTCGAGGGTCTGTGCCCACGAGAACCTGTAGGGATCGAGAAACGGCGAGGTGCCAACTGTGGAGTACCGAGCAATGGTCTTCTCGAGGGTCCAGAGGGCCTTTCCCCCGAGATCTTTCACGAGACGGCGTCGCGTGTGCTGAAGGGCCTTTGCCAAATCCACAGGCGGTCAGTCGTGGGTGGGTGCCCGCTCGGTGGCGTCAGTGCTTTGCCAGGTCATCCGCCGATTGCCGGGACCTGGACATCCTCGTCGTTCGCGGACGCTGCAGTCCTAGCACGCTCGATGTGGGACACCG
>JBDHDH010000113.1:0-11245 GCA_039591615.1 Gemmatimonadota bacterium | reverse complement strand
CAGGAGGGCAGGAGGTCTTTTTTCTCCCCCCTGCCCTCCTGCCCCTACGGTTCTCCCCGGGGCGGCGGCAGCATGTATCGCCTGGTCTCGTTCGGACTGGCACGATGTTTCGGCGGGTGCCGCACCGACGCGGCAGCTCGTCCCGACCTGGCTACACCGGAACGCGGCCCACTCCCTCCGATCTGCGGTTCGAGAGTACTCTTGACGGCCAGATGCAGGGACTGTTTCCCCATAGTCTCGTACAGTCGCGCCAGCCGGCGGACGGTGAGTCCTTGGCCCAGAGCGGAGGACCATCCTGCAGCTTGTTGCGCACCTAGGGAGCGGAGGTAGCAGGTCTCGGCCTCCTCAGGATCCCCCATCTCCTCGTACAGCACCCCAAGGCGGTCCCACGCCAGGGCGAGCTGGGGGTGCGCCGAGCCGACCGCTTCCTTCAGGATCTCCAATGCCCCGCGGAAGCAGCGCTCTGCCTCGGCAATGCTGCCGCGGCAATTGTCTCCCCCGGGCCACGACAGCAATGCGCGGCCGGCCCGGATGAGCCGTTCGGCCTCTGCGAGGGACGCGAAGGGAGGTTTGTGGCTGTGCGGCAACGCTGTCTCCTGTCTCTGGCGCTTCTGCCGGAGTACTGCGCAAGGCCCGGGCCGCGGTTGTTCTCGTTGGTGCCTAGAGGGAGCCGGCTCCCCAGGGGACGCCGCGGGGGTAGGTGAGCACGGGCCGATGCAGGAGGTCAACCGACCCCTGCACCGTGGTCGTGGCAAAAACCCCGGGCTCGCCACCCGGGGTGTCACAGCAAACAGCTGCCTGATCTGTCTGAACGCCCATCAAGTCTGCCGCTCTTCTCCTGACAGCGCCGGGGCTCTGGCCCGTTCTTGACCGTGTCGCCGACAGCTGCACGGCCTCCGCGTTTCGATCTTGCTCAGGACGGCGAGCTGGAGGTTCTCCTTGCCCATCCGGCCATAGAGGCGGGCCAGCCTCACCATGGTGCGCTCATCGCACACAACGGAAGGCCATCCCGATATCTGTTGGGCTGCTAGAGAGCGCAGGTAGCAGGTCTCAGCTCGTTCGACGTTCCCCAGGCGGTCGTACAGCGTTGCCAGCCGTTCCCATGCGAGCGCCCGCTGGGGATGCCCGGCGTCGCCGGCCTCCCATAGCACCTCGACGGCTCGCTTGAAGCACCGCTCCGCCTCCGCGAAGTTGCGGAAGCGCACTCCCTGGCCCGCGGAAGCGAGCAGAGCGCGGCCTGCATGGATCAGTCGCTCCGCGAGGGCAAGGCGTGTCGATGTGGGATTGTCGTTTGCCGTCATGAAGAGCCCTGCCGTCCCTTGGGCCGGCAATTGCGCCTCAAACAAGAGCCTGCGGGCCGAGCGCGAATCGCCGGCGCGCATCACCAATTCCACGAACCGTGGGGCAGATCCAGCAGCTCGCCCGGCCGCGCGGCGCATTTTCTGGCGTTCCTGCGGACCGGAGACCACGCCGGACGCGGTTCTCCGGCATCCTGTCGCAAGGGTCGCGCCGCGACTCGTGGATCGCGCAACGGTTTCCCCTCGGCTCGTTCTCGGACTGTGGCGTCACTCATGGACAGGATTCTCCCCTCCATGAGCCGGGAACTCGTCCCGCGCCTCGTCGTCGGAGACACCAGTGCCGCAGATCGCGCCTCCCTTGCTTCTAGCTCGCGGGTGTGGCCACCGGATTGTGGACGGCGAGCACCAGGCGAACCGGAGCGGTGGAATCCTCGAAGCCCCGCACCCCCACCTTGACCAGGGTGGAGATGGGAGCCCGCCTCGCTCCGCCGCGCGGTGAGTATTCCATAATAGGAAGAGCCGAAGTCAAGTAGTGCAGGAGCAGTAAGTCGTACCGCGGCTAAGGCCGCCGGCTGCGGCTTATCCTGACAGCCGCTCGCCCTGGCCGAACGCGGCATGTGGCCGCTGCCCGAGGTCCACGAGCCTCTCGCGCGCTTCCAGCCGAGTCACCCAGTGCGCGGAGGTCACTACCGCTGCGACGAAACCCCCGAGGATCCCGCCCCAGAGGCCGCCAGTAGAACCACTGTCTCCAGAGTGATTCACCGCTGCCACCACTGTCGCTCTCCAGTCAGGACCCTGCACGAAAATCGCCCTGCGGGGCGAGATCCTGGATGCCCCCTGGACCGTGGCGTTGCCTGATCTCCTCCAGTGAATCGAATTGTCCGGCAGCGCCGAGGGCATCACCGACGGCCAGACCGAGGATGGTGCCGAGGTAGCGATCGAGTATGGGCTACTCGCCGAGGACCCTGGTGAACAGCCGCGGGAGGTCGATGCGTCCGAACGCCCCACCGGGAAGTGCGAACGCGAGTGCGTCATCCACGATCTCCGGCCGGTGGTCCGAGGGCCTCCAGCGTTCCACGAGGCGGGCATCGAGATCCACGATCCAGTACTCGGCCACGCCGACCTGCTGGTAGATGCGCCGCTTCGTACCGCGGTCTCGCGAGGCCGACGTGGGTGAGAGAATCTCGACGACGACTACGGGGACGCCGATGTCTTTCCACGTCCTTGGGCGGTGCTTCGGTTGGACCCGCGCCACGAACAGGTCGGGTTGCACTAGGGTGTGGGGACCGAGGACGATGTCGGCGGGACCGGAGAGCACTTCATAGCCTTCCGACCCGTCGACTGCCCGAAGGAGCTCGCGGAACATCGCGCTGTGCGCCGCCTGATGCAGATACGCCGGGGCCGGCGTGACGACGTGCACCCCGCCAAGAAGCTCGTGACGCAAGCCGTCTTCGGGGAGGGCCAGCAGATCAGCGATGGTCGTCGGGCCGTCGGGCGATGCCGGCATCTTCTAAAGAGACACGTCGGGACGGACGCGTGCAAGTTCCGGCTCACACTGGACTCATGTCGAGAGAGAGCTGTGTGTTGGCAAGTGGTGAGGTGGGATTAGCCGTAGAGGGCCAAGACGCGCGATACGCCCGGGTCGGCGGCGAACACCTCTGTGGATCGCCGACAGCTGCACACTTGCTGCGAGCGCAGCCTGGTGAGCACGGCGTGCGCAAGAGCGGACCGTTCCTGGCGACGGTACAGTCCAGCGAGCCGGAGCATGGTGAGTTCGTCACACACGACGGGTGGCCATCCTGCAGCCTCTTGCGCTGAGAGGGAACGAAGGTAGAACGACTCGGCGTCTTCCTCCCTGCCCTGCGCGTCGCACAGCCAAGCCAGCCTGTCGAAGGCCAGCGCCCAAACGGCGGGTGGTGCGTCGCGGGCCCCACGCAGCAGGCTGATGGCTTCTCGGAGAGCCAGTTCCGCGCGAACGTAATTCGGCGGGGCATCTTTGGGGCGGATGGCGGTGATCCCTTCTCGGATCCGCTCCTCTGCCAGCTCCAAATCGGTCAATCCTACCTCGGGCGCTGAGATAGCACGCAGGACTGTGGCGTCCAGTCCTCGGTCCACGTATCTGCAAGTGTCAGACCCACGCGCTGGCGCGCCGAGTCGAATTTGGGGGCAGTGAGCCTGACAAGAGCCGATGAAGGCCCCTACCGATCCGCAGAGCGGCCGTTTGTCACCCCGTCATGCCATCTCCTCAACGTCCGTGCTCCCGGGTCCGTGTCCTTGCTCCAACCCGGGGGCACGGCGTGCGCAAGGCTGTGCGCGTTACTTCGCGTTGAGCGCCCGCGCGGCGCGGCTGTAATCCTTCGGCTTCACCCAGAGGATCATCCCATAGCGTCCCTTGCCGGCCATCACGGCATCGGCGGCAATGACATTGATCTTGGCATCGGCCAGTTTCTTGATGTGGCGGTGCGCCGCTCCGGTTCGATCATCACCGGTGACCAGGAATCCTTTCTTCGGTTTGCTCAGCCGCCATCCGCTCTTCCTCGCCACACGCCGTAGGGCTGCCATGTCCTCGGGGATGAAGTCGAGCTGCGACTTCCCACCGCCTGCCGGGAATCCCGAATAGGCGAGGAGGCTCACGTCCGCTTCCCTCAGCGCGCGCAGGACTTTTTCTCCATAACCCGGCCGGTTGGAGACCTTCACGTAGCAGTAGTTGACCTTCTTGACACGATCCGCCATTGGACACCTCCGAAGTGGATGGCTACCTACGTGGCGCGACCCGGATCTCAGTTCGATCGAGCACCCGAAGCCAGGTCAGGCCTTGAGAATCGATTTAGACGCCCCGCCGTCCTACGGCGCCACTATCCGCATTAGCTGCCCGCAGAGCCAGGCACCGTACGTGCCGATGGCATAGCCGAGGACCGCGAGCAGCACTCCCACCGGCGCCAGCGTGGGATGAAAAGCGGACGCCACCACCGGCGCGGACGCCGCCCCTCCAACGTTCGCCTGGCTCCCAACGGCCAGGTAAAACACCGGCGCCTTGATGAGGCGTCCCACCACGATCAGCAAGATCGCGTGGAATCCGATCCACACTCCGCCGACCGCGAAAAGCCCGGGACGCTCCACCACCGAGGTGATGTCCATGTTCATCCCGATAGTGGCGATCAGGATGTAGAGCATGGCCGAGCCCACGGTGGAAGCACCGGCCCCCTCCAGCTCTCGCGCCCGTGTGAACGACAGAAGCAAACCGCCGGTGGTTGCAAAGACTACGAGCCAGAAAAACTGACTCGTGAGGCTCAGGCGTTCGAGCTGCGGGGCACCCTCCTCGATCCATTGGGCCAGCGGCGTCGCCAGCATGTGGGACAGGCCCATGACGCCGAAGCCCACGGCGCCTATGACCATCAGGTCCGTGAGCGAAGGGATCCGCGCGTACTTTTCACGAAACTCGGCCACACGCCGCTTCAGATCGTCCACCGGCGACGTATCGGCCCCAACCCAGGCATCGATGACCTTGGACTCGCCTGCAGCGTAGAGGAGAATGGCGAGCCAGACGCTGGCGACGAGGACGTCCACCGCGACCATCGTGGAGAAGACATCATCACTCACCAAGAAGACTTCTTTCATGGCCGCCTGATTGGCTCCGCCTCCGATCCAGGTCCCTGCCACCGTCGTGAGACCACGCCATACCGCTTCCGGCCCCTCTCCCCCCACCGTCGACGGGCTGATCACCGAAAAGAGCATGATGGCAAGCGGACCGCCCAGAATGATGCCCGCGGTCCCCGTCCCGAACATGATCAGCGCTTTGGGCCCCAATCGAAAGATTCCCTGCATGTCGATGCTGAGGGTCAGCAACACGAGGGTCGCCGGGAGGAGGAAGCGTGAGGCGACGAAATACAGCCGGGACTGCTCGGCGTCGATGAGGCCGAACGTGTTGTACAGCGACGGGAGGAAGTAGCACATCAGGAGCGTTGGGACGTACCTGTAGAACTTCCGAAAGAAGGGGTGTTCGCTTTGGGCCGTATAGAAGACGAGCCCCAGTGTGGCTGCGAGCAGTCCGAGAATGGCAGCGTCGTTCGTGATGAGAGCACCGGACTCTGCCATAGCTGCGACCTCGGATTGGAGGTGTGAGATCGTGAGCGCGAGGGGCCGCGTCCGTACCTTCTCGCCGCCACCAAGGTATCGCCTACGTGCCGGGGTAGCCAGGAATGAGGCGAGGGGTGATCCTCATCCCATGAGTCGGGATGGCCGCTCATGAGACCATGATGCAGGACATCGTGTCGTTGGGATTCGACCGTCCGTAGAACGCCCGGCCTCCGCGCTGGGCGTGACGGTCTTGTCGGTCATCGTGGTTACATGCACGGGTCAGTAACCGCGCCCTGGCTCTACTGACTCTACGCTCCCGGTACAGCCCGACTGGCATCCCACACATTGATCTCCTTGCCTGCCGACCGATCTTCTCTGCACTTCCGAGGTCTGCTGATCGGTGTCGCAAGAATACAACAGTCATGTGTTCATCGATGCTTGCAACGGACGGAAAAGCGAGGCACTTTTGAGCCTCACGTTTGCATCGAGGACGGGAAGTGCCGTTCGCATCATCGCGCGGGCGCGCACTGAGGGAGGCCGAAGAGTTTCCACCGGCAGGACCTGCGCGCCCACCCCATGCAATCAGGAGCCACCGTTCAGCGGCGGCGAGGTACCGGCACGCCAAGGCGTATCTCGTCACGGTACTGGTATTGGCGGCGTGCGGTATCGATGACCTCTTCGATCCTGGTGAGGGAGCGACCATCACCCTTTCGGTCTCCGAGCTCACTGACTCAGCCGCCATCGGAAGTCGAGCCCCTCGCACAACCGAGATCCGAATCCAAAGCGCCACCGGTCGCACCGTGTCGTGGTCGGCGACTCGTGCGCAGACAGGTTCGTGGCTGGCATTGAATCCGAGCAACGGCACGGCGCCGACGCTCCTCACCGTGACGATGGATCCACAGCATCTTCGCCTGGGCGCGCTCCGCGATACTGTACTCTTCCGCACGACGGGAAGCAGCGGCCGACCGGTGATGCTCCCGGTGGAGTTCACTGTGCAGCCGTGCACTGTGACGGCCATCGATTTTCTCGACGAAGTCATTGACACTCTCGATGAGAGTGATTGCAGTACACCACACCGACCGGACCATCTGGGACGAGTCTTCCGGTTCGGGGCGGCAGCGGGCGATTCGGTCACCGTCGTGATGCGATCGTCGTCGGTCGACGGCTTCCTCATCCTCAGTACTGCACTTGACGAAAACGCTCCGCCGCTGACCGCGTCCGACGATTGCGGGACCCGCTCGGGCGATCCCTGTCTTTCCTACGTCCTGCTCTCCGAGACGGCGACGTATTACATCGAAGCGACGACTTCGAATGCAGAGGGAACCGGCTCGTTTCGGTTGCTTCTCACCACACCGCGCCATCCGCTGGCGCCCACCGCACTTGGCCAGTTCGGGTCCGACGGCGTAACCCCAGTCCCGATGGCCGGCGCCGTAGGCGAGTCCGGCATCGTGCTGAGTGCTTCACTCGCGGACCCCGACTCGTTTGACATAGTCTCTCTCGAAGTCGAGGTTCGATCCAACGAGGTCCCCTTCACCGGCGAGCCGACCGCAACGAGCCCACCAGTCGAAAATGGGGGGACGGTCCTGGTCGCTGTCGTCGACCTGACCGACAACACTGCCTACCACTGGCAGGCCCGGACCGTCGACCAGACGGGACGCCAGAGCCCATGGACCACCTTCGGCGAGAACCCCGAAAGCCACGCGGACTTCCGCGTGACGGTGGCGGATGCCCCGGCGGCGCCGGCAGATGCCGGCCAGTTCCGCAGCCCAGGTGGAGACGAGATCCCCGTCGGCAGCACAATCGAGGAGCTGTTCGTGGAATTCCGCGCGACAGTCTCCGACCCCGACGGCGACTCGTTGCGCCTCGAGTTGGAGCTACGACCAGTCGGCCAGGCTTTCATCGGTACGCCCACCGGATCGAGTGTGAAGGTGGCGAGTGGCACCCTCACGAGTGTCTCAAGCGGGCTGCTGCAGGACGGGATCGGCTATCACTGGCAGGCTCGAACCGTCGACGAGCGGGGATTCACCAGTCAGTGGATCGCCTTTGGCGGCAACAACGAGAGCGACCCAGACTTCACCATTGCGCTGCCCGGGACGCTCTTGCCGCCGACGGGGCTGACACAACTGCGGCGTGATGGCACAACCGTCATCAGCGTGGGCGAGGCGATCGCCGAACCAGCCGTCGTGATACAAGCCGTCGTCAACCACACGAATCCGACCGCCACGGTTCAACTCGAGCTGGAGGTGCGGCCGGTAGGAGTCTCCTTTACCACACCGACCGTCCAGAGCGACCCGTTTGCACCGGGGACCGCCGTGAAGCTCACCGTAACCGGCCTTTCCGATGATACGGGGTATCATTGGCGCGTGCGTACTGCCGACGAAGGAGGAGCCGCCGTCACTCCGTGGGTCCATTTTGGGCACAATGCCGATCCTGACGAACCCGACTTCCTCGTCACCGTCCCGGCCACCGAACTCGCGTTCACCGTGCAACCGAGTAGCTCCGCCGTGGGAACGGTGATGGAGCCGGCCATTCAGCTTGCGGCGCTCGAAGCCTCCGGTACGGTGGACACGAGCTTCGTGGGTGCGGTCGCGCTCGGCATTACCTCAGGCACCGGCACAGCCGGGGCCGCCCTCACCGGTACGACATCTGTTACCGCGGCATCCGGGATCGCGACCTTCAGCGATCTCAGCCTGGACAGCGTGGGGACAGGTTACACGTTATATGCCGTCGCCGGGGATCTACCCCCAGTCACCAGTCAGCCTTTCGACATCACACCGGGCCAGCTGCAGTTCACCATCCAGCCCACCGACACTCGGGCAGGCCTTGAGATTACGCCGGTCGTGGAAGTCACTGCATTCGACACCGACGGCAATACGGCCACGTCGTTCACCGGCACGGTCACCGTCACCTTGGATCCGAATCCGTGGGGTGGCATGCTCGGCGGAACGCTCACCACCACGGCGGTCAATGGTGTCGCGACCTTCGCCGATCTCACCATCGACCTCGTGGGCAGCGCCTACACCCTGACGGCATCCGCCGCGGATCTAGCGAGCGCGACGAGCGGCCCATTCGCCATCAGCCCAGCCTCCGCAACGCAATTGGCCTTCACGGGGCAGCCGAGCAGCACCGTCCAAAACGAAACCCTGACGCCGGCGGTCGCGATCACCGCATTCGACGCGTACGGCAACGTCGACACCAACTTCTCGAGCACGGTGACGCTTACGATCACAGCCGGCACCGGCACGCCAGGCGCGATACTGAACGGCACGACCGCGGTGGCTGCTGCCAACGGTGTTGCGACTTTCAGCGACCTCACCACCGACAGCGTGGGCGTTGGGTTCACCCTGGACGCCACTGCCAGCGACCTCATCAGTGCTGTCAGTGAGCCGTTCGACATCTTGCCCGCTCCGGCCGTGGAACTGCGCTTCTCGGGGCAGCCCACTACCGCGCAGGCAGGCGCCTCAATCACGCCTGCCGTCGCCGTCACCGCATTCGACGGGAGCGGTAACGTGGCCACGGCATTCACTGGCACCGTCACCATCACACTGGGGGCGAATCCGCGGGGTGGCACGCTCGGCGGCACGCTCAACACCGCCGCTGTCGCGGGGGTCGCGACCTTTGCCGACCTCTTCATCGATCTAGTCGGCACTGGGTACACGCTTGTGGCATCAGCGCCGAACCTCACGTCAGCCACCAGTGACCCGTTCGAAAACACCCCAGCCCCCGCGACCCAGCTCACCTTCACGGGACAGCCAAGCAGCACCGTCCAAAACGGGACCATGGCACCGGCGGTCGCGGTCACCGCATTCGACGCATACGGTAACATCGACACCAACTTCTCGGGCACGGTGACGCTTACCATCACTGCCGGCACCGGCACGGCGGGCGCGACGCTGAACGGGACGACCGTAATGGCCGCTGCCAACGGTGTTGCGACCTTCAGCGACCTCGGCATTACCGCGGTGGGCACGGGTTACACTCTAGACGCCACGGTCGGGGGACTCACCGGAGCGATTAGCGAAGCGTTCGACATCACTCCGGGCGAGCTGCTCTTCACGGTACAGCCCAGCCGCACGCAGGCTGGCATCGCGATGACGCCGGCTCTGGAGGTGACCGCCTTTGACGCTGACGGTAACGTGGTGACCTCGTTTGCTGGCATCGTGACCGTGGCGCTCGGCCAGAACCCCGGAGGGGGGACGTTGAGCGGAACACTCGAGGTCGCCGCAGTCGCCGGCGTCGCCACATTCGCCGATCTCGCAATCGACCGCACGGGGGACGGCTACACATTGATGGCGTCGTCCACTCACCTCAACGGAACAGCCAGCACTCCCTTTGCGATCACCCCAGCTCCCGCCACGCTGCTCGTCTTCACGCGTCAGCCGATCGATGCCGTGCAAGACGAGAGCATGAGCCCAGCACCTCAGGTCGCGGCCCTCGATGCGTTCGGCAACGTCGATACGAACTTCACCGGGACGGTGACCACGTCCATAACGACCGGAACCGGAACGGCGGGCGCAGGACTCACTGGCACGACCTCCGTCGTCGCCGCGGCGGGTGTCGTGAGCTTCGGCAGCCTCAGTGTCGATAGCGTTGGGACGGGCTATACCTTGGACGCGTCGGCTGCAGGACTTAGCTCAGCCACGAGTGAGCCCTTCGCCATCACCCCAGCGCCGGCGGCCGAGTTGCGTTTCACGGTACAGCCCTCTCACAGTCAGGCGAATGCCGCCATCACGCCTGCAGTGGAAGTCACCGCGTTCACGGCGAGCGGCAAGGTGGCAACGGCATTCGCAGGTAACGTCTCCATAGCGCTGGGGCGGAACCCAGGAGGCGGCACGCTCGGCGGGACGCTCGACGTCGCGGCCGTCCGCGGTGTCGCCACCTTCGTCGATCTCGCCATCGAGCGCGTGGGAACCGGCTACACGCTCGCGGCGTCATCCGAGGCCCTCCCCGGCGCGACGAGCGTACCCTTCAACGTCTTCGCCGCACCGCCTGCGGAGCTGCGGTTCACCGGACAGCCCACCGTGGCGCAAGCAGGCGCCGCGATCACGCCCGCCGTTGCGGTGACGGCGTTCGACCCCTTCGGCAATGTGGCGACGGGATTCAGCGGCACCGTGAGCGTCGCGCTGGGGGCGAATCCGGCCGGCGGTACCCTCAGCGGCACCCTCGATGCCAGCGCCGTCGCCGGCGTCGCGACCTTCGCCAATCTCGCCGTCGAGCGGGTGGGCACCGGCTACACGCTCGTGGCGGCATCCGGGACGCTCACGTCCGCGACCAGCGTCCCGTTTGCCATCACCCCGGCGCCGGCGACGGCGCTCGAGTTCACCGTGGAGCCGACTCATGCGCTTGCCGGCAGTCCGATCTCGCCGGCCGTGGCGGTCACGGCGTTCGATGCGTTTGGCAACGTCGACACCAACTTCGGGGGCCCGGTGACCGTGGCCCTCACGGCGGGCACCGGCACGCTAGGCGCGACCCTGAGCGGGACGACCACCGTGGCCGCTGGCAACGGGGTTGCGACCTTCAGCGATCTCCGCATCGACCTGAGCGGGATCGGCTACACCCTGCACGCCACCGCCGCCGGCCTCACTGGCACGACCAGTGTGCCCTTCGATATCGCGGCGGCGCCAGCGGTAGAGCTGCGTGTCACCGGACAGCCCACCACTACCACCGCGGGCACCACTGTCACCCCGGCCGTCAGGGTGACCGCGTTCGACGCGAACGGCAATGTGGCGACGGGATTCAGCGGCACCGTGAGCGTCGCGCTGGGGGCGAATCCAACCGGCGGTACCCTCAGCGGCACCCTCGATGCCAGCGCCGTCGCCGGCATCGCGACCTTCGCCAATCTCGCCGTCGAACGGGTGGGCACCGGCTAC
>JBDHDH010000112.1:0-15852 GCA_039591615.1 Gemmatimonadota bacterium | reverse complement strand
TGAGTCTCCGGACGACACCGGCAAGGCTACGCAATTCCGCGTCGACGCCGACGACTGCGAATCGTGTCACCAGCCGGACGACCCGCACGAGGCGCAGTTCCCCGGCGAACCGTGTGACGACTGTCACGACACCCAATCCTGGCGCATCGCCGTCTTTGACCATTCGCAAACGGACTACCCGTTGGATGGCGAGCACAAGAACGTGCCCTGCGAGCCGTGTCACGAGCAGGTCACGTTGGCGGACGGAGCAGCGTTCGTCCGCTATAAGCCGCTGGACACGGCATGTGGCGACTGTCACGGAGGTGGCTGATGCCCAGTCTCCGATCGGTGGTGCTTGGTGTGGCGTTCGTCGCGGTGGTGGTGCGGGGGGGGATGGCCCAAGGGCCGACAGCGGCGAATCCGCACGGGGCACTGGCTGCGGCGCTGGATTGTGGCGACTGCCACAGCGAGACCGGTTGGAAGCCGGCGAAGCGCCCACTGGTGTTCGAGCATGATCGCCAGACGGCGTTTCCGCTCACGGGGCGACACGAGGATGCGGCGTGCGGTACGTGTCATCTCGGGTTGCGGTTCGATGAGCCGAAGTTGGCGGAGGGGGAGTGTGGGAGCTGCCACGTGGACGTGCATCAGGGCAACCTCTCGGAGAACTGTGTGACGTGCCACACCACCGTGACGTTCGCCGAGGTGGCGGGGCTGGCGGTGCACGCCCGCACGAGCTTTCCGCTCACGGGGGCGCACCTGCAGGTGTCGTGCGAGAGCTGTCACGCGAACGATCTCGGTGGGGCGTATACGACGCTGGACACCGATTGCCTCGCGTGCCACCAGGAGAACTACACGGAGGCGGCGTCGGTGGATCATGCCGCTTTGCAGTTCAGTACGAACTGCACCGAGTGCCATGGCACATTGGGGTGGGGGGGCAGTGGTGGCGACTTCGATCACGTGACGGTAGCGAACGGGTTTGCGCTCCTGGGCGCCCACGCCGCCATCCGGTGTGAGAGCTGCCACGTCGTCCCTGGGCTCGCCCCCCTCTTCCCCGGCGCCAGCCAAGACGACTGCATCTCCTGCCACCAGGGCGACTATGACCGCGAGCATGCGGGGACCGGCTTCCCCACCGACTGTCTCGCGTGTCACACCGTCGACGCCTGGTCGGGTGGCGAGTTCGTGGATCATGACTCGCACTTTCCAATTTTCAGCGGACCGCACCGGTCTAAGTGGGACACCTGTCAAATGTGCCATTCGGTGGCGGGAGACTTCACGGCATTCACGTGCTTCAACTGTCACGAGCACGACAGGTCACGCATGGATGATAAACACCGGGAAGTTGGTGGCTATGTCTACGAGAGCACCGCCTGTTACTCGTGCCACCCTGATGGCAGAAAAGGCGACTAGAGGTGGGTGACATGAAACCGCGTCGATGGGTTTCGCTTGCTGTCCTGTGCTTGTCTGCGTCGACCCTCCATGCCCAGGAACGACGTATCAGCGTCGTCGTCGAGTACCTGGCAGGGGCGAACCTGTACATCTCTGCGGGGACAAATGAAAACATCAGCCCGGATGACACGCTCTTCGTGTACGAGGACTCCACCGAAGTGTATTTGGGAGCGTTTGTCGTCATTAGCAGCTCGCAGGAGCGCTCGGTCGTGACGTTTGCCGGTGATCCGTTTCCCGTCACACGCGGCAAGGTTCTGCAGATTGAGTTCACGGGAGCCCATGCGGTGGTGCTGCAGACGGCTGCACCCGAGAGGCGCCGACGGGACGTGTCGTCCCGTGTGCCCGAGGTGCATGGGCGCTTTTCGGTGGACATGAACATGCTGCAGTCAACGACCCAGGGACGCGAGGTGGGTGTCGAGCCAATCGATCGATACTTCACGACACCTTCGGCGCGCCTGAGGTTGGCCATCGTGCACCTTCCCGGTGACATACGGTTCCGCACGAACGCGCGTTTCTCAGCCCGCTACAGTGCCGGCAGCGTGGTCGAGCCAACACAGTCGCTCCGCGTCTACCAGGCGACGCTGGACAAGTCATTCGAGAAGGTACCGGTTCAAGTCCAGGCTGGCCGCTTCTACAGTCCGTTCGAGACGTACAGTGGCTATTGGGACGGTCTGCTGGTCCACCTCGGAAGTGGCGGTTTCGGCGGTGGGGTGGCGGTCGGCTTCCAACCCGAACGCTCAGACGAAGCGCCCACGGCCGAGCTGCCCAAGTACACCGTCTTCCTCGACTACCGGTACCGTGGCAAATCGATTGCCTATCGGACGGATGTGTCTTTTCATGAAGTACGCCCTCGCAGTGGTTTCCCCAGTCAGATGTTCGCGGGCTGGTCACAACGTCTGAGAGTGGGTCGGTTTCAGTTGAGTAATGACCTGCAGGTAGACCGCGATCCCGCTACCGATACCTGGCGGATCGCGCAACTGCAGGTGCGGAGCTCGATCCCCCTTGCCAGAGGGCTTGATCTGAACGCCCGATACTCCAGGCGGCAACCTTCGGTGTTGACACCCTTGGGAAATCTGATTTCCTCGCGGCGAGAGCAGGTTTCCGGGGGGCTGAGCTTCTGGGCACGTGGCGCGAGTATACGTGCCGACGTCACCGCCAATCGCTTCGAAGGCGGAGACTTCACGTATACCTATTCGTCGTCCTTCAGCGTCGCGCGTACACCGTTCATGGGGGTCGGGCTGAATGGGTCGGGAAGCTACTGGAAGCAGGACGGCGCAAGTGCGTTGTTTGTGACCGGTGGTGTCAGTCGCACGTTCGGCAGGGTCGTATCACGTGCGTCGTACCAGCGGTACCGCTCCGAGTTCGGGAGCAACACGCTGCTAACGCATGCCGTCGACCTCTCGCTCACCGTTCCCTTTAGCAGGCGCGTGTCCGCCGTGATACGGGGACGGACGCAGCGGGGCGAGAATCTCACCAACAACAATCTGTACGTGAGCCTATGGACGAGCTTCTGAGATCTCCCGATACGCTCCTGATCGGCGGGATGGGGGTGACGTTGGTGCTCGGGGCGGTGCTTCCCTTCTATCTCCACCGGCGCAAGCTCGAACGTACGGCGGCGAAGGCCGCGGTGCTGGCGCTCCGCTACGGTCTGCACGAGCCCGTGTCTCTGCACCCGGTCGTGGACATCGAGGCATGTATCGGGACCGGGAACTGCCTTTCCGCGTGTCACGAAGCCGACGTTCTGGGGATACGTGACGGACAGGCCTATACTATCAGCCCTGCCCGCTGCATCGGACACGGTCTCTGTGAGCGGGCGTGCCCGGTGGACGCGATCCAGCTGGTGTTCGGCACCGAGAAGCGCGGCGTCGACATCCCGCGGATCAAGGAGAACTTCGAGACGAACGTTCCCGGCATTTACATCGTTGGGGAGCTGGGAGGGATGGGTCTGATTGGCAACGCGTTCGAGCAGGGCCGCCAGTGCGTCGAGGGGATCGTGCGAGATCGACGCCCCGGACCTTCAGATGCTCTGGACGTTGTGATCGTGGGATGCGGGCCGGCCGGCCTGTCGGCCTCGCTGTACTGCCTGCATCACAAACTCCGTTTTCGCACCCTCGAGCAGGAAGACGTTGGCGGTTCCGTGCGATACTATCCCCGCAAGAAACTCGTGCTGACGAGACCGGTGAACGTACCCCGTTACGGGAAGCTGCGGTTTCGCGAGATCCTGAAGGAAGAGCTCATCGAGATCTGGGAGGAAATCGTGGCGAAGACGGGTCTTCAGGTGAACACCCAGGAATGTGTCACCGCCATCAATCCGACAGGCGACGCGGGTCACATCGTCACCACCTCCCGAGGTTCGTACAAGACGAAACGCGTGATTCTCGCCATCGGGCGGCGAGGGATGCCGCGCAAGCTGGGCGTCCCCGGCGAGGAGCTATCAAAAGTCATCTACTCGCTCCGAGAGCCCGAGGCCTTTCAGGGCGATCGGATTCTGGTAGTTGGTGGGGGTGATTCGGCAGTCGAGGCGGCGCTGGCCCTCGCTGATCAGCCGGGCAATGACGTAAGAGTCTCCTATCGTGGGGAACGGTTCAGCCGCATCAAGCCTGCGAATCTCGATCGCGTGGAGGCGGCCATGCGGGCAGGTCGGGTGGAGGTGCTGTGGTCGACCAATGTTCTGGAGATCAAGCCGGACGCAGTGGTCTATCGTAACGGGGGAGAGCCGGAAGTGCTCCCCAACGACGTAGTGGCCATCTTCGCTGGCGGCGAATTACCAACGAAGTTCCTCCAGGCGTGTGGGATTGCCATCGACACCAAGTTCGGGGAGCCCTGAAGTGGGGTGGACATAAGTCGAGGCGAATGCGACCGCCGGGAGTCGAACCCGGATGGGTTGCCCCACAGGATCCTAAGTCCTGCGCGTCTGCCAGTTCCGCCACGGTCGCCCGGATTCTCAAACCTAATCGGTCCGAGGTCGCTCTCAACCAAGGGTGTCCGGCGGGCCAACGCACTCACGGTAGCCCCTCTCAGGCGCCGGAGCGCCGTCCCCGGCGCCCGGTATGAGTTCCCAGCTTTCTCTCGTCACCACGCGGTACAGGCCCGGCGGCTAATTGACAATGGCATGGCCGAGGATCGGAAGTTCACCATGCGCGGCCGCAGCCAACGGAATCTTGCGGCGTAGCGGCTGGCGCCTCGGAGCTTGCCCCCGCCAGCTACCAGACGTTCCTGTCGATGGAAGCAGGTGGGATTTGGGTGAAGGCTGGAACCTCCGCGAAACCCGATAAAGCCTTCCCGGTTTCCGGGTGGAAGACTGGCGTCGAGGCTCGGGATACCGCGCCCACCGAACCCGGAAGTGGCGGTAGGAGAGGGCTTTGCTGGCGATGAATAGGTGGTTAGTTTCGGGCGCAAGGTGGTGCGTGGGCCCATGAGCGAGCAGAGTAACCGCATGAGGCCCCAGGCAGCAAGGGAGCAGACGGGTGGGGTGGTGCGATGACGCGCCGCGCCATGTCGATGGGCCGGCGATGGGTCCGCGTGGGGCGTGACCAGCCCACGCGAGTCTGCCAGCGTGGTGGGGCAGACGGACCGCTCAGGGGCGTTTCTCCCACCTATCGCTCCAGCCGGCGCGCTGATAGTTTTGGTCGCCGTGAGCCTGTCACCGTCGCGCCTCGCGTGGCTGGCGGTCGATTGGGCAGGATGTTTCGATCCACAAATCCCGAGAATAGGCATTCAATCTTGAACGGTAAATCACCACCCGTATCGCGCGCTCTCGTCTTGGCCGCCGGACAGGGCACGAGGTTGGGAAACCACGGGCCCAAGCCGCTCTTTCGGTTACTGGGGCTCCCCCTCTTGGCCCGTACCCTCTTCACCCTCGAACAAGCGGGCATAACCGACGCATACGTCGTGCTCGGCTACGAGGCCGAGAGCATTCGCGAGGCGATCGAGCGCATCGGACGTTTCCGGATTCGGATCCACTGGCTGTACAACGAGCAGTGGGAAAAGCCAAACGGCCTCTCCGCCCTCGCCGCCGAAGAGGTGCTCGGCGAGCCGTTTGTTCTCACCATGTGCGACCACATCTTCGATCCGAAGATCGTGGCGGCTCTTCAAGGCAAGGCAGAGAGTGTTCGCGGTGTGGAACTGGCAGTGGATCGGGACCTGAGCGGCGTCTTCGATCTCGACGACGCGACGAAGGTGCAGGTGCAGTCGGGTCGGATCAAAGACATCGGGAAGGCGATCTCGGGTTTCAACGCCGTGGATACCGGGGTGTTCCTGGCGACTCCCGCCCTGTTCGGAGCGCTGAGAGAGGCGTGCCGCGAAGGGAAGGCCGCGCTCGCCGACGGCGTCCAGAAACTCGCCGACCAGGGCCTGGCTGGGGTCACTGAGATCGATGGCCTCATGTGGCACGACGTGGATACAGCACGAGACGCGCGAGAGGCCGAGCGGAAACTGCTCGCCACGGTACGCAAGCCGTCGGACGGAATCATCGCCCGCTACCTCAACCGGCCGGTCTCCACGACGATCAGTCGGCGGGTCGTCACGACGGCCATCACACCGAGCCAGGTTACCTTCGTGAACTTGGTGTTGGGGCTCGTGGCAGCGGGGCTGGCGGCTGTGGGCGGCTACCTGGCCTTCCTGGTAGCCGGTGTACTCTTTCACATCACGTCCGTGGTCGACGGCACGGACGGGGAAGTCGCGAAGCTCACGTTTCGCACGAGTGCCGGTGGTGAGTTGTTCGACACCATCAGTGACAACATCACGTATCTCGCTTTTCTCCTCGGCCTGATTGTCGGCGTGCAACGCTCGGGCCTACCCGATTTCTACCACCTATCGGGAATCGTCGGGCTGGCCGTGGCGTTGGTCACGTTCGTCAATCTGCACTTCTATCTGATGCGACAGAGGAAGTCGGGGAGCTTTCTCGCCGTGCGTTACGGCTTTGAGCGGGGATCGGGATTTGTAAGGCGTGTGCTGCGAGTGCTTCAATACCTCGGGAAGCGGGACATGATGGCGTTCTTGGTGCTGCTCCTGGCCATAATGGGCCAGATGCACATGGTGCTTCCGTCGTTCTGCATCGGGGCGACGGTTCTCTTGCTCCCCGCGTCCATCAAGGTGAATTTCGACTCATTGCGATGGCAAAGACGGCCGCGCGCCCGACGTCCCGTGCCCACGAGCCGAGCCGCTCCCGTTTGGGTGACCACGTCCCGCTACTGGTTTGTGGAAGAGGAACGGGAGCGGGTGTCCGAGTCGGTGCACGGATAAGAGTCAGGTCGCCGGTCGGCGGCCTCGGTCCCGTCCGGCTGCGGAGCCGGCTCCATGGCTTCGATGCGCCTCGTCGTTTTCCCTTCAACCCACGCCGCTCGCCTCATCCTCCCGCCGCGAGGTTTGCGGATCTTCCCCTGGCGATCTCCGTGAACATCACACGAGTTCTCCCGAGGACCGTCGCAACTGACTGCCCGCAGCTCGCCTCGACGCGGCAGGGTGGTGAGTCCATTGATAGTGGGTGATCGCGTCTTCCGGCTGGCGATCTGTTGAGCTGCCCCCACACGACCGGCCGTGAGTCACCAGTCCAGGAAACAGGCCTTGAAGCCGTTCTACACGGGAGCGTCTGACGTGCGCTCTGCAGGGTGTGCCTTGCCGCGCGCCACCAGTCCGAGCGCCGCCGGCACGAGCGCGATTCCCATCACGATGATGCCGGACACCACGTAAGCAGTGTTCCCGGAGGTCAATAGCGGCATGCCAATGAGGATCGCGTCAATGGCGAAGTGCGCCACGATACATGCCAGCAGTCCGAGGTGGAGGAACCCCAGGCCAAAAATGACCCCGCCGATAGTGAGCTCGATTCCGCGCACGTAGACCGGAAACACGGGGTAGTTGGAGTGAGCGAACGCCCAGATCGCAGCAGGGATCAGAAGGGCTAGCGCCGTGGATTTGAGGTAGCGCTTGACCAGGGAGATACCAAAGAGGCGGTATGTCAGCTCTTCCGTGGTGGCGGCCACGAGACTGACGGTGAGGGGGGCGAGGAACGGCAGGGAGTTGTTGAAGATATCCGACTGTGGTCCCTCGGCGGGGAGCCAGGCGCCGAAGTACGTGCGAGCGACGACGTAAAACACCGTCAGATAGCCGAGGATCAGGAACCCCAGGGCGTAGCCGCGGAGGCTGGCGGCCGCCATGGTTGGCGTGACGAGCTTGCCCCGAACGGCCTCCAACCAACCGGCCAGGCTCTCGGGAAAACTGCTACGGCCCAGCGATTCGCCGGCCGCGGCGGTAAAGAGCACCCACAACCCGTAGATCGCGGCGAGGAAGAGCAGGCCGAAGACGAGCGAGGCCCCAAAGGCGGCCCACGGAAGCTCGGTGGGGTAGCTGAACTTGACCGTGGGCCACGAAGTGGCGGCTGCGATGGCGAAGAGCGCTGCCACGACGATGGCTGCGGTCAAGGCGGGCCGCCAGCGCACGTCGTCGTTTCGATACCGCGCGATGGTGATGCCGAGGGCGATGAGCAGGAGCACGAACGTGAGCCCCAGGCTCCCCAGCGCGATGACCGTGCCCACGCTGAGCGTGCTGTCGAGGTCACGGGAGAACTCCTCCGGCACTCGGAGGAAGTGGCGGTACCCCCCCACCTGATCGCCTTTGACTTCCACCGTGACCCTCACCGAACCAGTACCAGCCTCGGGATCACCCTCGCGCCAGGTGATGCTGGAGCCTTTCTTCTCCCAGGTGAACCGGTGGTCGGTTCGGTTATCGAGCGTTTCGCTGGAAGCCTCGACGCGATCGAAATCGGCGAGTGCCCAGCCACGCTCCAGCATGAACGCCTGTGCGAGCTCTAACGCCTGCTCCTGCTCCAGATCCTCCCCTTCGGCCGCCTCTTCGATGAGGTGCCGGAAGCCGGTGATGGAGCCATCGACGCCGACGGACACCAGCCATTCCTCTTTTTGCTGTGGCTGGAACCAGCGGTGCGCCCAGCGCCAGATCGGAACTTCGCTGCGCGCCCACCGGCTCGCTTCCGAGAGTCCGAGGGTACGCTGCAGGAACACCAGAGACTCCGTGTTTCCGCTGAAGATCGCCGCTTCCTTCCAGGCGTCGACTTGCGCCCCGCGCTGGCCGAGGAAGGCACGGGCCCGGACGAGGGCCTCGTCTCGGTTCACCTCGACGTTCACCGCCGCCTGGGGCGAGGCGGTCCGATAGAACAAGATGAACGCCGCGAGACCAACGACTCCCCCAAGAGCGAGCAAGAGATCCGAACGGCGCGCGTGGTGGGTCATGGCAAGCTCCGAGTCGTTGGGGAGACGACCGTCCCTGAGTGGCCCTGATCGGCAACATTGACCAGAAGGCTAGTGCGAGGGGAAGGGTCGGACCAGGGGCCAGTGAGGGGATGGCCAGGGGCTCCGCAAAGAGAGCGCCCCCGGAAGAGTCGCAACTCCCGGGGGCTCGGTCGGTCTCCCGACTACTGCTTCGCTCGCTAGGGCCGGCTTCGGAGCACCGGCGTCAGGTTCACCCGCCCGCTGCCGGTGGCGACAGCGTTGCGGATCGAGGTGTGTTCGTCGAACAGGAGATCGACGGAGGTGGGGTTGCCGTCCGCCGATTCCACGGTGAACTCCATGTCGATCTTCAGGCCGCTCTGGGAACCGGAGGGCACGTTCACCGGGTGCCCGATGGTGCAATTACCATCCAGATTGCCCTGGTATGACGACCGGCCGACTTCGAACTCGGTTTCAAAGAAGATCTGGTTCGGATTTGGCGTCTCGTCGGCGGTGATGAATCGGACCTTGCGGTAGTCGCCGACGGGCACGTCGGGGTCGAACACGATTGCCAATGGCTGCGCCTGGTCGTCTCCCACCCGCGGCAGCCTGGTGAGGTCCACCGTGAACGGGGTTACGTTCAGTCGCACCCACTCAGCCTCCTCTTCCTCGGGCGTGTCCGGGTCGTCCTCCACAACCGGGAGGAGGTGTACGCCAGTGATCCGGACATCGAGGCAGAGGATGTTGTCCAGGTCGATGGCCCCGGCCGCCTTCTCACCACCAGTCACGGACAGAAGCGGGCCGGCGATTTGGGCGCCGGGTGCTGCAATTCGTTGCAGTGTCACTTGCACGGCGCCAGTTCCCGGGACGCCGATGGAGTCGCCGCAGCCGGTGGCGAGGACGGCCGCGGCGGTCAGAGCGCTTGCACGTCCGATGCGCCAACTCATTCGGTGCATGTAACTTGGCTCCTGTAGATGGGAATTCTACTCGGTGTCGTATGCCCAAGAGACACAGCATCACCTGCTGAGGTAACGTTGGGTGGGGTGTGGAGCCGACTGTGTCACAGCCGGACCGTCGGCGCGGCCGTTACCTTTGGCCTCTTCGTATGGTCTACCGGGTGAGCGGATGAGCGTCCCCGACGGCGTGCTAGTCGAGCGGGTCCTCGCCGGGGACGTCGAGCAGTACGGCGTTCTGGTGGAGCGGTACCGCGCCGAGTTCGCTCGCTACGCGGCATCGCTGTGCGGCGATCGCGACACGGCGGCGGATGCCATGCAGGAGGCGTTTATCCGGGCCTTCGACTCGCTGTCCACGTGCCGCGACCCGGGGCGGTTCAAGGCCTGGTTCTTCCGAATCCTGACGAACCAGTGCCACAACGCCCGTGACCGACAGCGGCCACGCGTGTCGCTCGAGCGGGTGGCGGGACTGGCGGCGGAGACACGGGATCCCGTCGAGGGAGCCGAGATTCGGCGGGCCATCGAGGAAGCTCTGGACGCCCTCACGCCGGAACAACGTGAAGCGTTCGTGCTCAAGCACGTCGAAGGACGCTCGTACGCCGAGATGGCCGAGTTGCTGGACAAGAGTGAAGATGCATTGAAGATGCGCGTACATCGCGCGCGCGAAACGCTGAGGAGGTTGTTGGAGCCCGTAAGATGAGTGGCGAGAGAGGATTCACCGGGGAAATGCATCGGTACCTGGATGGTGAGCCGATTTCGCTCGACGGCGACGTGCGGTCCGAGGCCGAACACATCGTGAACGGGGTGCGGGACTATGCCGTAAGTCTCCAAGTCCCTGGCCCGGAAGTGGATGCGGCGGTCATGGCCGTGGTACGCGAGCGCCGTGCGTCTGGGCGACGCCGGGCGTTCTGGCGCTGGTTCGTCGAGCCCCAGGCGGTCCGGCTGCGGCCGGCGCTGGCTGCTGCGCTGGTCGCGGCGGTGGTTGGGCTCACACTTGTGGTTGCGCGGGACGATGCTGGGCAGCCCCCGGAGGTGGCGGGGACGGAGCTCGTGGAGCCGCGGACGGTGCTCGTGCGCTTCGAGTTCCGGGCACCCCACGCGGAACAGGTAGCGGTTGCCGGTTCGTTCAGTGAGTGGGACGAGTCGGGTATTCCCCTCACGCTCAATCCGGCGACGGGTCTGTGGACCGTGACGCTTCCGCTGACGCCGGGAGCACATCAGTATCTCTTCGTCATCGATGGAAACCAGTGGGTTCCTGATCCTGCCGCCCACGCCCAGGTGGACGATGGCTTCGGACAGGTCAACAGTGTGATCGTGGTGGGTCCACGAGGAGTGGTGCGCAGTTGAGACGGTTGATTCTTTGCGCCGCGTGGGTGTTTGCCTTGGGTCTTCCCGCTCCGGTGGATGGGCAGCAAGGTGGGATTCGCGAGCAACTCCTGGCTCGGGGAGCGCCGCCGGAGTTTGCCCTTCAGGTCGCTGAGGTTGTCGCGGCCGCTGATGCCGAGGGGCTACCGACGCGGGCCCTGGCGACCAAGGCGCTGGAGGGGTGGGCGAAGAGGGGGCGTGTGCCGCCCGAGCGGGTTCTCTTCGTCCTGGAGTCCATCTCCGCCAACCTGCGGGCGGGTCGAGCAGCCACCACGGAGGCCGGCCACCACGGAGGCCGGCCTCGATCCGCCGCCGGGTGTCGTGGTAGCGGCCGCTGCGGAGGCATTGGGCCGGGGCATGACGCCCGCGGACGTCCACGCGGTCATCGGGGCGGCCGACACGCCGGAGGCAGCTTCCATGGGTCTGACGGTCGCGTCGTCGCTGGCGGCCCAGGGTCTCGAGCGGGCGGCCGCTGTCAGGGCCGTGCGCCATACCTACGAAGAGGGTGGTGGGCCAACGGCGGTCCTCGAGCTCCCTTCGGCGGTAGCCGGGTTGCTTGCGCGAGGAGTTCCGATGTCGGACGTTGCCCGCCAAATCCTCGAAGGTGAGGGGCTGCCGCTTCCGGCCGCCCGTGGCCTGGGGCTGGGTAAGGGGCGGCCCGGGAACGTGCCGCCGGGCCGGGGACCGCCCATCGAACCACCCGGGCAGGGCAAGCCAAAGAACCCTGGGGACAAGGGCAAGCCACCGGGCTCGTGATTCGTGCCCTCCTCGTCTCTGCCGCGCTGGCGGTGCTTACCTCGCCGCTGGGCGCGCAGGCGGTTTCTGTCCTCGTGGGAGCGGTGCGGGCTGAGTACGCCGATTCGGTCTCCGGTACCGCAGGATTCCTCTCGGGACGTGTGAGCGCCGCGTCGCCCGCCACCGCTGGAGCGGTGGAGGCGAGTTTCTCGGAGTTCGTGACCGGCGAGTGGGCGCTCCAGCTCGGGGGGTTTGGTACGGCGCTCCATGCCGTGAGCGAGCGTCTCGCCGTAGGGATCGCGGGTGGCGGCGATGCCAGCAACTTCGAGGGTGGAACGTGGAGTGGGAGCGGGGGAGTTGGGCCGATCCTGGTGACCGTTCTCGGCCCCATGGTGACGAGCCTTGCGGCGTCGGTCGGCGGCGTCAGGCGGGTTGACGAAACCGCGTTTGCCGTGGGCACCGGGAACCTGCGTCTCCGTGGCTTTCCCACCGTCGGTCTCGGGATCGAAGGTGGTCTCTCCGGCGTGGTCGCCGATGCCTTTCAATACCTCGATGCCACAGTCGGTTTGATCTTTCGAGGCCCCCGTCTGGAGGCCGGCGTGAGTGGGGGGGGACGAGCGGGTGATCTGAGGGACGGTGCGTGGGGTAGCGCTCGCGTCATGTATGCCATTACGCCATGGACCATCGTCGAGGCAGCCCTTGGTCGCTATGCACGGGACATCACGGGATTCACCGAAGGCGTGTTCGGGAGCGTCGGCGTTCGGTTCAACCTGAGTCGGACCGCCCGTGCACGATGGGTCTCCGAACCCGTCGACGCCGTCCGGGTGGAGCGCGTGAACGACGAGCGCGTTCGGGTGACCATCCGTCATTCCGTCCGGCAGGGAGATCGCCTCGAGATCGCCGGTGATTGGAACGAGTGGTTGCCGGAGGCGCTCCGTCAGGAGGGGGCTGACCGCTGGGCCATCGATCTTCGCCTCGCGCCAGGTGTTTACAAGTTCGCGCTGTTGGTCAACGGACAAGGATGGACCGTGCCGGAGGGGGTTCCGACCGTGCCCGACGACTTTGGCGGCGAAGTGGGCTTGCTGGTGATCCGCTAGAGGTCAATCCCGCATCGAGTCCAGCCGGGCCCCTCGCGCCTCCGCCGAGTCGGCGGCCTGAAGGGCCTTCTGAACCCCCTGGGCGCCCGGGAGCCCCGACGCGCCGACGATGCTGTCCCGCTGTCGCTGGGTCAACGAGTCCGCACCACCCTCCTGGCTCTGCCCACTGCAGGCGGCCAGGAGAATTGGCAGGGCCAAGAATATCGCGCGCACCATGTCCCTCCCGCCGTTAGCGATGCCCGAGTGACGATGCTCGAGTAGCAATACTCAAGTGACAACGCTCGAGTAGCAATACTCAGCACGACCGCAATCAGATGCGGCGGCGGGTAGCGTCACTGGCGCGTGGGCGCCCAACCATCTAGCGTTTCAGCGATGACTCCCTGGGTGACCCGGCTCATCATCGCCAATGTCGCGGTGTTTTTTCTGACGGTCGCCGTGCCGATCCTGCCGGTCCGACCACTCGTGCTCGTTCCCGCCTACATCCTCTTCCGGCCGTGGACGCTCGTGACGTACATGTTTCTCCACGCGGGCCTGTGGCACATCGTCTTCAACATGATCGCCCTGTTCTTCTTCGGGCCGCGGCTGGAAGGCAGACTGGGGAGCCGTCATTTCCTGGCGCTGTACTTCGTGAGCGGGCTGACCGGGGCTCTGCTGTCCATCCCGTTCAGCCCCTTTGCGCAGATCGTTGGCGCTTCCGGGGCGGTTTACGGAGTGCTACTCGGATTCGCGCGGTACTGGCCTCGTGAGCGGATCTACATCTGGGGGGTGCTCCCCATCGAAGCCCGTGTTCTGGTGATCATCATGACGGTGCTCTCGTTGTGGGGAGGGCTCGGAGGGCGGGGGGCCGGGGTGGCCCATTTCGCCCATCTCGGCGGCTTCCTGGGCGGGTTCGTGTACCTCAAATGGCGGGAGATGCGCTCACCCGCCGCTCGCTTCAAGGCGAAGGCCACGCCGTTCGCGAAGCGGAAGCCACCGGCCCAATCCGAGGTGGCAGGATGGAAACAGATTCGGCGTGACGGGCTCCATCCCATCAACCGGGCCGAGCTCGATCGCATCCTCGATAAGATCAGCGCCACTGGTGTCAGCAGCTTGACAGCGGATGAGAGGGCGTTTCTCGAGCGGTTCCGCCCCGACGACTGACGGCGTCGAGGCTGAGCCGTGAGTGAAGGCCGGAAACTCGCCGCCGTCATCTGGGACTACGACGGGACGTTGGTGGACAGCCGCGAGAAGAACCGCTGGGTTACGCGACACATCGTCGGCCAGGTCACCGGCCGCGAGCCGGATGTATTCCCGGCTCTTCGGTCGCTCGCCGCTTACGACGCGGCAACGAGAAAGACGGTCAACTGGCGGGTGCTGTACCGCGACGTCCTGGGGTTGTCCGAAGAGGAAACGGCGCACGCCGGGGTGCTCTGGAGTGAATTCCAGTTACAGGATGAAACTCCGACTCCCTTTTACGACGGGCTCGGGAACGTCCTTCGGGCGCTTCGACATCTGCCTCACGCCATCGTGTCCCAGAACTCACGCGCCCTCATCCGGCGGGCGCTGGCCGAGAGCGACCTCGACGGCTTCTTCCATTTTATCGTGGGCTACGAGGAAGTGGCACTCGCGCGGCAGAAGCCGGCCCCAGACGGCCTGTTGATGTGTGTGGAACAGCTGGGAGTATCCGGACCAGCTTCCATCCTGTTCGTCGGCGATCACGAAGGTGATATGGAGTGTGCGCGGAACGCCCATCTGCGGCTCCGGGAGCGAGGGACGGACGTCTCGCTGTTCGGGGTCGCGGCACTGTGGGGCGGACACGCCGATGCGTCGGGATGGCGTGTCTCGCCTGCGTATCGAGCAGATCGGGTAGATTCATTAGTGGAGATCGTGTTGGGCCAAGGATCGTAGGGAGGTGAGGGGTTTGGGCAGTCCAGTCCGAAGCGTGCTGATCCTTGTGGGTGGCTTCTTGCCACCCTCTGTACCGAGTGATACCCTATCCCGGCGTATTTCGACAACCACATTCCACGCGAGGTACCGCTATGCTGCATTCCCGTAGATGGCGGTCGGTTTACCTGCTGTGTCCCTTGCTCTCCTTGTCGCTGGCCCTCCCGAGTACTGCTGTGGGTCAAGGGCAAGCCACGACCGGCATCATCCGCGGCACGGTTTCCGATGTCCAGGGCGCTCCACTGGCCGAGGCGACCGTGCTGTTGTTGGAGACCCGTACGAACTTCCAGCGCACGATCGCGACGACGACAGCCGGTGTGTTCATCGTGCCACTGTTGCCCCTCGGCACGTACGACGTGACCGTCCGGGCGGCGGGTTACCAGGAGGCTCGCCAGACCGGCATCCAGCTTCGGGTTGGTGAGATCGTAGACCTTCGGCTGGTCCTGGGGCAGGCGGTCGCGCTCGAGGCCATCGAGATCGTCGCCACCGTGCCGGCCGTCGATCCCACCCGTACGGAAGCGGCCACGCGCTTGCCAGACCAGGCTGTGAGCGGGCTCCCGAACAACGGTCGCGACTTCCTCAACCTCACGACGCTCACGCCCAACGTGAACATCGTCCAGGGGCCGGATGGCGATGTGTTGAGCATTGCCGGCCAACGAGGGATCCACAACAACGTGGCGGTGGATGGCGCTGACTTCAACAATCCGTTTTTCGGGGAGCAGCGGGGCGGTCAGCGGCCGCCCTTCACGTTCAACCTGGACGCCGTGGACGAGATCGTGGTGATCGCCAACGGGGCCAACGCCGAGTTCGGGCGCTCGAGTGGCGGGTTCGTGAACGTGATCACCAAGTCTGGCACCAACGAGTTTCACGGCTCGGTGCATTATTTCGGGAAGTACGATGCCCTTTCGGCGCAGGCGTCTCACTTGAGCCTTACCCGCGATCCCGAATTCCAACAGCACCAGGTCGGCTTCACCCTGGGTGGGCCCATCGTGCGCGACAAGGCGTTCTTCTTCGTCGCGCTGGACATCCAAGACCTCGCCGATACCAGGCAGAAAAATCCCGACCGGATCTCCGGGGCGCCCAACGGAGCGGCGCTCAAGGCGTTCATCGACACCGCTTTCGGGGGAGCTCTGG
>JBDHDH010000111.1:0-11375 GCA_039591615.1 Gemmatimonadota bacterium | reverse complement strand
TCGGTTTGGTCTCTGCGGACAGCTTTGCCGGACTCCGGGCGCTCCTCATTCCATCCAGCAAGCGGCGCCCACGCGGGGGCGGCCGCAGAAAGCACAGGACGTCGCCTTTTGGGGTCGAATCCGCCGGGAGGTGGGTGGTGCTTCGGCGGGATGATCGAACGACGGAACGACGGAAGCCGGACGTTCCAGCCTTGGAACCTACCAACCTTCGATCAGATGACTACGCGTGGGTGCTTCTGCGCCGGTACGGGGTCGTGTTCCGCAGGTTGCTCATGCGGGAGAGCAGTGCCCCACCGTGGCGAGAGTTGCTTCGCGTGTTCCGACGACTCGAGGCGAGGGGGGAGATCCGGGGAGGGCGGTTTGTAGCTGGGACGTCCGGCGAGCAGTTCGCGCTTCCGGAGGCAGTGGGGCGGCTTCGGGCTATTCGCCGATCTGAGCCCACAGGAGACCTGTACGGCATCAGCGCCGCCGATCCCCTCAACCTCACGGGGATCGTGATTCCAGGGGATCGTGTCCCGGCCCTCGCATCGAACCGGGTGGTGTTCCGCGATGGTGTACCCGTGGCCGCCCGAGAAGGAGGCCAATTCAGAGCACTCACAGAGATGGGGGTGTTAACGCGTCACGACATCGAACGCGCCCTTGTTCGGAAGCGCGTGAGCCCGGCATTACGGGCCTATCTGGGGAATGTGGGGTAGGGTAACCCTCGTTTTTCAGGAAGCAATTCCGGAGCTCCTCATGCACCGATGCCTTGTTGTCGGAGCCGTTGCGCTTGTGTTCTTCATTGGCCCCGCCGACGCCCAGCAACGGCATCCCTATCGGTCCGGGCAACCCGTCGCGAGCGCTACGCTGTTCGCTCCCGGCTTGATTAACACTGACGCCGACGAATACGGGCCGACCTTCGTTCCCGACGGAACGACGATCTATTTCACCAGGCGTAACAATCGCGACGGGAACGAGTTCATCGTCTACTCGCAATTCAAAGGCGGGGTGTGGACGTCCGCGACGGTTGCGTCGTTCTCGGGCCGGTACAGCGACAAAGAACCGTTCATTGCTCCCGACGGCTCGAAGCTCTTCTTCGCATCCACCAGGCCGGGGGATCCGGGGGGCCCCGACAAGGCGTTCGATATCTATCTCGTCGAGCGAGAAGGTCAGGCGTGGGGCAGCGCCCGGCGGCTCGCCTCGTTCGTCAACTCGAATGACTACGACAACTACCCATCGGTTGCCCGCAGCGGGAACCTGTATTTCGGGTCTCGCAGAGAGGGTGGGCTCGGACGCGTCGATCTGTACATGTCGCGCTTCGTGAACGGCGAGTTTCAGGCGGCCGAGAACCTCGGCCCCATTGTCAATTCTCCCGCCACGGATGCCGACCCCTACATCGCTCCAGACGAGTCGTACATCATCTTCTCGTCCACGCGTGACGGCGGTTACGGGTCGGGTGATCTCTATATCAGTTACCGGAGGGGCCGCTCCTGGACCGAGCCTCGCAACCTGGGGCGTCTGGCGAACACTCCGGAGTTCGAATACACGCCTTTAGTGACGCCTGATGGACGGTACTTGTTCTTCTCACGTGGCTGGGGAGAGATCTACTTCATCGAGATGAGCACGTTGGGGATTGGGACACAATAGCCATCGGGGCGGCGCCACAGCACGAGCACTGGTGGTGCGGTTGCATAGCACCGTGACGATCCATGCTTACACGCTTTGTACGGGACACCCATGCAGATCCCCAAAGCGCCCCACCGTTGGGCCGTAACGCCAAGGCGAGCCATCGCAATTCAGCGGGCATTGGCGTCGAGGGTTCGGCGATCGGGGAGGCGCCATCGGCTTCGTTTTGTTGCAGGCGTGGACAATGCGTTCACGAAGGACGGGGCACTGTGCATTGCGGGCATCGTGATATGGGATGCTCATTCCGGCGGCGTACTCGAAGAGCGCGTCGCAGTTCGGGAGCTGCGGTTTCCGTACGTTCCGGGGCTCCTGTCCTTCCGCGAAGCGCCGGCGATCCTGGCGGCGCTGCGGAAGCTGCAGACCGAGCCCGACGTGCTCATGTGCGACGGGCATGGGTTGGCCCACCCCCGGCGCTTTGGCATCGCGTGCCATATCGGTGTGCTCTGCGATAGTCCGTCGATCGGCTGCGCCAAGAGTCGGCTGGTTGGCGCCCATCGCGAACCTGGCCGGCGAAAGGGAGCGACGGCGGAGCTGACAGCCGACGGCGAAGTCATCGGCTGCGTGGTCCGGACGCAACACGATATCCGTCCGGTCTACGTGAGTGTCGGGCACCTGCTCGACCTGCAAACGGCTCGGCAAGTGGTCCTCGAGAGCGCGACGAAGTACAGACTGGCCGAGCCGACGAGACTGGCGGACAAACTGGTTGGAAGAGTCAAGAAAGGTCTTACGTTCACTTCGTGAACACCGTCGGCGGGACTGGGGATTCGAGGAACCCCGTCCATGGGTCGAGCACTCACCCAAGGGTGACGCGTCGCCGGTTGGTGCGGCACGGGAGAACATTCAGCAATTCGGGTTGAATGGTGGAAGGATGGTGGTGGAGAAGGGGGATCGGAGGTCCATGCTCTTCTGTCCTTCTCGCTACCGTCCTATCCCACCCCCGGTCTCACGACCCTCCCCGGCATCTCCCCCGTTTGCTCGCCGTCACGTACGACGAAGCGGCCATTCACCATCACATGGGGAATACCGGTTGGGTACTGGTGCGGTTTCTCAAATGTCGCGCGGTCGGCGACGGTATCGGGATCAAAGACCACGAGGTCGGCGAACGCTCCGGGGGTAATCGCCCCTCGACCCGTGAGTCTCAGCCGTCTAGCAGGCATACCGCTCATCTTGTGAATCGCGACCTCGAGCGGCATGACGTTTCGCTCCCGGCAGTAGTGGCCAAGGACGCGAGGATAGGTGCCAAAGTTCCTAGGGTGGGGGGTACCTCGAGCCAGCGGTCCCGTGGTGGCGAGCGCCGAGCCATCCGAGCAGACCATGCCCAGCGGGTGTGCGAGAAACCGTGCCGTGTTCTCCTCGCTCATGCCGAAACCCACCATGCCGGCGCGACTGCGGTCACCCGCGCTGATCTCCACGAGCAATGCGTACGGGTCGACGCCCCGTTCCTTGGCGAGGGTCCCGAGGCGCCGCCCGGCTGCCCAAGCGAACTCCGGCGATCCAGTCGACGTGATCTGAACCGCGTCCCACGATCCCAGCCCATCGATCTTGCCGCGTACCGCGGCCTCGATACGCGGTGCGAGTGTGGGATCATTGAGCCGCCCGAGAAACGCGTCGGTGCCGCCGTCTCTCGACCAGACGGGAAAGAGTGACGAGAGGCCGGTGCTATAGGCAACGTATGGATAGCGATCGTATGCGACGTCGAGGCCCGCCGCCTGAGCGGCGGTGAGCATCTCGAGCACCGACTCGGCCTTCCACCAGTTTCGCCGGCCCTGTGCCTTGAGGTGCGAGATGTGGACCGGAACGTTAGCCGCCCGCCCGACGTTCAGGGCCTCTTCCACGGCGGCGAACAGCCGGTCGTCCTCATTGCGCATGTGACTCGCGTACGGCAGCCCCGTGCCCCGGAGTTCCGAAGCCAGCGTCACCAGCTCGTCGACATCCGCAAAAGCACCGGGAACGTACTCGAGCCCGCTCGACAGCCCACAGGCGCCTTGCTGAACTGCGCGCGCGACGAGCTGCCGCATCTGCGCCAGTTCGTCCGTCGTCGGTGTCCGATCGATCGCACCGATGACGTATTCCCGAATGGTGCCGTGACCGATCATGCTGGCGATGTTCACCGTGGCGGGTGTGCGTTCGAGCTGAGCGAAGAACCCCCCTAAGTCCGAAAACTCGAGCTCGACCCCAAAATCACGGCGGTAGCGTTCGGCCACCTGTCGCGCGCGTTCCCGCCGCCACGGACCGATGGAACCGCCGTCCTGTCCAGCCACTTCCGTCGTGACACCCTGGCGAATCTTGCTCTCGGCTTTCTGATCGACGAATAGCTCCAAGTCCGTGTGTGAGTGGATGTCGATGAGCCCCGGGGCGAGCGCGAGACTCGAGAGATCGATGACACGAGCGCCTGACGCTGAGAGCCGCGTGCCCACCGCATGGATGCGATCGTCCGCGATGGCGATGTCGAGTGTTCGCGGCGGAGAGCCGGCCCCGTCGAAGACCAGGGCGTTTCGAAGGATGAAATCGGCGCCCTGGATGCTGCGGCTTGTTGGCCGGCGGAGGATGTCGAACGGAGATGGGGCCGCAACGAGGGACACCGTGGCGGCGGCGGTCCAGTGTACAAAGGCGCGCCGGGTGGTCATTCGAGGCGGAGGGTCGGAATTGGTTGCAGGACGGAACGACAGCACCGATTGGCTCCGTCCGTCCGTCGTTCGGGGCGACTGACCTCCTGTCCACCCATCTATCGCACGGTCCGCGTCTTTCGGCGCATGAAGTCCATCAGGATGTATTGACCGAGGGTCATCGTGTTCGTGAAGTAGGCCTTTCCCCTGCAGATCTCACAGACCCTCTTCACGAATTCCACCAATGCCCGTTCGCGCGCCAGCATGAAGGTGTTGATCATGATTCCGGCCCGCCGGCAGATGGCTACCTCGCGGTACGTCGCTTTGAGGATTCGGGGATCCAATCCCATGGAGTTGACATAGATGCGCCCGTCCGGGAGGGTGAGGGCCGACGGCTTTCCATCGGTGATCATGATGATCTGCCGCATGTCCTTCTTTTGTGCGAGTAGGATCCTCCGAGCCAGCTGGAGGCCTTCTGCGGTATTGGTGTGATACGGCCCGACCTGCGCATGGGTGAGCTTCGCGAGCGGTATCTCTTCCGCGCTATCGTGGAACAAGACGACGCGGATCGTGTCCCCCGGAAACTGCGTTCTGATGAGGTGGGTCAGGGCGAGAGCGACCTTTTTCGCGGGCGTAAACCGATCCTCACCGTAGAGGATCATCGAGTGCGAGCAGTCTAGCATCAGCACCGTGGCGGCGCTGGAGCGATATTCTGACTGGTGCACCATGAGGTCGGGGTAGTCGAGATCGATGGGGACCTTCAGTCCGGTGCGGGCGATGGCGTTCGCGAGGGTGGCGCTCACGTCCAGGTTGAGGGTGTCGCCAAACTCGTACGGCTTGGAAACGGCTTCGGCCTCGACGCCGGTAGCGAGGTACGGAGTGTCGTGGCTCCCGAAGCTCGATTTTCCGACGCTCCCTAGAAGATGGCGGAGAGCACGATAGCCGAGGAAGTCGATGCCCTTTTCGGTTAGGTTGAAGTGCACCTGTCGCGCTGCCGAATGGGCTTGTCCGCCAGGGCCGAACATCTGCTGGTGCCCTTCGGGCATCTGTGGAGACTGATCGATGTTCAGGTACCCCTCGTCAACGAGACGCTGGACGATCTGATCGAGGAGATCAGCCATCTGCTGCTGGATCTGTGCGTCGCGGTCAGCGTCCCCGGTGCTGTCGCCCCGCAACACCTGGAGCATCTCGGGAGTGAGTTTGCCGGACTCCATGAGCGCCTGCAGAATCGCCTCCTTCAGCGCGTTGATGGAGCGATCTGCCTCCTCGTCGCCGAACTGTCCCCAGTACGGGTGATAGAAGGGCCCGCCGGCGAACCCCGACTGGAGCAGGAAATCGCTCAACTGGTCGAGCAGATCCTGCATGTTGATCGCGTCGAGCAGCTCAGGGATGTACTTCGAGTATGTCGTATGACGCATGTCTGCGATCCTCTGTACCTTCTTCGTTCAAAACTGGAAGCGGAATAAGGTTCCCGCAATGACTGACGGCCCTTTCCGCCCCAACGGACATTCTACCTCGGGCAGTCGGAGCAGCGACCTCTCGGCGTCGAGAACGGAATGAGCCCGCCGGTCAATCGGTCCGCCGCCCCGTTGGATCTCCGTCCCCCCGCTCCGCGCTTTTCCCCATTTGCCGCATTCCGACACCGGAACTTTCGGGTGTTTTTCTCGGGATACATCGTCTCGCTGGTCGGCGTGTGGATGCATCGGATTGCGCAGTCGTGGCTCGTGCTCGACCTCACCGATTCGGCGTTCTACGTCGGTCTCGTTGAGGCCCTCAGCACCTTACCCGTGCTCGTCTTCACACTCTATGCCGGGGTCGCGGCGGACCGGGTATCGAAGCACCGTCTGGTGATAGGCACGCAGACTGCGGCGATGATTCTGGCAGCCCTGCTCGCGTTCATCGTACTCACCGGCGTGGTGGAGGTCTGGCACGTCATGGTCCTCGCCGCGCTACTCGGCGTCGTCATTGCATTCGACATTCCGGCGCGGCAGTCCTTTTTCGTGGAGCTCGTCGGGAAGCGGGATCTGATGAACGCGATTGCCCTCAATTCCTCCGCGTTCAACACGAGCCGCGTCGTCGGCCCGGCGATCGCTGGCTTCATCATTGCCTCGGTCGGGGTCGGCATCTGTTTTCTTGTGAATGCTGTTTCGTACATCGCCGTGCTGGCTGCACTCCTGATGATGCGCGTTTCGCCGTTTCGTCGCGTCAGTAGGCCGACCTCCACATGGAGCCAGATCCGGGACGGAATCCGGTATGTGACGACAGACCGACGCACGGGGCTCCTCGTGAGCAACATCGCCGTCTTGAGCTTGTTCGGGTTTCCCTTCGCGGTGCTCATGCCAGTCATGGCGCGGGATGTCCTCGGTGGCGGAGCTGAAGCGTATGGATGGATGACCGCGGCGGTGGGGGTCGGCGCTGTCGTCGGCGCCCTCGGTCTTGCCGCGTTCGGACACACTGTCCCGAGAGGCCGGATCATGCGGTGGACATCGGTGGGCTTTGGCGTTCTCGTGGCGTTGTTCGGCGTGGCCCCTTCGATTCCAGTCGCGCTACTCATCCTCACCCTCCTCGGCTTCGCGCAGATCTCCACGACCGCGGTCACGAACACTTTGATTCAGATGCTGGCGCCAGATGAGTTGCGGGGGCGTGTAGTGTCGTTCTACACGTTTGCCTTTCTTGGCCTTGCACCGTTCGGAGCGATCGGCGCGGGAACGGCGGCGGAGCACTTGGGAACAGGGGTAGCGTTGGTGGTTGGAGGGTCGGTCTGTGCGCTGTATGCCGCCGTGATGATCGTCCGGTCACCGGAGTTGGCGGAGACCCGATGATGAGCATCCCCAACTCCGTCGGTTCCTGTATCTGTCAGTCTGTCTGCTGGTCGGTTCCCCGATCGAACCAACCCCTCATCCTCACCGCCGCCGCGATCAAATCGGCGATCTGCTCGTAGGAGAACACGTCGCTGTTGAGCACCAGATGGTAGTTTGCCGGCTCGTCCCAGAGCCGGTTGTAGTGGGTCTTGACATAGCGGCGGCGCCCGGCGTCAGCGCGATCCACCGCCTCTTCGGCATCCTTCGCCGTCATTTCCAGTCTGGACATGGCGGCCTGGACGCGGGCTTCCCGAGAGCCGACGATGAAGACGTGCAAGGTGTCTTCGCGCTGAGCCAGATACGCCTGCGCGCCCCGTCCGACGAGAACGACGTTCCCCTCCCGCACCGTCCGATTGATGACGGTTTCGGTGACTCGAACCAGTTCCGCTTCGCGAGCAAAAGGCGCTTCGGTGGGATCTCCCGCGGCGACGAACACCTCGGGTGATGAGATGGCAAGAGCACGGGCAAGCCGCTCAACGAGGCCCGGTACCCGCTCTTCCCGGGCTTCGACCTCTTTCCGGGGCAAGCCCGCCTCTTGGGCTACGCGGTCGACGAACTCGTTGTCGACGACCGGCCAGCCGAGGCGCTGTGCGAGGAGCTTCGCGATGTCAGAGCCCCCCGACGCGTATTGTCGGGAGATGGTGACTACGGCCACGCATCGGCCTAGGAAAAGAGGTTGGGGTTGCCGCCGCCGTGCCCCTTGCTGAAAGGTGGGGGACCGTCGGGACGAGCACGAGCATATCCGAGCTCATCTGTTCGCGAGATGCGCTTCTGCGCAACGAGACCCTCGAGAATCAGTTCGCAGGCGGAAACCACCGTCGCCGGATCCTTCTTGGGCGCCAACTCGCCTGCCTCGGTCACGTCGAGTAGGCCGGGAACCGTCGAGAAGCCCTTCAGGCAGACATCGGCTCGCTCGTTCTGGGAGACCTTGAGAGCGCCCCCTTGATCGAACCATTCCACAACGGCGTCGCAGTCGACGTGCCCCACATGCGCTTCGAACGTCTTTCCCGCCGCGCGACGGATTAGCTCTCTTGCGATGGTCTCGGCTCCCTGTAGCTCTCCTTCGTACTCCAGCTCGATCTTGCCGGTAATCGATGGCACCGCATCGTAAACATCCGAGACTCGCGGAACGACCCGCTTCTCCTTGGTGATGATGGAGCGCTGCTCGGCATTGGATATCACGTTTTCAAGTACCGTGATGGGTACACGTTGGCTCACACCGGATCGGCGATCGATGCGTTTGTCCTCCCGCGCCTCGAATGCGATGCGTTCAACGACTTCCCGGATGAAGTCTGGAACGTGTACCGGCCGTCGCGTGCGGTCGAACCACGCCTCTTGCGCGGTGATGGTCATCCCGTGCTCGATGGTAGCCGGATAGTGTGTGATGATCTCGCTGCCGATACGATCCTTCAACGGAGTGATGATCTTGCCCCGTGCAGTGTAGTCCTCGGGATTGGCAGTGAACACCAAGAGTACATCCAGTGGCAGACGGATTGGATATCCTTTGATCTGGACATCACCCTCCTGCATGATGTTGAAGAGCCCGACCTGAATCTTCCCGGCGAGATCCGGCAACTCGTTGATGGCGAAGACCCCGCGGTTGCTTCGAGGAAGAAGGCCGAAATGGATGGTTAGTTCGTCGGACAGAATGTGGCCACCCCGGGCCGCCTTGATGGGGTCCACGTCACCGATGATGTCGGCTATCGTCACGTCTGGCGTTGCCAACTTCTCGACATAACGGTTGTCGCGATGGATCCACTCGATGGGCACGTTGTCTCCGTGCTCTTCGATCAACTGCCGCCCATGCTTGGAAATCGGACGAAACGGATCGTCGTTCACCTCACTGCCTGCGAGGATCGGTGCCTCCTGATCCAAGAGATTCACGAGAGCGCGCAGAATGCGACTCTTGGCCTGTCCCCGCAGTCCCAGGAGGATGAAGTTGTGTCGGGCAAGGATCGCGCTGATGACCTGCGGAACGACGGTGTCCTCATAGCCGACAATCCCCGGAAACACCTCTCTGCCTTCCTCGAGCATGCAGATGAGGTTCTCACGCATCTCGTCCTTGACCGTGCGCGCACGGCGACGTGGATCCGCCCACTCGGTCTGCTTCAATTCTGCAAGGGTTCTCGGTTGTGCGATCATACCTAGCTGATAACCTCGTTTTCAATCGTGTGTCGCACGCCTGCTCACCGAACGCAGCCCGGCGCGAATACCTTCGGAGATATACCCTGGCCTGCGAGCCACGTTCAACCCCCGCTCAGCGAAAGTCCCTGAAGACGTACCCCGGCGACTTCATGTGGAGACAGCGGGACGAGGATCCCTGCACCAAGCATCCTGTCGATGGGTCCGAGATCACGCTCCACGAAGTCCACACGGCGAGCGCTACGAAACCGGACAATCCCAGGTTGCAGCGACACGGCTCGCGAAGACCCGGAAAGTTCTTGAAGGTACACGATGGCCCCGTCTCCATCGTCTGCCATCTTGGCACCCAAGAGCGCGATGTCGTCCTGCTCCAGTACCAGTAATGGTGCCGAGGTGGGCAAGCGGCCACCGACACCCCCTTTGGCCGGCTCCGTGACAAATGGCTCGCTCTCCCAGGCGAATTGCCGGGCGTGGGAAAGGGAACGGGGCTGATTGTCGAATGCCAGGCGATACGTGGAGGTACCCGGAGGAGCGTGGCTGGTGAGCGTGCCGCTCTGGTCGACCGAGAATGCCGATGCTTGGAACCCACGAAACAACATTGCGCGTTCGTCCGCTGCAAGACGAAGCCAACGCAGGTGGTGCTGAACATCGAGTGGTGCGCGGCCCGATTGCCAGCCGACGGGAACGCCCCACGATACCTCGGCATTGGCCAAGCCGAATCCGAAGCGGTACGCAATGGTCCGAGGTGCGCCGAGGGGGTCGAAGTGATTCCTCACGTGCAACCATGGCAGTGATTCGAAGAGCGTATACTCGGTTCGTACGCTGCCTCCGTCCCCGAGCCGCCGCTGAACCACGAATCGACTCCCAACGCCAGCTAGTGACTCCCGGGTCATCGCCTCGAAGCGAGCTCCTACGATGGCATTGAACCGGTTGGGGGCGGCCGACAGGCGCGTGCCATCACGCCGGTCGACGAGCGATGCCACGGAACCGGTGTCGCGGTCGAGTGTGACCCGCAACACCGCGCCCTCGATTACCGGATCCATCGTGAGGGGGCTCTCACGCCATCCGCCGTGATCGATCTGTCGATGCGCACCGGTTAGTGCCTGGCCGACGACGAACGCGTAACCCAAGCCAGGCACGTCGGTGACGATCGCGTCTCGACCGTCCTCCAGCGTCACGACGTCGGTGCGCGTGAAGGGAGCCGTGTTGAAAACGAGGGTGCCCGAGAATCGGACCGCTAAGGCCTCTGTGAGGGCTTGAAGTCCCGCGCCGGGTCTACCCAACACGGCCGCCGCAGTGGAGACGAGACCGTCTGCGCGCTCGACCACCATGCGCTCCCTGGTCACCCGTAGCGCCTCGAGTTCCGCGAGTGAGAGAGCTTCCTCGGTGACATTGGTGGCCACTCCCACCGCCACCGTACGTCGTGCCGATGTCTGATCAGACGGCGCTCGAGGGAACGGGTCTGCATATTCGCCGATCGCAATCCGAGGATAGGCGAAGCGTCCGTTCCAGCGCCGGACTGTGGCCAACGCTGCCGGTGCCGCGGTGGGATCGTCACCGATCACGAAGACGGCATGGGACCCGACGCGCTCAGAACGCAGTGGGGGAGTGGCGGTGAGCCAGCGCTCGACGAACGCGGTCATCTCGGCGTCCGAATCCCCAAACCCCAGCTCGTCGGGTTGTCCCGTCACCCGGGAGTTGACCGTCCAAACACCCTTATCCCCCGGGCCGCCGAGCCGCTGAATCAACTCGTCGCCGCCATCCGTGAACGCGATGACTCGGACGCCGCTACCTGCGAGGACGAGCGCAGTCGAGGGCGCGAGTGATCGTGGGGACTGCGCGACCGCAAGCGAGCTGGCGGGGATGCCGAACTCACGCTCCAGCAGACGAGCCGGCAGCACCATCCGCAGAAAAGGAAGATGGTCGAGCCCGCTCCGTTCTCCGATCTGGGAAAGGGGATTCACGCGCACGCCGGCTGCGGCGTAGAGGGCCGCACGAATCCCGCGGTGCAGCGGATCCAGGGCTTCGAGATGACGGCGGAGAATCTCGGGATCCACGACGGTGGACCAGTAGAGCGTCCAGCGTGGCTGCGGCTCGAGAT